>RDOE01000006.1 GCA_011364975.1 Promethearchaeota archaeon | reverse complement strand
AAAATAATTCTGGCCAATTAAAAAATATTATAATATAGAAAATTATAATACTGCTTGAAATTAAAGCTAGAAGAAAATTTATAGCACGGTCGATGAAAAATCGAAATCTCTTTCTTGTTATTGGATATAGTAGAGGAATCTTCGATGCAGCGAGAAAATCTAGAAAAATATGTAGGTTATAAAATAAAAATCCGATTAACCAAACTATTAAGAATGATTGATTAATTATTGATGAAAAAATCCATCCTAGAATGGCTGAAATCAGTGCGCTGTAGAAGAAAGAATGTGAAATACCCTTGTGAGCAAGCAGATTAGATTTGAAAATTTTTTTTAACGGTTCTAAAACAATATCAAAATCAGGAAGTATAGCCATTATACATGCATAAACAACAATACTGAGTGGCATCATATTCAATGTGAATATGCTAATTAAAACAGCTATCAGAAAATGAGTGAAAAAATCCATAACTGAATTAGAAAGTTAAAACAAAATATTAAACTTACTATTTTTACTTTAAAAGTTTGATTTACATGATGGTAGGATGCAGATTCCTAATGTCATTCTTTTACTAGTATTTGTTAAAAGAACTCATCCAAAATACACCTTATTGTTCTATTTGAAATAATGATAGAAGTATTCATTATCGGTCCCAAATCTTTTACGAAGCATAGTTTTAAATTTTCCTAACTCCAATCTATTTTTCACCTTCTCTCATCAGCACCCGACATCAGGTTGGAGTTGAATGATACTATCAGGATAGAGATTGAATTCTATATGATTTCTAATAGGATTGAATTTTCTGAAATTTCCCTCTTCGTCTGGACCATAAGCACTAATCCCAACATCATCATAAATGGAGTTTTCTTCGAAATTAATGAACAATTGCATATAATTATGTATATATCCTTCATTTATAGGGAATAAAGAACCTTCAGGTGCCTCCATTTCTACTTTATCAACTAGAGCTAAAGCTTCTAAAAATGTTCCCTCATCTCTAATATTGATGTCATACTTTTTACCTTGCTGAAGCCCTTTTATAGGTAAGCTGATTTCAAAATGAATCTTTTTAATAATTTTTACCTCCAAAACCTAAATTAATTTTAAATAATTTAAATAATCCCTTTTTCCCGTAAAATATTAGGCAATTCCTTTTTTAAAAGATAAGCCGCGGTAAATTTTCTCTGACCATCGACAACAATACAATTTCCATGTAGATTAAGATTACGAGCTTCATCGGAATTTAAATTTTTAGTATCATATTTTATATATTTTATGAAAGGTGTAATTGCCTCAAATACTCGATTCATGAACTTATCCCACTCACAGGCACATGCATCTAAAGGAACATATATATCTACCTTCAACTTATTGTTCTGTTGAGCCATTAAATCACCATTCTATCTTTGTTTTTTAGTTATTTACGAGCAATTACATTGGTTTTGTTTGTTTTTGACCGCTTGGCGAGCATTCCATAAACATCCACATCCTTTCTGTTCATTTAATATAATGGCATTTACAGGACAATTTCGTTGACACGCACTACATTCGGTGCATAATTCTGGATGTGGTATCTCAAATTTGCCATTCCCATTGGATTTAGGTAATCCAAATGGACAAATTTCAGCACATAGTCCGCAACCCGTACATTCGGGCTCTTTTATCATAATTCTTATATTTAGAACATTAAGAATATTATCTAATGTGTTCGTATTACAACAAGCATTATTATTTGCTTCAACCATTCTCATCACCATTAATTATAATTATATTATTTATTGTTAATTTATGAAAAATATTATATTTAATCCTAATAAAATTATCACAATTACTATTAGACTAATATTTATTTTCCGGAAGATGGGATATTCATTTTGAATTTCTCTTGGATTTGTAGCCATCGTGTATCCACTAAATGACATAGTAGAAAAAAAACTTATCCAAAAAAGTATTCCTGTATTTGTTAACATAAATATGAGCGAATTATGAATCCACCAAGTAATAAAGCTAAAAAGTATCAAATTTAAAATTCCAAAAAATAAACTTTTTATTATAAAATTCCTTGTAAATTTAGATAAGGGGAAAAAAATTGCTATAACAGCATTTGAAAAAGTTATCCATATTGCTAATTCTCCAATCCACCATAACTTGTCAATTTGATTGAGTATTAAAAGTGAAAGCAACAAAACTAAAAGAGGATATAAAAAGATCTTACGAAATAAGAATGTTGTGTGAGTGATTCCAGCTCTGATCCTATGGGAAAATGTGAATTTTGCGAGTTTCATCGAATCTGGTTTTTTTATCGGACGATTTTCTATAAATTTTTTCAAATGTTTAGACCAAACAGGGCCATATACAATTTTAAATGGAAAATTCTTAGCTAATTTTGGAATTGATATCCCTCCAGCGGACAATTGTGGAAGAATTAATTTGTTATTTTTCGAAATCTTGTCAATTCCACTTCCATTAACCGCGTCGATTAATTGCTTATTGCCAAAATCATTACCTCGGGCGGCACACCAAACATTTATACCATTTGAATCAACGCATAAAACCCAAGCGTCCAAATCTCTAAGATCACGCATAACTTTTATATACGTATATTCATAATTAGCTGTAACAACAATAGGAGACTCCTCAGTAGGGTTACCGCTTCTATAAAGGCCAGGTTCTATTGGCACTCTATCCACTTGCCCTGTAAAAAGACAACGATATATTCTAATTTGAGATTTGAAACCAGTAAATTTTTTAGTTTTAGGCCGATAATATCCTGGTTCATTGTTCTCGTTATTTTGGATCTTTTTCAATTCTAATGCCTTAATGGATCCATGATTCCAGTGTTTTTCAGACATAATCTCAAATCCTATCGGGTTTAGGTAGTCTAAAAAATGTTTAATAATATGAGTTCCTCTTAACCGTAGTCGATGTATCTTCTTTTTAAACCACCATCGTTTCAATTTAAAGATAATTTTCCACAAACCAGATGGTATAAATTCCGCAGCGATTATTAACCTTCCATTATTTTTAATTAATTTCCACACTGTTCTTAAAAAGATTTGTTGTTCTATTTGATTTAACTCTGAAATCATAAATGTGCTGATTACGGTGTCATAAAGCTCAGAATTCTCCTGTAGATTTTCAAATGATCCGATTTGGTATAAGAGATCGACTTCCTTTTCAGTTGGATAATTATCTATCGCGTATTTAATCATTTTGAAATTGATATCGATTGCTTTGACTTTATTTCCCATTAAAGCTAATTTTTTTGCTAAAGTACCGGGACCACAGCCAATGTCTAAAATTGACTGACTGGTATCAAACTTTTCCAGGATCCAACTCTGAACGTCTATATTAACACCTTTTGTTAGCGTCGTAAATTTAGAATCATAGGTTTCAGGTTCTTCCTCCAACTTTTTCATATAGACTACTGCCACTTTATCTCTTTCATCTCTTTGTTTTTTTGTAATCGGTTTAAATTAATTAATCACTCTTTATTTCCAAAATCCAACTTTTCAACATCACAGGTACTTCCCAAAATAAACCCATCGTTGTTCCTAACGCAGCAAATGATCCAATTCCATACATTGCAACGGCGGTAGCGATTGCAATTTCAAAATGGCTGGAAGAACCGATAATCACTGTTATTACCGCTTCTTTGTATTTCAGTTTAAAAACCTTTGTTATTAAGATATTATAGCCAACTACGATAACAAACCCGACCAGTAATGGTATAGAAACAAGTAAAAGTAAGTCAGGATTATTAATCAAGACATCTCCATTTAAAGAAAATAAGACTATTAGGGTAGTTAATAATGCTACAATCGATACTTTTCCCACGAAAGGTCTATAGGTATCATTAAACCATTCTAAGCCTTTTGATCTTACAATAAATCTTTTAGATAATATCCCCAAAACTAAGGGTAAACCAATGAAAAAAATCAGTGAAATAAGTAAAAGCCAAGTATTAATAGGAATATTTTGTATACCTGTTAAAAGAGAGACCATTCCAACATATCCAAAAATTATTGTAATTGTATTTAAACTAGTGTTTAATACGTTTTGTTCTTGATTTCCTTTTGCCATCCAACCCCATACTAATACCATCGCAGTACAAGGCGAACTTGATAACAAAATGATAGCTACACTTAATTGACGTATGGCTACTGTATCACCTGGTAGAAAAATGTTTACCATTGCTAGACCTACAAATGGCGCTACTAACCAATTAGATACAAGTGTTAAAATAATGGGTTTCGGGTTTTTACCTAGTTTTTTCAGTTCAGAAACTTGTAAGTTTAACATTGCGGGATACATCATTAAAAATAAACAAATCCCTATAGGTATTGAAATACCACCAATCTGCAGAGAATCAATCGCTTCGCTAATTTGTGGTACCATTTGAGAAAGCAAGATCCCAATGAAAATGCAGATTGCGACCCAGAGTGGTAGCAACTTTTCAAAATAATTAATCTTTCGAGATTCTTGGTCCTTCTTTTCTTCTAATTTTTCTTTAACTTCACTTTCAAATTTCTCTTCAACCATATTAATTACTCTAATATTGATTTTTCATGTCTAATTTTATATTGGTCTTTAATATTTTCTATAAATTCTATTAGGCCTTTATCAAATTTATTATATGTTTCAGGAGGAAATTTTTCTATTAATGAGCACAAATGAATTATTCCTGCTACTTCTTTATCACAAGTACGCCCAAATCTCGGAGCTCGGCACTCATGGCAAACGTTTAGAGCAAATTGTTGAAGGTTTTCTTCATTCACTTGTTTATTTAGCAAGAATTTAGCTCCTGCTTCAGAAGATCCGCATAAAGATGAACGCAAAACTTTGATTTGTTGGATTATTCCCTCTTCATTTATTTTAAGTTCATATATGGGTCTTCCATAGAAAGAAATGAATGTGTCAACCTCAACAATTCCCGTGTGATTTTCTAAAGAACACATAGTAGGAGCGTGAATGGTTTGATTATTAATATTCTTTGCTTGTTGATAAAGTCCATAACCAGGAAGCACTCCTAAAATTAATGGTTTTTTCAATTCAGCAATTTGCAATATTATATCTGGATGTCTAGCATAGGAGATATAAACATCACATTCAGGAATTATTAATTCGAGATTATCTTCTATTAATATGTTGGGTTCAATATTTGGTACTAATATCCAAGTCGTATTAAAGGTCTTTTTGATATTCTCGTAAGCTCTCTCACCGTATTTCCCATCTGAAATTACTCCAACCTTTAATTTATTTATAGTTTGCATTATTATATTAAATTTAAATATAATTGGTTAGAGCTTGAGATCTTATTATTCTATCTCAAATAAAAAGATTTCGATTTGAATCGAAAAAAATTTATTTGAATAAAACTTTTATAATTTTATAACTATAATGTATATTGTTGAGATTATAATACTCTAATGGTGGTGCGTCAAATTAAAACTAAACGACAAAATGATATAAAAAAAATGTTATGTTCTTGTGATGAATGTAAAGATATTAATACGCTTTTCATATCTTTACAGCGAATAGGAAAAGAGTTACAAACAGATACTAAAATTAATCAAATAGTTGATTTTTTTAGCGTAGTTGGAAATAGGGAACGATTAATTATAATAAACGTTCTAAAGGATAAAGATAGATGCGTATGTGAATTGGAAACAATTTTAGATAAGTCTCAGCCTTCTATTTCGCATCATTTAAGAGAGTTAGAGAAATTAAATCTTATACGTGGTTGGAAAAAAGGAAAATTTACATATTATTCACTTCTTAAAGAGAATTTCAATCAATATTTAAATCAGATTAAAAAAGAATTGCAATTTGACTAAAACCTAAGTATGTTGTCATTCAATTCTGAAAATTAATTTAAACTCTGCTTCTTTACAATTTTAACTAATAAACTATAAATATTAACTTTAAATGGTGATAAAGTTCTTTTGAATATAGTTGAGAATTATCAGATTTAAAAATCTATTTTATTAATTAAATTTTAAGAGATTATAATGCCAGATCCTGTCCCCGATACGGAGGATTCTATTAAAGTTTGTCGCCAATTTTGTGGTTCTTGTCCTTCATTTAAACCAAATAAGTTAAATGAAATAGAACCACATGCTCTTTTCTGTTCACGGGGAAAAACAGACCAGCATTTATCTGAAATAAAAGATAATGGATGTTTCTGCTTTGGTTGTGGGATCTTTGAGAAGTATGAACTAGAAGGCGGCTGGTTTTGTATTTATGGTAAGGAAGGTAAAAAATAACTTTAAGAACTTACTTTTTCCTATTCTTGACATCAATATTGAAAAATGAATTTTTAATAATTGAACGCTGATTCGCAATTCAATATTTTTAATAAGTCATATTGGTTATAAAGACCTAATTTAATTGATAAATTATAAGATGTTCTATTATTTTAACAATATACGGATAAAAACTTTAGTCAAAACCTAAAATAGTATCACTAAATATTTATGTGTGAATTTACATGAAAATAATGTTCATAAATTTAAGCCGATAATGAGTATGAATCCATTATGGAAAGATCGAAAGAAGATTTGAACCAAGTGAAATATTTTCGAATAACTTCATCAACCGAAATCAATATTGATGAAGCAGATATATTTTATCGAAAGAAATATAATACAATAATCAATTATTTAAAAATCATTTTAACCAATTTCGAAGATACTGTTAGTGTCGATTATTTAAGATATATAAACCCGAAGGGTTGCCTATTAATAAACATCAATCCAGGTAGTGATATCGAATTTTACTTAAAGCTGATTTCTAAAAACTATCAGTTAAAATTAATAGAATTGAATTATAATGAAATATTTAGTAATCCGAAAGACTTTATAGATGATTTTCCTATAGTTATTGAAGAATTTATAATTAATCAATCAAATAAAAATATAAAAAAGGAAATCTCTCAACAATCTTCTATTGAAAATAATAATTTAGGAGATTCAAAAAATAATTTTAAGATTTTAATTTTTAATGAACGTGAGTTTCCACCCTATTTTTTTACAGAAAAATACTTTCTTTCCAGGTTTATTAACTATTTCAAAAATTCTGATTTTTTCATTAAAAATCACACCATATTGATTTGGATTAATAATTGTTATGATGATATCTTAGCAAATCAAAATAAAATATATTATATTTTTGATTTGTTCATAAAGATACCTATATTAGATAATATTGAACGGCAGGAGCTATTAAAAAACTTTTCAGAAAATAACCCGAAAATTGTATTCGATATTGATACTATAGTTGAAAAAACGCAAGATTGGGAAGTTGAGGATTTATCTCAGCTTTTAAAAGTAGGTATCTTTAAACATTTTTTAAATTCTGAATTGAATAATTTAAGTAACGAAATTACAGATATTTTGGTGAATATAATTGATGAGGGAGAGTTTATTCCATCGTCCGCAATTAAATATAAATCTAACAAGAGAACTTACATTAATGTTGAGCAATCAGAAGATTCTCCCTTTAATGTAAACTCAAAGAAGGGGATGATCTCACTTGAGGAACAAGAAAAAATTACCACTGATTACATCAATCATTTTCAAAATGAAAATATTTCTGAATTTATGCTAGAACAACTCTATGAAGATGCTGCTTCTAAAAATTATAATGAACTAATTATAATTATTGAAAAATTAAGCAAGAATGAAGTACTAGAAGATAATGATAGAAAATTGTTGGGAAAATATCCCTTTCTTTTAAATGAACACCCTAAAATGGCGCAAATTCGTCTTGAGAAAGGAAAGAAACGAATTGATCAAATAAAAAAAGTTTTTGGGTATGATTAATAGAAGTGGTGAATTAAAACGGTTACTTCATCCTTAAATCAGAGCGATAATATCCATTTAAAAAAACTAATCTTAGAAAATTTCCTCTCTTTCCAAAGAGATGAAGTAGATTTTACTGGAACTAGTAGAAGTGAATCACCAAGACTTATTTTAATAATTGGTCCTAACTGGAGTGGAAAAACCTCAATTTTTCAAGCGATTAAATTTGTTCTTGGAAGCAATGAAAGAGACGATCGTTATAAAAAATGGTCAGATTTTATAAGAAATGGCCAAAATCATGCAATGGTGGAGTTACATATTCAATATAACGAAGAATTAATCAAAATCAGAAGGATAGTTCTTCGTGGAAAAGCGCCTTATTATGAAATTCAAAGAAAGGGTTATGCAAAATTCAGTAAATTTCATGCTAATGACCTTCAAAAGCTTGTTACGAATTTACAGATCAATCCTGATAACCACTTTGCTTTTGTAAGTCAAGGTAAAATTGATGCAATTAAAAATCTTAAGCCAGTAGAACTCTGTAACTTTTTGGAGGAAGGTATTGGGCTTAAAAGTTTACGTGAAGAAATTCTTCAACAAAAGGACAGTGTATATAGGCTTAAAAGAGATTTTGAAAGCCTTATTACTAAAAGGAATACATTAAATTTTAATTTAGAATTATTAAAACCAAAATTAATAAGACTAGAACAAAAAAAGAAACTGCTAAATGAGAAACAAGAATATGAAGATGAGCTTCTATGGGCAAATAAAGAAAAATTAAAGAGCGAGATTGAAGACCTTGAAAGACATGTAAAGAAAGCTGAAGAAATAATCTATCAATTAAAAGATGATATTAATCATAATATAAAGCAAATAGAGAATGTAGAAGAGAAAATTTCTATTATTGAGGATGATATAAGTAGAATTACTTT
Organism: Promethearchaeota archaeon; assembly: GCA_011364975.1. Lineage (GTDB taxonomy): Archaea > Asgardarchaeota > Lokiarchaeia > Sigyniarchaeales > SOKP01 > SOKP01. Next base: position 56,197 of record RDOE01000006.1, on the reverse strand, counting down.
AGATATGGGAGAGTATACTTTTAAAAAAAAAGATTATTTGAATCAAATTCAAGTCTGGCAAAAAGAAAAAATCATAATGAAACAAGATCTTGACCAGTATTCAGAAAAAATTGTGATAAAAGAAAAAGAATATAAAAATTTAGAAAATCAAAAGAAGAAAATAGAACAGGAAATTGAAACCGCTAACAAAGAAAAAGATTTGTTAAAAAATAAATTAGAGACCCTTATAGACGAACAAAATCAATTAACTAAGAAAGTTAAAGAAAACCGTGAATTCTTGGAGGAGTATAATGGACTTTTAATGCAAAAAGATGCTTTAGAAAAAAATATTATTGAAAATAATGAAGTTGTAAATAATACTGAAAAAGATATTAACGATATATTTCAAAGTTTAGAAGATATCAATCATAAATTGGAAAATAATAAGTGGTTCTTAGATAACCCAACTAAGGATTTAATGAAACAATTTGATGAGGAGCTTAAAGATTCAAGCTTAAAACTATTCGATACTAAAGTTGAACTTGAGCAGTTAAATTATGAGAGAACAAAAAAAATAAATAAGTTAAAGGATTTACAAAATGCTCTAAAAGAACGTAGAATTGTCTTACCTGCTAATATTAATGTTTTAAAAGAAGAAATAAGTAAAAGAGGATTAAGTGATAAGGTAAAGGGTCCTATTATCGAATATTTAAGTTATAATGATGAACTAAGTTATGCCATTGAATCTGTCCTTGGTGAGAGATTACTCCACAGCTTTATTGCTAAGGATTGGGATAGTCTAAATCTTTTTAGAAAGTTGAAGAACAAATACAATGCATATTGTAATATCTATCTCCCTAAAAATGTGCATCTCACTTCATATCCCGAGATGAGAGCTGATGGGTTAATAGGTTACTTAGTTCAGCTTATTAAAATATTAAATAATGATTTGGATATTCAAAAAGTAATATATTCCAAGGTTAAAAATTGTGTTGTTGTTAAAGATTATCAATCTGGAAGATATCTATATACTCATGATAATTTTAATGGTAAGTGTGTAACTTTAAAGGGGGAACAGATTGTTTCCTATAAGTATGTTTATGAAAGCCCACATATTAAAAGATTAAAGGGTTTATTAAGTACTGGTACTCAAAAGGAACAAGCAGAAATATTAGAACGAGAAATAATTGATATAAACAATAAATTTGATATTTTAAGGACTAATCAATCCAAAATGGATGAGATTCAGAGAAGTATTTATAAAAAGAAAGAAATTTTTAATGATCTACTCTACCATTTTACTCAGAAACAACGATTAACAGAAAAGAAAAATAAATTATATAACTTAATTTATTCCTTGGAGGAATCTAACTCTAATATAAAGAAAAAAGTTGATCAATTCAATTCTCATATAAAAGAATTAGAAAAACAGAAAGAACCGAATTTTTTCAAATGGAATGATAGGCTTAAAGAAATACCTATAGAGCTTAATACTAAAAACAAAGAAATTACTAAATGGAATTTGAAATTAAGCGAAATATTTCAAGTAAATCAAGAATTAATTGAAAAAATGCTTATATCTAGCAATTCGTTACAAACATTTAAAAATGATTTTAGGGGAAAAGAGGAAAATTTTAAAAAATTAGACAAAAAAGCGTTTGAAATATACAAAAATCTAGAAAAAATCGAGGAAGAACTAGAAAAAATTGAAAGCTATTTGAAAAAACTTAAAGATAATAAAGTGGAATTAAATAATGAAAAAAATACATTAAACAAATATGATTTGCAATTGAAATTGTCTTTAGAACAAGAAAATATAAACCATTCTTCGCTTATTCATCAATTAAAGCATAAAATGGAAGATTTAGAACGAATTGAAACAAAAATTGGAAATTTCTCTAAATTTAGTTCTATTACTATGCGACCTGTTGAGGAGATTGAAAAGGATGTTTTAGAAATTAATAAAAAATTATTAAAATACTATGACGTGGATGAATCCATTTTAATCGAACGAGAACAAATATTGAGTAATTTAAAACAAATAACAAGAAATCAAAAGAAACTTGATATTGACATTAAAGCTGCTATTAACACAGAAGATAAACTTGAGGAGACCTATTATAAGCGATTTAAATTAGCTCTGGAAGATTTAAATTTAAAGGTAAATAAAAGATTTGAAGATTCGAATATTAAAGCGTTTTGTTTATTGAGTTTAATTGGCAATTTTGAGGATTTAGGAATAGAAATTAAAGCTGCAACTTCAAAAGACCAACTAAAAACATTTACTGCATTAAGTGGTGGACAAATTTCGATGATTTCAATTAATTTAATTTTATCACTGCAAGAAATGAAACCATCACCTTTATGTATGTTTGATGAGGCTGGAATGTTTTTAGATGAGAGGAATGCTGAAGCGTCATACCAAATGATTAAATCGACTCTGGATAAGAATGCAATCCAATTGCTTATGTTTCTCCCAAAATCCTCAAACATTTTATATAAGTTAGCTGATAAGTTGATAGGAGTTGCAAGAGTAGGGAAAAATGAAGCGTCTACCATTTTTATTCCAAAGTTTGTGAGTGAATAATATTGATTAATCATAAGGATATGTCTTTAGAATTAGATAATAAGATTGAAATGATTAAGAAGGATATAACTTCAGGTAAAATTACCTTATTAGAATTAGAATTAAGTGTCCTTTTTAATGAAATAGAGAATTCTATTAACATTTTTAATATAGAGAATTATTCTGCTACCTATAAAAAAGCTTGTGAAATTCTAGAGCAAAAATTTGAAGAATTAAAAAAACTATTAAGATTATTAGATGATGATCAGAAAATAATAAATTTCTTAAAGAAAAAACCGGAAGATAAAGAAATTTGTAGCTTATTTGACCATTGCTGGTATAAAAATTTTTATATTGAGGATTTATCCTTAAATTTTTTAACTTATGCTAAAAATCGGTACTGTAAAGAGAAAGAATCTAATTTAGAAATTGAACATCTTATAAGGGCAATTTCAAATGAACAATTTTTAATTGAAATACCAGAACAGCAATTTATTGAAAAATTAAGTATTTTTCTTGATGGAATTAGGGATAAACTCCCGTGTTTATTTGAACAAATCTTCGATGGGGAAAATGATCAGATTAAGATTTATGAGAAATTTATTTATTTGTTACACCTTCTACAGCAAGGGAGAATAAAATATCATAAAGAAACTAATATGCTATATTTATGAGGAGAAAATTATGAATGAAATATCTTTATTAATGAATTTATTAAGTAAAAAAGGATATAATGGTCAATTTGGTGCTCCTAAAGAAGAAATTTTAGAAGTATTAGGTGCTAAAGATAAAAATAGTTCAATATATTTTCAAAAATTATTAGTACAGTTATCAAATTATCTTCAGCCAATTGGAATGCAGATTAGGTATAACCCTTTAAATTCTTATTGGTATATAAGATTTGAATCAGAAATTTCTGAATTGATTTCTGCTAATCCTTTTGAAGGAAAACCAAGTTTAGCCGCAACTTTGTTTTGTACTCTTATATATTGTTTAAAATCATCAGGAAATGCATACATATCAGAAATACAGAAGGCACGTAATAAGAAATATATAAAAGATGATTTAAAAGAATTAGAGGTATTAGGATATATTGAAATAAGAAAAGAAACAGAGCAAGTTAAATTAACTCCACTAATTGGATATCAATTAGATATTGCTAGATTATTATTAAATACCGCTTTAAAAGTAAAAGATTGAGAAAATTTAACTTTAAAAGGACTCTTAATGTGTGGTAGTGATTTCTAAAATCATTTCTGCTACACGATTATTAAATTTTTGTACTTCTTCAAAATTTTCAACTGTTTCTCCGCAGGTATCAAAAAATTCATTGATTGCTATTTTTCTTTTGCTAAAGAATGTGGTAATTTTTGCCCTCAATTCCTCGAGTTTTTTATTTCTATCGCCTTCAAGTAAGTCTATTTTATTGATACAAACATAAATCTTGTCTGGAAAGAACCTAACATCATTAAAGAATTCAAATTGCCTTTCTAACTCTCTATCTAGGGAAAATACAGCTATTATCTGAGTAGCAATACGAGAAATTGTAATTATACCCATCTTGACAACTGCACGCTGTCTATCACCGCCTGGTGCGAAAATCGTATGAGCTTTCCCTGATGTATCTTCTCTAAATACCACTCTATTTGGATGAATGGTCTTAGTTTCCTTTTCATTCAAAGAATCATCCTTATTTCCTCCAGGAACCGTAGCTTCACCTGAGAAATCGGTTTTAACAACCGTACATTTCAATCCACCTTGTACATTTTCAATTTCTCCCTTATTTAGGTATCTTACAAACAATCGCAAGATTGACGTTTTTCCCACACTTATATCTCCTAATAAACCAATGTTTACCATTACGCTTCTCCCTCAAGTAGTTTGTTTAATAGTAATTCATAGTCTGGAATTAAAAATTGCTCAAGATAAGCATTATTGTGTGCTTCAATTAAAGCAATTAATACTTCCTTCAAATTTTTTGCATTTTCAGCATACTTCTTTAAATTTTCTGGTGAAGGATCATTATCAAAATTTCTTGCTCTTTCTTCAAATCCGAAGTTGGTTCGCTCAGGGAGAGAATCAAAGAATCCAAAGGCAGAGTATCCTTGATATTGAAAAAATACAAAAAATCTGGTCTTAATTGAGTCAATAATTTTAGTTAAATAAGCAGAAGGATAAATTTCACCTAAAATAAGTTCATCATCTTGTTCAATAACGTAATAAGGGGATATTGGAGAAACTTGATTTCCATACATTTCTTTAGGGGGTAATGATATAAATGGTAACTTTTCGGAAACGATTGTCCACAAATCTTCTCTTTTTTTATCTAGAAGGATATCTTTAATTTCATCGTAAGCGAAGTAAAAATCTGATTGAAGCGCTAAAAGTGAGCTAAGATATACAGATAATGAGGCAAACGTTGCTTCTAATAACGGTCGTCTACCCTCATCTGAATCAGAAGGTTTCACTGCGCCCTTCCAAACTCGAAGTCCTGTATAAACAAATCCTTTAATATCGAAGAAACTACCTGAAAGAAATATAAAAGATGGAACAAATCCTTGTTCTTTAGTTAAGAGATCTCTTGATTTATTGATGAGAGCTTCCTCAAGTTTATTATCGTTGAATTTTGAATGGATTACTGGCATAATAAGCCATTTTTTCCTTTTCGCCATTATTTTTGCACTTCCAATATAGTTTTAAAAATAATATAAATTATGTATAATTAATTTTTTGTATTTTTTTTTAATCGATATGTTATCTCAATATAATATTTTGGTAATGATAATTACTATTCAAACTTTATCAAAATTAACTTTTCATTAACTCGTTTTCTCACAGGCTAATAATTCACGTACTTTTTCAGTTATGAGATCGTAATCTTTAATTGAGGTAAGATTTGAAAGATATATTTTCTCAATTTTATCTGTATTTTTAAAAAAATTATAGTTTACGCTTAAGTTTGGGTTACTCTCCTTAATTTTAATCAGAGCTCCCTTAAGAAAAATTTTTATAAAATCTTCAGAAGTTTCTATTATACCTCTTTTTTCAGGATCAACAAATTTAATTTCTACTCTTTTCAGATCAATTAAATTTAAAACACAAATTAAATCTTCTTCATTATGCTTATCACTTGAGAAAATTTTTCTTTTTATACTTGTACCTTTAAACTTTTCTACAGGTAAATCTTCTTTAAAGTAATCATTATCAGAAATTTGATTTTTATTAGATTTCAAATCTAGATATAACTCATCAGCACTAGCAAATGATTTTCCTGAAATAAGTGAACTTAAATTATTTATAGCAGTGTGCAATTCTGCTATTTCTAATTCTAACTCTTCTAAATGTTCTTTTTTTTTATAATATATATTTTGAAGCTGGGTAAGTATATGGGTTAGTTTTTCAGTTTCTTGTTCTTTATCTGTAGGCTTCATTGTTTTCATATATATTTTTAAAGAAATTAAATTTATTTATTTATTTAGTGCTAGAAGAATTAAGTAATTTATAAATTGTGTATTTGTATGAAATCAATGATTATTACTCCCAAACCCTCTGATCCTGAAGTTTTCGTACTCTCAAAAGAGTTTAATAAGAGAGGTTATGATATTCAATATTTCATACCATCGTCAGTAAAGGTAAATATAGAAAAATCTAGTTTTGGAGCACTTTTTGATGATTTAGATCCCTATGGAGCACTAGTTAGAGGTTTTGGTGCAGCTATTACACAAAAGATCTTTTTTAGGTTAGATTTACTAAGTGCTATGGAAGAATATGGTTTGAAGTTAATCAATTCTAGACAATCTTTAGAAATAGCAAGTGACAAGTTCTTAACGTCTCTTTTTTTAGAAAAACATAACTTACCTACCCCGAAAACTATAATATGTGAAAATCCTGAAGATGCTATTATTGCTTTCGAAGAACTTGGGAACGATGTGGTAATAAAACCACTTTATGGCTCGAGAGGAGTTGGTATTACAAGGATACGGGATAAGGGATTTGCTGAAAATGTAATTTATACTCTTGGACAACTAAATGAAGTGTTTTATCTTCAAGAATTTGTTGAACATAAAAATCGAGATATAAGAATTTTAGTATTAGGTGATAAAGCGATTGCAGGAATGTATAGAGTAAGTGATACTTGGAAAACCAATATTCATGCCGGAGCAACCATGAAACCAATTGACTTAACAAAAGAACTTACAAATCTAGCGGTTAAAGCCGCAAAAGTAACAAGAACTGAGATTGCCGGTGTTGATATTGTCGAAACGAAGAAGGGTTTATCCATTTTGGAAGTTAATTCCATTCCAGGATTTACTGCTCTGCAGAAGGTAACAGAAATTAATCTTGCTGAAGAAATTGTTAATTATTTTCTCAATAATGTTTAATTTTTATAAAAGGAAGAAATAGAGTGTAAAAAGGAAAAAATGAATTAAGATTTTAGATGCTTTCTAACAATCCAATTAATGAAGCAATGATTACAAGAACGCAAGAGATAATTCCTGCTCCGAATATAACAAGAAAAACACCTAATAAGAACAATACAAGCCAATGAAAAGGTAATGGTTTATCAGGTTTCAATGCTACAAGAAAAGTAAGAAAGACTATTACCAATCCGATAATGAAGTTGAAAACGCGGTCTAAAGCTAAAACAGGGTTGACAAAACCATAATTTTCAAGCCCTAGAATATATAGGATCAGGGTAACCAATCCAATTAAGGCTCCAAGAATAGTTAGAAACTTCATTATTTTTTCATTTTTATAATGTTTAGCCATTATATCTCATCTCAAATGAAAATTTCATTTTAATTATGTTATTAACATATTATAGCATTTAAATTTTCTTCACATTGTACTCGTTCTAGAATTTAATCGATTCTCCGCATTGTAATACGAAAGTAATATATAGATATTTTTCTAAAATAAATATCGTAGGTTTTGAGAATCTTATATGCTGGATGAAAAAATACAAAGTTATAAACAGGATATCGCTATCGCTAAAAACTTAGCTAAAAGTGAATTTGCTGACCAAATATATTATAATAATATTGCCTCAAAATTAGAAAAAATACTCAGGTTTTACGAAAGTTTGAAAACTTTGCGCAGAGATAGAGAGGTTTAAATATTTTTAAAAAATTTAGGGTTTTATAATTCTAAAAGATTCAAATTGAATTCCTTTTTCAGTACTTTAAATATTTTATTAAGAGGTAAGCCTATTACATTTGAAAAAGAACCTTCTATTGAATCAATAAAGAGTGCTGCTTTATCTCTAATAGAATAAGCCCCTGCTCTTCCCATCCATTCATCTGATTCAATATACTGATTTATCTCTCTTTCAGTGATATTAGAAAAATAAACAATAGTCTGATCATAACCACATACTAATTTAGGACCTATTACATCTGTAATTGCAAATCCAGTAATAAGATTATGCGAGTTATTGCTTAATTTATTTAATATTTGGAACGCCTGTTCTTTGTTATTCGCCTTTCCAAGTATTTTTCCTTTGAGTTCGACAATTGTATCTGCCGCTATGATTAATGCATCTTCTTTCTTTTGAAATAATCTTTGTTTAACATCAAGCACTTTTGCTTTAGCAAGTTCCTTAACTAATTGATAAGGATTTGAAATAATTCTTTTATAATACTCCTCCTCAATATTCGAGAATATTATTTCAAATGGTATTTTAGCGCGCTTTAATAATTCGCTTCTATCTACAGATCTTGAGGCAAGAATTATTTTTTTCATTAATTATCAATAACGATTTTTAAAAGTTTTTAAAACCTCTAGATTTAATATGTACAATAAATATAATTAATTTGAAATAATTATGGATTTGTATATAATTTGGTTTTTGCTTCTTTTAGGATCATATTTTCTAATATTATTTTGGTATATGCATTTTTCTTTTAAAAAAGATTTCATAAACAATATTTTTGGATTTGGAGCTCTACTTTTTACTTTTATTAATATTCTTTTGGTAATGCTATTAATGAATCAAGATCCAACACTCTATATAGATATAATTCCTATGTTTTCTTATACACTAAGTTTACCAATATTAATAATAGGCTTAGTAATAATCATTTCAACGATTATAGTTTTTCTAATTAAAAAAATTGCTTTCAATAGAGATTTTAATCAATTTTGGCTGAGGGTTGAGGAGAGCTCAAAAAAGAGGTCTAAAATTATGAGGGATACTCTGAGGAAAATACCTCATGTAATAATGTTTATTGGCTTGTTTATAGTGTGGTACATCGGAACTGCTTTTGTAATTGATTTTTCAGGGTCGACTAGTGGAATGATCCCTGAAATAAACGATATGGGCAGATTATATTTTGGGTTAATAATGAACCCCAATAACATAAGAGACGTTCTTTTTTCATTAGGTTGGTTTTATTATCTTTTATTTTTCTTTTTTTATTGTTTGAATTTAATTATGTTAGCAAATGAGTTTACCAGAAAGACAGCATTGTTTGCTTTTCCATTTAACTTTGTATGCCGAATATTTTTTTCTGAGGAAGAAAAATTAAGTTATGGTGCTTATCTTTATTTTACACTCGGTCAGATGTTTGCTGCATTTATAACTCCTCCAATGGTTTTTTTCGCAATTTTAGGGATAAGTTCTATTTCAGATTTATTAACTAGCCAAATTGGAATTAGATATGGTAAAACTAAGATTAAATGGAATCAAGAAAAATCCTGGCAAGGAACAATAGCCGGAACTATTAGTTGTTTTATTATTAGCTTGTTTTTTATGGGGTTTAACTGGGCAGTTATATTTACATTATTCTTTTTAATATTTGATGTTATCACCAACAAACCTTTAAAATTATCTGATAATCTACTATTACCTATTGGTTTAGGATTAGTGTACACAGTAATAGAGTTCTTATTCCGGTTAGATATGGTTACAATTTTTTTAATTTGGATCTAATAAAAATTATATTTAAGATCTGATCAAATTAATTTATATAATCAATATTGATATAATTAGATAATTTATGTTGTTTTTACCTACAAGTTTAATTCTTATCGGATATTCAATCATAACTTTCATCTATTTGATTCAGCATAGAAAAGAAAAAATTCAGAAAAAATTATTTTTAAATGAATTAATGTTAGTACTTTTATTTTTTATTTCTGGTGTTATTTTTCCTTTTATGTTCCAATATCATTCAAATTCTTTATCCACTCTTACATTAAATTTCTTATGGGCAACATCTTCTTTTGTATTTATTATAGAAATGATTGTATGGGGTTTTGTTTTAAGATATAATTCAAATTTATCGAAGAAGAATCCTGAAATAATGGCTAAAAGAGATTATTATGATTATGTGCAAAAAGTTTATGATAACTGGGATGAAAGTGTAAAGAGTGAATTTGGAAGAAAAATTTTACATCTATTTACTTGCTCTGTAATTTTTATTTTATGGACATTAGGAACTATTCTTGAAAATAGTGGTTTTTTGTCGCAATTTGGTTTGGATAATTATAGTTTTTCGCATTGGTTAATAGTAACAATAGGATTTGCTTTTGTGTTTATGTTTCAAATTGCAGATCTTGCCCGATTAAATAAGTATTATATGCTGCCAAATTGGGCAAGAAAGTGGTATTTATCTATGAGACCTGAAGAAACTGAAACATTTATTGCGTCTACGCCTCTAGTTTTATCATTTACTCCATTTATATTTACGCCCTTTCCAATATTCGCCTCAGTTGCAATAATAACCACTGGAGCAGATGCTTTAGCATGTATTATAGGAAAGAAGTTTGGTTCGCACAAATTGAGAAAAAATTCGAAAAAGACAATCGAAGGTTTCATAGCAGGAGGGTTGAGTACATTCATTGTTGTGTTGCTAGTTTTAAATGGATACTATTATTTAATGCCAATAAGTATAATCAAGATTCTTATGATGGCAATTTTATCAACATGTATCTTTCTTTTAATCGATTATTTTACTATATATATTTCTGACAATATCTTGAATCCTTTATTGACAGGTTTTACAATGTGGTTAATATATATCATTTAACTAAATATTTTAAGGTTAACCACCAAAATATAGATAAAGAAAGGCTATATCGTCTCCATCTCTTAAAATTGTATTAAGAAAGTTTTCATCTCTATAACTTTTCCCATTAATGATGATAGAGAGAAACGAGCTGAAATCAGACTTGTTTTTCTTATCCCAAAGTAATTCGTAAAATGTTTCTCCATATCGAACCTTCAGTTGCTCCAATAATTCATTAAGGGATAACTCTTTATCAAAATGAAGTGTCTGATTAGTACTCTTAGTTATTTCATTGAATGGGGGCTCAAATCTAAACTTCAGAGAAATCATACCTAATTTATCTCTTAATTTTATGTAGTTTTGATAGTTTAAATTAATTAAAATATAAATTTTTAGCGCTAATTTTTTAAAGAGATGAAGTATATTATCAAAATTTTAAAAAAAAAGATCTTTTTTAATAAAGATTTGAATAATAAGTGTTTTTAACGATCTTTGTTAAAGTTTTAACAAAAAAATTATAAAATCAAAAAAATATCTTGTTTAGTGTATTAATTAAGGTTTCGAATTATGGCTGAAGTAATATTTGTATCAAAAGATAATGTTAGAGAGGCTTGGCTTTCTGCTCTTACTCAAGTTCTGTATAATGGAGATAAAATAATTACCGAATATGATAAATCAGGAGATTTACCCTCACAGGATGCTTCAGTATTAATTGAAGTTAAAAAACCCTTAAGCAATCCAATTATGAGGAAAGATAAAGTCATAAAGATAAAAACGAAATATGGAAATTCTTATGAAGTATATGGATGTATGGCTGATACTTACCTCATAGGATCAATTCAAAGTGGTTATATTGAAGAAATACTTCAAGGAGTGAATGATCATTATATCTGGGATTCGGATGTAAGTTTTCCCTATTCATACCATGATAGAATTTTTAATTATGCTCCTTATTCATTAGAAGATAGTATCCATGTTAATTATGATTTAGGCATAATTAATCATAATTTTGTTAAACAACATCAAAAACTTTTGAAAGCAAACAAAGTAGAAGAGTCCGGGAATTCCGTTAATTGGAACTTAAAAAATGATGTTATATTCGATTTAAATCAAAAAATTTCAAACCAACTAGGATTAGAAAGAATACCAATTGAAATACTTCAATTTCCAAGAATAAATCAAATTGATTATATTATAAAAACATTAAGACAAACACCTTATTCAAGGAGAGCTCAAGCGATAACTTGGAGACCGTTAGTGGACCCGTTCCATTTTGATCCTCCGTGTCTTCAGCGAATCTATATGAGAGTTAAGAATAATAAATTAATAATGCAAACTACTTGGAGGAGTAGAGATTTATTTAGAGCATGGGAAGCAAATGTAAACGGAATGATCCATATACAAAAATACGTTGCTGAAGAGTTAAATCTAGAGATGGGGCATTATTTGGATTTTAGTAATTCATTACATATTTATGGGGATTCAATTCCAGAAGTAATGGATATGCTAAACCGCATGAAAAATAGAGAAGAACTTAGTGATGAAATTTTAAACTTAATGAAAAAAGATTAAAATTACCAACCAAAGATCATATATCAAACTGAGAATTAATAGAATATAATGATTACCTCTAGTTCAAGTTTAAAGAAAAAAATTGCGGTTGTGACCGGTGGTGGTGGAATACTTTGTGGATATCTAACAGAAAAAATTGCAGAATATGGCATTAAAGTTGCTATTATTGACTTGAAAAGAGAAGCTGCAGAATTTGTGGCACAAAAGATTAATGAAAAAGGTGGGACTGCTTTACCTATTGAAGCTAATGTGTTAGATAAAAACAGTTTGAAAAAAGCTGAAAGCCTTATATTGAACAAGTTGGGTCCATGGAACATATTAATTAACGGTGCAGGGGGAAATCACCCTAAGGGAACTACTTCTAGTGAATATTTAACCTTAAATGATTTAAATAATGAAGGACCAGGAATTATGAATTTTTTTGATTTAGATATAGAGGGTGTTAATTTTGTTTTTGATTTAAATTTCCTTGGTACTTTTTTAAGTACTCAAGTATTTGCTAAAAAAATGATAAATCAAAAAGGTGCTATAATAATTAATATATCTTCAATGAATGCTTTTCGTCCATTAAGTAAAATTCCCGCCTATAGTGCTGCAAAAGCTGCTGTTAGTAATTTTACTCAATGGTTAGCTGTCTATTTTTCTAAGGTTGGTATAAGAGTAAATGCGATAGCTCCTGGTTTCTTTTTAACTGATCAAAATCGTTCGCTTTTAATAGATAAGAATGGTGCGTTTAATTCTCGAGCTAAGAGAATTTTAGATCATACTCCATTAGAACGATTTGGAACACCAGAAGATTTATTAGGAACATTATTATGGCTAATTGATGAAGAAGCTTCTGGTTTTGTCAATGGAATTGTAATACCCGTTGACGGTGGTTTTTCAGCATTTTCAGGAGTATAAAAGAACAAACATTTATAATTTGAATTATCATTAAATACATAGATAGGCTATGGAATTAACCTTTCGGTGGTATGGTAAAAGTGACCCAATTCCACTTGAATATATTAAACAGATTCCAAGAATAAGTGGAATTGTATCTGCTCTTTATGATGTAAAAATAGGCGAAATTTGGCCTCAAGAACAAATTAAATCCTTAAAAAGGATGATAGAGGCTGTGGGTTTAAGGTTATCTGTTATTGAAAGTATACCAGTACATGAAGATATAAAATTAGGTAGAAGAAGTCGAGACAAATATATCGAAAACTATTGCCAAAATATCAAAAATATGGGTTTTCTAGGGATAAATGTTCTCTGTTATAATTTTATGCCCGTATTTGATTGGACTCGCTCTAATTTATCAAAAAAAAATCCTGATGGGTCAACGAGTCTTGCGTATGATCAAGATGAAATCAATAAGATAAATATAAGTGAAGAATCCATAGAATTACCGGGATGGGCAACGAATTATGGAAAGGCAGAGTTAGAGGATTTACTTAAGGCTTATTCTAAAGTGGATGAAGAAACTTTGTGGTCAAATTTAGAATATTTCTTAAAAAGAGTTATACCTGTGGCAGAGAAAGCAGGGGTAAGACTTAGTATTCATCCAGATGATCCTCCATGGCCAATTTTTAATCTTCCACGAATAATTACTAATGAAGCAGCATTAGATAGACTAATAGATATAATAGATAGCCCTTCAAATGGAATTACTTTTTGTACAGGTTCATTTGGTCCAAATTTAAAAATGGATTTAATTAAAAGTATATATAAGTTTGGTTCCTTGGATAGGATTCCATTTGTCCATATACGCAATATAAAGAGGATAAATGGTCAATCCTTTATTGAAGTTGCTCATCCTACTGAATTTGGAGATATTGACATGTTTAAAGTTATCAAGGCTTTAGTTGATATTGATTTTAAGGGAATGATTCGTCCTGATCACGGCAGAATGATATGGGGAGAAAGAGGGAAACCAGGTTATGGTTTATACGATAGAGCTTTAGGGATAATGTATTTATCTGGGTTATGGGAAGGTATAAAAAAAATACGCAACTCTAAGTAGGAGATTTTCGTACTAAATTGAGAATAGTTTAGGAAAAATTTTTCTTGTATTATTTTCAATTTGAATTTCCATTTCTTTTATATCTAATTTCTTTAGATCAGATATTATTTTTAATACATTGGCAATCATATACGGAGCCCCAATTTCATTAGCATATTTTACTGGACCGTCACTTTCTAAAAGAAGATATTCTTTTTCAACAACAGTTGCTGTATTTTTGACCGCAGGAGAATAATTAATAGCAGGTGTTATTGAGAAATAATATCCTCTATCGATCCCGATCTTTAAATAAGTCTCTGGACCCGAATACCAATGAATATTGACATTTGGAATGTTATAAGAAGGTAAGGTTTCAAATACTAATTTTTCAGCACCCTTTGTATGTAAATTTACAGGCAATTGTAAATCCTGTGCTATATTCAACATATTTTCGAAAATTCTCTTTTGAAGAGGATATAAATCCTTTTCTTTTATAAAATGATGATCTAGACCAATCTCTCCTATTGCGCAAATATTATGTTCATTTTTTAGGATTAATTCTGTGATCTTTTCAAGTTCACTTTCAATTTTTTTATTCATTTTTACTTCTTCAGGATGAATCCCTAATGAGGGAAATATTTCTTTATATTGAGCAGCAATTTCTAAGATTCTTTCTTGACTTGTTGAGCTCATTCCTACCGCAATAATTTTGTTTACTCCAACTTGTTTTGCATCTTCAATTACATTCGATATGAGTAAATAAAGGTTAGCATGACAGTGTACATCAATTAATATTCAAATCACCATTACATACGAGCTTTTTAACTTTGTTTTATAGATTAACTATCATAAATGGGTTATTTCTGCTCTCAAATCCACAATTTTTTTGACTAATTTGAATTTACCACTTGGATATTCTTGCTTATTTAGATAATCCATTAATATTGATAACTCTTTAAGTAAATAATTCTTAATATCTTCTTTTGTAACATTCCCTAATATTTTAGGTATTGGTTCAAATAGCTGAACTCGTTTTACTCTCAGATCTGAGATAGTTTTCGCCAGCTGTGCTTGAAATCCTTTTGATTTGGCAGGATCGGCTCCATCAAGCATATCCATGGAGATTTTCAAACCATCGATAAAAGATTCCAAATCTTCAATATCTATTTTATCTCCAGTCATAGACGCAATAAAAATAGGTGTTAATTATTTTTTGATATATTAGAAGGAGTATTATTATATATTTCTTTATATTCGCATATATTATTTATATATATTTTTGAATATACTCGTCATAGATTATTTGAGTTAGAATCTTAATTACATCTTTTCTTAATGATTTATCATAAAGTCTTACCTGATCAGAAAATTCTATTTGAATTGATTGACTATTTGGTATATTGCTTGCTCCATATTTGGTTGTAATATACCCCCCAGTTAACACATATTCTTTCCTTAGGTGATGTCCTGGAGCAATGAGTATGCCTTTTTTATTAAAAGCTTTAACAATTTTACCTCGAATATTTTTCCCCCAAAATTTTTTAGGAACGGGAAAAGCATATATAGTACCCAAATTATTAGACCCTAATACTAAATCTACATCACGATATCCCTCAGGACGCTTATTTCTCTCGAAACCATGAATATCTATTAATAATGATGTGTTAAATGTTCTTAAATTGAAATTAATGAATTCCATTAATTTTTGATGATAAAAATTAAAAAATTTTTTTGCTAAATTAGATTTTTGGTTAAATGCTTCTGATTCATCTCTATTAAAGTCAATTTTACTGCGTGATATGAGAGATATCAAATATGAAGGGGATTTTTTTAATTTTTTTGATTTCTTAATATATGTTTTTATGGAATCGATTAAATCATATGCAAGTTCTATAGTTTTTAAATCTATTCCAAGAATCCCATCAACTCTATCAGGTATTGCTGGAAGTTTTATATTACCACCATGCGGTACAGATAAAATTAAAGGTATATTTCCCCGATATGAATCAATATATTCCCTTAAAATTATATTATCCAATAATCAATCAAGCTACAGTAGTTATTTAATAAAAATAGAAAAAATAAATTATAAAGTATTTCATTTTGTTATTTTACCTTGATTTCTAAGTTAAAGTTAAACTACGTAGTATAATGAAGATTCCAAGCCATATACCAAATCCAAGAAGTCCGAATATGTAGTAGAACCAGATATTCTTCTCTTTAACAAAAATTAAATAACAGAATAACCATGAACCCAACCCTCCAAGACAACCGAATATGATATCTGAAGTAATGTTTTGCCAACTATCAGCTCTCCCTTCAAATTTCCAACCAAGGTCTATAAATAGTGAATTTTCTACAAGTTCCCAAAGTATAGCAAAAATCACCGTTAAGATGAACACAAACAGTAAAGAAAATATAGGAACATTTCCGTGCTTTTTAGGGATCGTATAAAAAAGTGAAAAAAAGAGAAATAATCCTATTCCATAACAAATATGTCCTATAGAATAGAAATCTAGCCAAGCGATACCTACTTGGCTTGGATTAGTTGCTATTAGGTCAGCACCCAAAAACATTTATCTCTCAACCAAGTTTTTAAATTATTAATTAAATCTTAATTTATTTTGATATATAATACTATTTCAATAATTTAATATTATTCGTGTAAATTTAGTGCAAAAAAAAATCGCCTTTCTTATTTATTATCAAAAAGAGAATTTCTTCAGCTTTAATGCGTTAGTAGCTGCTTTAGAAACCCAGAAAGATCTAGATGATATTAGAATCTTTTTTGCTAGAGGAAAAGAAAATCTATTTGATAAACTAAAGTCAATTTTACCAAAATTTGATTTAATAATCTTAGGCATTTCGTTCTTTACATCTCAATTATTGGAAATATATGACTTAATCCAAAAAATAAATAAAAAACATCCCAAAAAAGTTATAAAAGTTGCTGGTGGACCTCATGCTACAGGTGAACCCTTCAATACGCTTAAGATGGGATTTGATTTAGTAGTTGTTGGAGAGGGAGAAGAAACTCTCATTGAGATTATGAGAAAAACAAAAGACGGGGAAAATTTGACCGAGATCAAAGGAATTGCTTACTTGGATAAAGAAAAACAGTATCATTTTACGAGTAAACGTAAACTTATTGATTTAGATGACTATCCACCTTTACCCATTAAACATGTAAAATTTGGCTCAATAGAAATTACAAGAGGATGTCCTTATGTTTGTTATTTTTGTCAAACACCATATCTTTTAGGAACCTTCCCTAGACACCGCAGTATCGATTCAATCTGTAAAGCTGTAGAATTTATGGCCAATAGGTACGATAAGAAAGATATTCGATTTATATCTCCTAATGCTTTTTCCTATGGTTCTTTAGATGGAAAAACTCTAAATCTAATCAAATTAAAGGAATTAGTTAAACGAGTTAAAAGTATTATTGAACCTGATGGTAGGTTATTTTTAGGATCATTTCCTTCAGAAGTTAGACCTGAACATGTCATGGAAGAAACTTTAGAATTGGTTAAGAATTATGCTTCAAATGATAATATTGTTATCGGAGCCCAATCTGGAAGCCAACGTATCCTTGATTTATGTAATAGGGGCCATAGTATTGATGATATCTTTAACGCGGTTCAATTAACGCTTGATTTTGGACTGAAAGCTATTGTAGACTTTATTTTTGGTTTTCCATTTCAAGAAGATGAAGATATTGATTTGACTATAGATGTTATAAAAGAACTTACAACAATGGGGGCAAGAATTCATACTCACTCTTTTTTGCCATTACCTCAAACTGCTTTTAAATCTTTAAATGTTAAAAAAATTAGCAGAAAGGTGAGGAAGATTCTTCATGAATTGAATGTACGAGGTTTAGCATTTGGTGAATGGAAAAAACAAGAAGATTTAGCTTTCAAGATCGCGCGGCTGATGAAACAAAAGAAATAGTATTGAATAATTAAGCTAAAGTATACCTTCTTTTTTCCTTTTTAAGAAAACCTTCTTCTATTAACACTTTTAATACTTTTAAAACATCGACCGATGAATTTGAGAAGTGGTGACGTATCTCTGATTCTGAAAGAGATTTTTTATTAATTAATAATTTCAAAATTCTTCCTCTAACTTCTCTTGTTGAACCTTTAAATTGAGATTGTTTTCTATAATGAGCACTTTTTTTATTTAGTTCAGGGTGAGTTTTTTTGAGCATAACTCCATAATCCATTAATGCATAATACCATTCTCGAATATGTTTATTATCCAATGTTTTTTTTACTATGGGTAATATTTCACTATCTTTTACAGATTTCTTCCCGGGAAAAAAAAAGTAAATGTACACACGTCTAATATTAGTTTCAATAAAATATGTTGGCATATTAAATGCAAATGCAACAATCGAAGATGCTGTGTTATGACCTATTTGAGGAAAACTTTTAAGTATTTCTACATCTGCAGGTAAGATGCCATTATACTCACTAATTACTTTTTGAGCTATATCTCTTAAAGCTAAAGCTCTTCGATTATAACCTAGGCCTTGCCATATTGCTAATAATTCCTCATTAGAGGTATTAGCTAATGTTTTAAAATCAGGATATTTTTTTATAAATTGTTCAAACTTTTCATCAACTTGATTCGTTTGAGTCTGTTGTAACATCATTTCAGATACTAATACTTTATATGGAGATATTTCATCTCTGAAGGAAAAATTTCTTCCATTTCTCTTAAAATATGAACATATAATCTGGTGGAATGTATTAATTACTTCTGAGCTTAATCCTTCCTTTTTAAAAATTTCATGAAATTGAGTAATTAAGATAAAAATCAACCATAATTTATAATAGCTTAGTATCTGATTAATTATAAAAGAGTTTGATCCTTTTTTATTATAACCTTTTTTCGGGTTTGTTCCAATAATCTCTACCTCTCCATGTATCCTTTAAATCAAAATTCATGAGTTCTTGTGGGAAAGGGTTCAAAAAGCTCTGCTCTTTTAGATATTCTTCATTAAATTTCCTTATCCATAATTTGATTAGGTTGTTACAAACATAAAGAGGAACCCAACCTGCTCGATATTTTTCTAATTCATCTAAAAAGAATGCTTTTTCTTCTGTTGTAAGGTTTTTAGAGAAATATCCTAACATGTGCATCAGAATGTTAATATTTGAAGTATATTTCGGAGGATAGCTTAGTATATTCAACATGGATTGTTCATATTTATGTAGTAGATCATTTAATGAATATTCCTTCTGGTTAGCAAGTAATCGCCCTAAAATTCGCATTTCAGTTTGATTATATGCCATAAATAAGTATTTATTATAAGTATGAAATTGGATAAGTTTTGGGATACTTATCGACTGCTTTAATTCCCGAAAGGAGGCAATAGTATAAAGTTTAGTAAGAAAATGTTCTCTTATGCGAAAATTTCTCAATCTGGCTTCAGTTTCGATAGCGGAATAGGGGAAATGTTCTAAAATAATTTTAGTAAAGAGACCACATCCTCTTTCTTTTACATAAGCTTCATTTTTTTCAGATCTTATATAATGTTTAACATTATAAACACCACAAGAAGGAGAATCAGATTTAAAAATAAAACCATCAACCTTTCCTAAAGTATTTAAAAAAGTATCACTGAATTGCCTCATCTTTACGGTTACATCTGTTTCAGTTATTGGTTGTATCATAAATAATTCATTATTTTTAATTTCAATTCGAACTGGATGCCGAGGTACTCCTAATCCTATTTCAAATTCAGCACAAATAGGCTGAAAGTCAATATAAGATTTCATAATATTAACAATAGGACTTTTAATGATATTCCCATTCCATCTACAGTAATCAAATTCCAAGCACCTACTCACTACAACTTTAGGTTTAATAAATTCATTCATTAAACTTGTTCCTATAATCTCTTCTAATTTTTTTTTTGCTTTTTTAATTAATCTAATTCGATCTTGAGATCATATTAAGAATTTTCCTTATTTTTGATCATTTAAAAAAAGTTAAAGATCAAAGGCAAACTCAAAAACACCCTCTTCAATTTTCTTTAACTTGAGGTTATATCCTGAATTGTTAATAATGTGAAGCATTGGGCGATTTTCAATCAATATAGATCCACCAAAGGTTTTATATCCCAACTCTTTTCCTATTTGTGCTAAATATTTCAATAAAAATCTCGTAATTCCTAATCCTCTCCAATCCTTATGAACAACAAAAGATATTTCCGCCAATGATGGATTAAAAGTTTTAAAGAAAGCCCCTAATGCAACAATCCTTTCTTGACCATTTTCAGAGTATTCTACGACTAAAATCATATTTGTTGTATAATCTATATTCACCATTGGTTGCATTTTTTTATGTCTGAAATCTTTCACAGGTGAGAAAAATCGGAGATATCTATCCTTTTCATCTAAGGAATAATGAAGTTCTTGGATTATACGTTCATCAGTTGGCTTCACTGGACGAATCTTTATGGTTTTCCCATTCTTTAACTCTTTCATAGTTTCATATTTTTCAGGATAAATACTAATTCTACCATTAATAGAAGAGGGAAGTTTTTGATCAGAATAGAGATAATTCCATTTCTTTGCATGCTCCAAAAGCTCTTCACGGAAATCAGGATGTGCAATATTTATCATTTCAAGTACTCTTTCGCGTATACTTTTACCATAGAGATAAGCGATACCCCATTCGGTGACTAAATAGTGAACATCACCTCGTGTTACTACTACACCAGTACCCGGTTGTAAAAATGGTACAATTCTAGAGATCATAGTACCATCTTTTAATTGAGCTGTTGAAGGTAATACCATGATAGGCTTTCCATCAATCGCTCTTGCTGCCCCTCTTACAAAATCTACTTGACCACCGATACCGCTATAAAATTGATGTCCGATGGAATCTGAATTAACTTGTCCAGTCAAATCCACCGATAATGCTGCGTTAATCGCTACTTGTTTTCTGTTTTGGCTTATAATGTAAGGATCATTTGTGTAATCGCAAGGATGGAACTCGACCATAGGATTGTCATCAACAAAATCATACAACTGTTTAGATCCCATTACAAAAGAACAAATTATTTTATCCTTATGAATTGTTTTCTTCTTGCATGTAATTACTCCCTTCTCCACTAGATCAACAATCCCATCAGAAAATACTTCGCTATGGACCCCTAAATCTTTTTTTTCTCCTAATTCGTTAGTAACTGCATTAGGAATTTGACCGATTCCCATTTGAATAGTAGAATTATCTTCTATAAGTGATGCTACGAATTTAGCGATTTTTTGTGATACTTCATCAGGTTCTCCATAATTAAAATCAATAATATCATGATCTGTAACAACATAAGCGTCGATATCGTCCATATGAATAAATGAATCTCCTAAAGTACGGGGCATTTTCGGGTTTATTTCAGCTACTACGTATTCAGCTGATTCCGCTATAGGTTTAACAATATCTACATTTATTCCATAACTACAAAATCCATATTTATCGGGAGGACTAACTTGGATTAAAGCAGTATCCAAATGCATCTTTCCTAGCTTAAAAAGCCAAGGAATTTCTGAAAGAAGCATAGGAGTATAGTCTGCTTGTCCGGCTTTAATGTATTTGCGTAGAGATTTTCCAATAAAAAATGCGTTATGCCGGAAAAGATCTTCAATCCCACCGGCAGTTTCATAATAATCAAGATCACTTAGACTTAGAAAATGCATAATTTCGATATCTGGAAGTTCTACACCCAATTCTATTAACTTTTTTGTTAATTCAATTGGTTCTGAACACCCAGAATCGATAAAAATCCTATCACCAGGATTAATATAATCTTTTATTGCTTTTGTGAGGGTGACTTCTTTTTTATTATAATTTTTCAATTGATTTGAAAACCTTTTTTTATAATCTTCAGACATTCAATCACCTAAGTAAATTTAAACTCTTAAGTTATTTATACATTTTAAATGATTTTATATATGATTATAATACTCTTTATCAAGATAAATTTCTTTTGATTCATGATGCTAAATTCTATTAATAAATTTTCCCTAATAAAATAAAAATGATTATTTTGTAGAGGTTAGAATTAATTTTACCACTATGTTCCTATATTTTGCATTCTCTATTTTACATCTTTTAGAAACTGACTTAAAATTAAATGATTCCGCTAAAGCCTCAAGAAAAGATATATTGTAGAGAATAGAAATATTTTCGTTATTTTTCATAAAAAGTTTATCTAATTCAAACTGAATATGATTTTTTGTTAATTCTGAATTTTGCATCATCAATCTTTCAATTACTTTATTAATAGAAATATTAAAATGTATTTCTCGAATACCTGAAAGCAATGAACTTAACGCAATAGTATAGAGAATTGTAACATCAAAATCTTCCGTATGCATGGTTGCAAGTTTAATTTGAATATCTTGATAAATCTCTTTGATATGGTTATCATCAATCCCTTCAATTCGTTTAAAAGTTTCAAAAAAGTCTAAGTATTTACCCTCCAAGAACAAATGGATATTATCTAAAAAAAGATCTTTAAATCTGCGTACAACTTTACCAGAATGCTTTATTTTTATTGATATTTCTGGAGTTCTCCCTAAAATGGTGTCAGTGCCTGTTAAATAAAATTGTTGCTTGATAAGGTAATCTGTTAAATCATAAAGCTTTTTTAAATCTGAATCGATTATTAATCCACCTATAATAGGAAAAAACCTAAAATAATTATGTAAGATTTCAGTTTTAATTCTTTCGATATTGAAAATTAATTCTTAAAACTTACCTTAATCACCATTAAAGTTAATAGTCCAATCCTCCTTGAATATCATAAGTATTCATTTTGAAAAAATGATTAATAAATACTATTTAAATTAAAAAATTAAATCGATAATTATGGGACTAAAATTAGCATCCTCTTTTGCTGTTTTGTTTTTGTTTGGATTGATTTATGCGGTTGTATTTACAATAGGTATATGGTTTCTTCCAAATGACTTATTTGGACTTTTCTTGATGGTTGCATTCACAATTTTGATTGTTCTTTTTCAGTATGGAATATCCCCTCTTATTATTCGTTGGATTTATAGGATAGATTGGATCACGTATGAGGATTTTACTTTTCAATTTCCACATCTTGCTGACGCAGTAAACAAAGTTGTTGAATATGAAGGAATAAGAACCCCGAAAATGGGAATTATTCATGATCTAAATCCAAATGCTTTTACATTTGGTTGGACTAAGAATAGTGCTAGATTAGTTGTCACAGATGGCATTTTACATTATCTAAATAAGAAAGAACAAAAAGCTGTAGTTGCTCACGAATTAGGACATATTGTACATAGTGATTTCATATTAATGACAGTTGTATTCGCTATTCCTCTAATATTATTGACCATAGCACGATGGTCTTATTATGCTGCTAGATTTTCTGGAAGTTCGAGGCGATCTAGAGATAGTGATTCAGGTAATTACATTGGATTAGCCTTAATAGCTATAGCTGCAATATCCTATATAGCGTATTACATTGGATATCTAGTATCATTATTAATAAGTCGAATCCGAGAATATTATGCTGATCAACATTCTGCAGAAATAACTAACAATCCAAACGATCTCTCAACTGCTTTAATTAAGATAGCTTATGGTTTACTTGTGAGTGGATCAACAGAAGAAATGCATGAAAAACGTAAATCTCCCGTCAGAGCACTTCGTGGTCTAGGTATTTTTGAGCCCAATAAGTCCGGTCTTATTTCAACGCAAACTATAATAGGTTTAGATGGTCAAATTTCGAAAAAAGCAGTTGAAGCAGCTGCTGGTTGGGATTTATTCAATCCATGGGCAAAATACTTTCAACTCTTTAGTACACATCCTCTACCTGCTAAAAGAATCCAAAGACTTAACAAAGAATGTGAGATTTATGGGGTTCCAGTTGAATATGATTTATCAGGAGCTAAAAAGATTAAAGAAGAGCAAGCAGGTAAGTCTATGTTAGATGAGTTTTTAGTGGATTTAACTATAAAAAACTTACCATGGCTAATATTCTTTATATTACTTGGCTTAACAATTATACAGATTTTAGGGATGGTAGGGTTATTTTCTTGGCAAATTCCTTTATTCTATAGTAATTTTATCTTATTTTGGGCTCTAGGATTCTTTGCAATAGGAATAGGAGTAATAGCTAGAGCATACTTTAAATATCGTACCGGATTTGAGTTTAATAACATTGTGGAACTAGTGTCCAATATAAAAGTATCTCCAATACGAACGGTACCTACAATAATTGAAGGAAGAATTGTTGGAAGGGGAATTCCAGGTTATTACTTTAGTGAAGATTTATTTTTTCAAGATAGCACTGGTTTAATGTATATAGATTACCGCTATGGATTGCCTTTTGTAGACTTTTTCTGGGCTATTACCAAGGCTAAACGGTTAGTTGGGCAAAACGTTAGAATAAAAGGCTGGTATCGAAGGGGCCCAAATCCATATATTCAAGTAGATACAATAGAAACCGAGTCAGGAAGACGTTTTCGCAATTATGCAAAACATATGGCGTATATTTTTTCAGGACTATTCTTTGCAATTGGAATGTTCTTGTTTTATCTTTGGTTTACCGCTTTGTAAAACTTAATTCAACTTTTTATTATTTATTTTTTTTAATAATCAATCATAATATTTACCTTGTTTACTTATTTCTATTATAAGTATTTAATATGGGATGGCGATAATGGCTACTAAAAAAAAGCCTGAATTAATGGCACCCTTGAAAAATTACAAGTCATTAAATGCGGTATTAGAAAGTGCTAATGCTGTGTATTTTGGCGTAGAATCTTTTAATATGAGAATGTTCAGTGATAATTTTAAATTAAGTGATTTATCAAATGTCGTAAAAACGTGTCATGATTTCAACATTAATGCGTATTTAACCACAAACATCGTGATCTATGAAAATGAGCTCGAATTGCTCAAAAATGTATTAGATCAAGCTTTAGAAGCGGAAATTGATGCAGTAATAATTCATGATATTGGTGCCATCGAATTAGTCAAGGAGCGAGGTTTACCATTTCATATATCAACTCAAGCAAATATTTCTAACTCCCAAAGCGCAAAATTTTATGAGAAGTTGGGCGCTCAAAGACTAATCCTTGCTCGAGAACTTTCTCTTAATCAAATTAAAGAAATTAAGAATAAATTAATTACTACTGAAATAGAAACATTTGTACATGGTGCTCAATGTACTTCTATCTCCGGAAGATGTTATTTTTCTGCGGAAATTTGTGGTTCTCAAGAATATTCTGCAAATCGAGGTCGATGTATCCAACCTTGTCGCAGAAGATGGAGAGTCGTTGATGATCAATCAAACGAACTCCTATATGATGGTGTATTCTTTATCAACACTAAGGATTTGTGTATGATAGAACATATCCCCGAATTGATTGAAGCCGATATTGATGCTTTTAAGATAGAAGGCCGAATGCGGGATCCAATATATGTTGAGACTGCTACTAAATGTTATAGAGAAGCGATTGATGCATATTTCAACAAGGAATATAGAGAAGAAAAGGTAAAATATTGGCTTTCACAATTAAATAAGGTATACAATCGAGGTTTTTCAACTGGATTTTATTATGGTTTACCCACAGGAACAGAAATCCAAAGAGAGGATGATGGAAATGTATCGAAATATAGAAAGAGCGAAATTGGCAAAGTTTTAAATTATTATCCAGAGAGAAAAGCAGCTAAAATACTACTTTCAAGAGGTAAATTAAAATTGGGGGATGAAATTTTCATTACTGGAACGCATACGGATACATATTTACGACAAAAAGTAACTTCAATTCAAATTAAGCAGAAAAAGAACCTTACTGAAACTCCCATCATTAAATCAGGTACTCAAAGTATTTCTATCGGTGTATTAGTGGATAAACCAGTAAAAAAAAATGATAAAGTGTTTAAACTAACCATAAAACAGAGAAAATAATTATAACTTGAGTTTATTGATAAAAATAAATAAAAAAAAATGAGATTAGATTTCTCTGAAGATAAATGAATTTAATAGACTTAATCTTTTTATAAATCTTCAGCTAAATCTTCATACGCTTCCAAGGCTAATTCGATAATTTCTTGGAAAGCCATCGCGTCTTGTAAGTTACCTTCTACTGTGATGTCACCAGCCATATAGGCACTTGTAGCATCAACTTCTCCGAATAACATACCTAACCCGACTTCCTTATTAGCTGAAAACGTAAAGGATGGATTATCAACATCTCCATCACCATACTCTAAGGTCCCATCATGGGCTTTTAGCCAGAATTTATAATCAGCATCTGTAACTACCGCCTGAATAACAATGTCCATATCTTCCAATTCTTCTTTTAAGTCGTCATTCTCTTCAGCAATTTGTTTAAAGAGCTCAAAAACCTTTAAAGAGTCTGCTGGATCTCCAGCAGCGGCTCCAGCATCAAATTTTCCCTTCATTTCTTTTAATAATGCTTCATCAACCATATTAATCAACTCTTTTGATTATATCAACCTATCTTTTTGATTTTCAGTCAATTAAATTGAATTTAGTATTTATGTATTATATAAATACTATTAAATATAACCCATTAATATATAAAAAGGTTTTATTTCTCACCCCATACTTTTTTAAAAATATTTTTTAACCTATAAAATTCCGATAAATTATTAATATGAAATCTGTCGGTAAAAAGGATTAATTTAAGAGAAAAATTTAGCCGAAATATAAAATAAATTAAAAAAAATAGATTGTTTGTAAAATAAAAAAGAAGATAAATTTAGTGTTGGAGAATTTCTGATTTAAATATTTTTCCAACTTAATCAAGCATATCCTCAACAGCTTCAAGAGCTAATTCAATGATCTCTTGAAATGCCATCGCATCTTGTAGATTACCTTCTACGGTGATGTCACCAGCCATATAGGCACTTGTAGCATCAACTTCTCCGAATAATAATCCGGCACCAACTTCTTTGGTCGCAGAGAAAGTAAAGGATGGATTATCAACATCACCTTCGCCGAACTCTAAAGTGCCATCGTGAGCTTTTAACCAGAATCTATCACCGGCATCAGTAAGAATCATTTGAATGGTAATATCCATATCTTCTAATTCTTCTTTTAAGTCATCATTTTCTTCGGCAACTTGCTTAAAAAGCTCGTAAACCATTAAGGTGTCTTTTGGATCAGCTGCTGCTGCTCCAGCATCCATCTTTTCTTTAAAAGTCTTTAATAATTTTTCATCAACCATATTTTCTCATCCAATTTTTAATTTTTTTATCTCCAAAATTAATTTGAAGTTAATTTGAATTGTGATTATGAAAATTTATTCTAACTTAAAAAGCTTTAAGCTTTTATGATGATTATGTTTTTAAAGATTAAAATAATATTTCATTTTGTCGTTTGAATTCTTAAAAGACTTTATCTAATCTAAAAATTATCAATAATTCAAATACAGATAAAAAGCGCCCGCTGCGGGAATTTCAGAAAAGAGTTAATAACCCTTTTTTTTTGAACCCGCGTCGCAGGAGTGACAGTCCCGAATGCTGGACCGGGCTACACTAAGCGGGCTTAGTGCGAAATATCTTATGTTATATAACAATTGAAATAGTTTCAAATATAAAAATTTTATTATAGAATTTGTAGAATGAGATTAAATCATACTTGCTGACAATAAGGTTATTAAGTCATTAAAATAAAGACATAAATATTAATTCTGAGATTGTTATATAAGGTAAGAGAATAATAATTACAAGTTTGTTCAAAAAACTAAATGCTCGATAATGATGCCATAAATTCATTATTAAATGGCTTAGAAGGGACAAATAAGGAATTTATAAAAATCCTAGAAAGAATCATTAAGATTGGAGTTAATGTAATTAATAACACAGAAGAATTAAAAGAAGAATTGCTTGGGTTAGATGATATTTACCAAACTTGTATAAAGGATGTTAATTTTAAATATTGGTTAGAAGTATCAAATGGGAGATTAGACTATTCTGAAGGAATTAATCCTAAAGCAAAATTCAAAATGATATTTACCAAAAGTTTAATAATAAAGATACTCAAGGGTGAAGAGAGTGGTGTTGATGAGTTCATGAAAGGAAAGATTAATGTCGAGGGAGATCTTTCTCAGGGTGTAAGATATATCAAACTTTTTCGTTTATTCTTTAAATATTTGTCAAAAGCGAATTATAAAAAATAATTAAAAGTATGATCTTATCATCGCTATATTATATGAAGTTTTAAATAATTCATCTCTATATTTTTCATCGGTTACATGAATATTTAACATGTTAAATTGACTATGGAACTAAATGACTGAAGTTAGTATGATTGATTCAAATGTAATAAGTTTGATTTTAAACTCATTAGAATCAACAGGAGGGAACGCTAAATCTACTTTAGATGAGTTAGTTAAATTAATTGTAGAGATATCACATGAATCCGAAGATTTAAAAGACGAACTTAATCTGTATGATGACATGTTTTTTCATATATACATTCATGATATAGATTATAATATATGGATAAAGAAAGTAGGAGCAAAATTAACCTTTAATACATCTTATTATGAAAATGTCCCAGAAGAAATGAAAATCATTCACTTTATTCTTTCTAAGAAAGTTTTTAAAAGAATATTTACTCAAAGATTAGACCCTACCGATTCATTTATGAGAGGGTTGGTTAAAATACAAGGAAATTTGTCTGATGGCATTATTATTAGAAATTTGTTGAAGATTTTCTTCCAATATATTAATTATTATTTAACCAACCACATCTAAGCTATTTGATTGTAAAATTTATGGTTGAGATAATTCTTAGATATCCAAACTTTTTTTAGATAGAAAACATGATCTCCTTATAATCAAAATTTATTATCTCGATAATGGGCCTATAATCTAGTCTGGATAGGGTGCCCAAGATTCGCAATCTGTGCGATACTGCACAAGGCTTCGGACTGGGATGTCGCAGGTTCGAATCCTGCTAGGCCCATTTTAAATACTATTTTTTGAGGTGTTGATCAAATTTGTCTATCCTATTAAAAAAGTTACTTCCTGAGAGAGCAGAAAATGTTTATGAGTATTGTTTTTCTGGTGGTATTTTTTCGTTATAAAAATTTGATACCATTCATGTACATTTTAATCATAATTGAATACATAATGCGTATTGGTGTAGGTTTATTAAAACCTTTTGAAACTGTAGGAATTGCTCCTGGTGTTGTTGGGAATTATATTATGGTTCCATTAGCAGTTATTCTGTTTTTTTTATCAATACCAAAACCACATAAAAAAAATAAGAAGGGTGAAAATTCTGCGAAAGAATCGCAATTTTCAGAAAAATAAATTAATAAATCTTAAGATTCTCTCTTTAAAAAAGATATATAAGAAATTATACAAATTTTAAAAAAAAATGGCTCAAAATGATAAAAAGAAAATAAAAACTGGAGACTTACCACGCCCTGGATCAGTTATATATAATTTCCACTTTCGAGATGAATTTTCAAAGAAAAAGAAGTTGAGAAGGTGGCAAAAATTAAACAAATATTTCATGATACCATTGTACCGTTTAGGAGTATTACCCTTACTAGGTTTTGGATGGGCAATTTTAATCTTAACAACTATAGGGTGGAAAGATGGGAAAAAAAGAAGAACTCCCCTAGAGTATAGGAGATTTGAGGATGTAATTACAATTTTTTCTGCAATGGGAGAAAAATCAGGTTGGGTAAAAAATCTTCATGCCAATCCTGAAGATGTAGTAGTAAGACATGGATTTCACCGTTATAAATGCCATGTAGAATTTATAACTGAAAAGAATCAAAAGATCAGTTTAATGAAATGTTATGTTTCTGAATTCGGTAAGTCAGCAAAAATACTTTTTGGTTGGAATCCTAAAGAAGATAATCAAGAAGAAATCGATTTCTCAAAATTACTTGGGTTATTATCGATAATACAGCTACATAGAAATCCCAAATAAAATTAATTTTTTGGAACGCTAAGTTAAACTTTTGCTGAATTTCGATTTTTTTTTAAGACAATTAGAATATTTTCTAATTAAATCTGCTCCTAACATTAAGCTCCAAAATTGATCAATAACCTTTTTTACAGCTATACAATGATTATGACCTGATTTTTCTTCATGATCTATGGATTGTTGATTAAAGAATTCATATAAATTAGTAATAAACTGCGAATATTCTTTTGAGGAATATATATTTTCAATATCTACTAAGGTTTGAATATAGAAATTATTTTTCTTAAATTCGTTTAAATAAGGTTTAATATCAAAATTTTGAATTAATTCTATCATTTTTAGTACACCTAACATATTATTCGCATTTTTTGATAACATTTTACATTTTTGTTATGCAAAAATTCTATTTACAATTAAATTATAAAAAAATGGAAATTTAAATGTTTTCAGGTCTTTAATAAGTATTTTATCACTGTATTTTTATCCTTTTTAAAAATTTTTTTACCACAACCGAAAGATTTAAATATATAAATAATCTAAAAATTATTAGTACAAATAATTATTTTTGCACATAATTTATTTTTTTTTAGCAATTATTTTACCACAAAAAAATAACCATAATATTAGGAAAAAATGATTGTATTAGAAAATACTTATGAGGAATCTATTGTTTTTCCTGGTTCATTAAATTTAATAGGACTTGGAATAGTTAGCATCTCTGAGATAACTCATAATATCGTCTATAGTAAGGGGATTGGAAATTCTTTAATGAAAAAGATGATCCAGTTATATAAAAAAGAAATTCTTCAAAAAGAAGAGGGGAAAGTAATTGACTTAATTGGGAGTTATACGGTTTATGTTCATTTCTATAAATTAGATTATGAGATCATTGCGATATTTTATTTAAACGAAAAGGATAAATTAGTTAGATATGAAGATTTGTGCAATCTTTCAAAAGAGTTTATAAAAATAATAACTTTAAATCGTCCAATTTCAGAATTCGATAATGTTTGTAAAAAGGCAGTTCCAAATGCTACAGATACTTCTGCTTTATTTATAATTAGTAGCACAGGGCATTCATTGTTTACAAAAATTAAAAAAAATATGAATTATTTATCTGAAAATTATATTCAGATTGGTGGTTTTATTTCTGCGATAATAACTTTTTCAAATGAAGTGGTAGGGAAACATTCAGGTGAAGTTTTAGAAGCCATAAGTTTTGAAAATCAGCAATTATATCTAAGCATGAAAGATGAAATTATTTTCGCATATTTAGTTGAGAAGTCGGTTAAATCCAAAAATACAAAGAGATATATTGAATTATTAATGGAAGAATTTTTTATGATCTATAAAGATCATATTAAGGATTTTAATGGAGACTTAAGCCCTTTTGGGAAATTTGAAAAAGTGGTTGATAGGTACTTCGTTATTTAATATTCAATCCTCAAAATTTAATAATTTTTCAGGGGTTTTTTAGGGGTTTTTGTCGGAATCTTTACGTACTATCAGTATGTAATAAGTAAACCATACAAACATATTTATAATTCCAATATCATAAACTATATAGTAATGACCGTATTATTAGATTTGGACTTAATCTTAAATAATTTAATTAACGAGTTGGGTCCTTCTGTCTACTTCATTTTAGTTACATCTGAAAATGGAGTGGTAATAAGGTCATATATTAATGAGGATGAATTTAATAAAGCATCTATATCTTTAAATGTATCTCAGCTTTACGAATTAGCTGAGGAAACTACTGAAAGCATTGGATTACATAGTCCAGATTTCAATATAATACATTCGGATAACTATTATATTCTTTCTATTAAAATATTAGAAAAATTAATAATCCTCTTAACTGAAGATCAAGTTAAGGTAAAGGATGTTTTTAATATAATCAATCAATCTGTTCAACCTTCTTAATAAACTAGTTTTTTTCATAATTTTTGGATTATTATAATAAAGAGAATTAATTAAATATCGGACCCTCTAAATCATATATATAATATTTAATATAATAGAGTAAAATTTAAGGTGAATAAATTGAAATACGAAAAAAATCAATATTCAGAAGGGTTTAGTATCTGCGGATTAATAATAGCTGGTGGGTTTCTTTGGTGGGGATTTAACACGCTTATGACGGATAGCTGGCATTGGTGGTGGTGGTCGGGTTTTATTTGGATAGCTATAGGTATTGCGATAATATCTGGCCAGATTTATGCTCTTTCTAACAGAAGTAAACTTAGAAGCATTGTTAAATTAGAATTTGAGCAAACTCCAAACGCAACTATTGAGCAAATTTCAATAAACACAGGAATAACTATTAAAGATGTTCGCGCGATTGTGTTGGACTTAAAAGCACGTGGTGAATTGAGAGGGAAATTTTCAACGAAAACTGGAGAAGCTAAACATGTCGAAGTTGATTCTACTATGTTGCCTGAAACTGAATCTAAAGTTTATGAAAAAGGAAAATATTGCTCAAATTGCGGAACTCCAGTAAGTAAGGATGCAGCGGTCTATTGTGCATATTGTGGAGCAAAATTATAATTTCTAATTAAATTCTATTTTTTCTTTTTATTTTTCTCTTAAAAAATTTTAATGAAACCTATAATCATGTTAAAAATTGGACCATAAAAGAGATTTATATTCTCTTCCATTACTTTTTATTAATCATTAATAAAAGAAGAATTGCTATGAAATATAAAAGAAATCAATATACAGAAGGATTTTCAATATGCGCATTATTAATTGCTGGTATATTTTATTACTGGGGGATTAATGCGTTTATGGACGGTTTCTGGCGATTTGGTATTAATTGGATGGGTTTTCTTTGGATTGGTATTGGAACAGCAATATTAGTTAGTCAAATTGCAGCTTTAGTCAATCGTAGCAAGTTAAAAAATGTTGTTTTATATGAATTCAAGCAGAATCCAAATATTTCAATCGAAGAAATTAGTAATAATACTGGAATTTCTGTGAGAGATATAAAGGCAATAATACTGGATTTAAAAGCATCAGGCAGATTAAGGGGCAATTTTTCCGCTGACACTGGTTCTGCAAAAGAAATGCAGGTTATAAAGGAAGAGCCTCCAATAGCTCAAAAGATTCCTCCAGAGGGCGCAAAATTTTGTCCTAGTTGTGGTACTCCAATTGAGCGTAGTGAAGCTGCCTTCTGCGCATATTGTGGATCAAAATTATAATTTTTTTTTACTATTTTTTTACTCTTTTATTAGTATTAGTATTTGACTTTAAATTGTTATTTTAAAATAAATAAAAATTAATCAAAATACTTAAATTTTCGATTTAACTTGATCTCCTTAGAGGTATTATTTCTAGAAAGTGTGAAATTATGCCAGTTTTTACTTATGATGAAAAAATGGAACTTAAAAATCAAAAATCGCGAAAAAAAAATAGTAAAAAATCCAATTCCAATCTAAAAAAAACACTACTTCAAAAAGAAGCAGAATTTATTAATGATGTATACGACATTTAATCTCTTTCATTATTTTACTGTTTTTTTTTAATTAGATAAAGATAAAGTAATATATAAAGGATAAAAAAAAGGAAAGAAATTAGTATTTATGGAGGATAACGTAATTCATATATACTTTTTCCACCATTTAACGGTCCTTTAATGTATGGTTCAAGCTCTTTTTGCTCACGCTGTGTTATTCCCTCTATTGGGGGTAAGATTCCAGGAGGAAATGTCTTTAGAATATCATTTACTAGTTTCTCTAAGTAATCTAAGAAAGCCTCCATTCCAGGTTCTCCTTTTTCGAATTTAGCCTTACTTGGACATCCAACATGACCTTCGGGATAAGCAGCTAGCTCTATTGGCCCAAAACCAACTTGACCATACCATCGGATTGGTCTTTGATATATATTGCCAGCTTTATCTACATGTCCATCTGGCATCCAGCCAACAACTTCGTTATCCTCACAGGCATCAATTTTCTTAATCATTTCAGGGAATAATGTCATAGAGAAGGATGTTTCGGCCTCATCAGCATGAATAAATGGCGTTTCAAATGGACCACCATGAGCCATATCCATACAATATTTAGGAATTGCATGATACCAATTTACATTACAAATTACAGCAGGTAATTGATAAATTTTAGCCCATTCATGTATAGCAGAAGGAATAACGTATTCTTGGCCATGACCATTAAGAAGTATCATCTTTCTGAACCCCATATTCCAACATCCTGCAATTATCGCTCTTAATAAACCTTTAAAGATTTCTTCGGGTACGATTATAGTTCCAGGCATCCCCACATGATGATAAGGGTGTGAACCATACCAAGTGGGTTGAGCTACAGTGCAACCAGTTTTTTGAGCCACCAATTCAGCCATTCTAGTAACCAGGAAAGTATCTTCTCCAATACAGGCTGCGGGACCATGGTTCTCGGTTGATCCAGTTGGAATTATAATAACATCATTCTTTTTAACTCTTTCTTTTATGTCCTTTATAGTCATGTTTTGTAGATATATCCCATCAGGTATATCCATATGACCACTTTTAGGAGGAAGATTCCATTTTCCCATTTTATTTTCACCTTTTTACAAATTTTATAATATTATGAAAGTTTACTTCGGTTAAATTTTTTTAATAAAAGAGTTTTAAGTTAATATATGTTAATAAGCATCGTTTCTGGATTGGATGAATCCAATAGCAATAAAGAAAGCATTATCAAAAAGTTTTCGATATTATGTCATCTATTAAAATCTTTAGACTATGATGGGATTGAATTGAGTCTTTTAGAACCAGAAAAGATTGATATCATGCAAATAAGGGAAGTTATTGATTCATATCAAATTCGAATCCCTGCTTTGGGTACTGGGAGTACTTATATTCGGTTTGGGTATTCATTAGGGGATAATAATGAAGTAAATAGAGAAAAAGCTATAGATAGAATCAATAAATATGTTGATTTTGCTAGTGAAATTAAATCGAAAGTTATTATTGGATTAATCAGAGGTAGATATAAATATGATAGTAGCCCAAAGAAGGAAAAATCAAATATAATATCTTCACTTAAAAGATGTATTGCTTTCGCAGAAGATAGTGGAGTAGAATTGTTATTTGAACCTATAAATCGTTTTGAAATAGATTCATACAATACAATAAGAGAATCAATTGAATTAATTGAAGAGATTGGATCTGAAAATTTAACACTTCTAATAGATTCTTTTCATACATATTTGGAGGAAGATCCATTTTTTATTTGGGATGATTTAAAAAGTATTTGCAATAAAGTTGGACATATCCATCTTGCAGATAGTAATCGGAGAGCTCCTGGTTCAGGTCACTTTGACTTTAAAGGTTTCTTAAATATATTTAAAAAAGCTGGATATAATCAATTTGCGTCCATTGAAACTATAATGAAACCATCATTTGAAGAGGTTGCTAAAAGTTCTTTTGAGTATTTAAAATTAATCTTGAATTAGAGTTCTAGTTAATTATTGCAGAAATTTTGCAGTTAGTCCTATCTGTTTGAAGAAGTTTAATATTATCTGGTACTTCATTTAAAGTTATTTCTTTTGTAATCATAGGACTAACATCCATGCCTGCTGCCATACAACTTATAACATTCGAAAATGTCCCATGACCAGAATGCCCTTGAGCACCTACAATTCGTGCTCGGCGAACTTGGAAATATTCACCACAAACCGGCATTCTTTGTTCAGCTCGAGCTACAATTACGACAGTACTATTGACAGCTTTACATTCCCATATAGCATTTTGAATATCATCACAAACTAAATTCGGTAATCCTGAAGCCTCAAGGTATAATGTAGCACCTTCATTTCCAGTATATTCTTTAACTTTTTCGACAAAATCATCTTTAATTGGATTTATTACATAATCCGCACCTAATTTTTTAGCTAAACCTGCACGATTAGGATCAGGTTCAGACATAAGACATACTCCAGCACCCGCAAACTTTAATAACTTTGCAGCTGCTAACCCTATTGGACCGGCTCCTAATATTACAACATTCTCACCGGGGCGGATCCCTCCTCCTCTTTCTATTACTGCATTATAAGCCACGGAAGTTGGTTCAACAAGGCTTCCAATTTTGTAAATATCGTTATACTTTTTGTCTAATTTCCTTAAGCTCCAACATAACTTTGCAGGCACTGCAATATATTCTGCAAATGCTCCATCGATGGAAAAACCAATCTCTTGTAACCTTTCACAGTGGTTAGGATAACCGTCACAGCAGGGTTTACATTCTCCACACCAAACCATTTCTTCAACTGTTACAGGTTCCCCTATTTCATATGGCCTTCCTGTTCTTTTATTTATCGCTTGTGAGCCAACCTCTGCAATTTCACCAGCAAATTCATGGCCTAAGGTTACAGGAAATGAGGTAAGACCAGGATAATAAATATAGCCGTCTTCATAAGTTTGGTTCATATGAACGTCACTTCCACATATACCACACCGTTTCACCTTTATTAGGACTTCATTTGGTTTAATATGAGGTTTTGGCTTTTCTACCATTTTAACAATAGGATTGCGCCAAACTTGTGAGCCTAAGTAAGTTAATTTTCCATTAATATCTTTAGATCCTAATTTAAAGGATGGTTTTGGATACCATGTTGCATTAATTTCTATTGCTTTCATTAAAATTCAATATTGTAATCATACTTTTTAATTGATAATTTAGATAGAGAATAAATAAAACTTTGTTCTTGAAAATGTTAATTTACCTTTAAATTAAAAAAATAGGAAAAAAAGGATATAATTTTAGTATTATACAGAGCCTAACTTTTGTTTATGCAATTCAGTTAACTTTCTCCTGTTCTCAGCTAACCTCTCTCCTTTTATTGGGTAAAAATACATACCAATTAAAGATAGTCCAAGAACTATTCCTGGATAAATTCCCATTAAAATTCTAAGACCTAAAATAACATCTACACCCGGATTTGGAGTATAATTCATCCAATCCGTGGAAGTAAAGACTAATCCGATAATAACGAAATTTAGGATCATCGATAATCTAATTAGAAAGTTAAGAACCGCATAATATATACCAGAACGCCTTATTCCATATGTGATTTCATCTTCATCAATAATCTCTGCAATGCATTGGTCATAAAAGTAAAGACCGCCTCCCAATCCTACTCCGAAGAAAATCATAAAAATTAGAGCCATTTCGAAAGTGACAGAATACGCAAAACACACGACTGAAACTAACCATACAACAATTCCTATTAATCCGCACAATCGAGCGCCTTTCTTAACT
Source organism: Promethearchaeota archaeon (assembly GCA_011364975.1). Classification (GTDB taxonomy): domain Archaea; phylum Asgardarchaeota; class Lokiarchaeia; order Sigyniarchaeales; family SOKP01; genus SOKP01. The sequence goes on along the minus strand of RDOE01000006.1, from coordinate 18,852 downwards.
CTTATTAATTCCCACAATGGTGTTGAAACCGCAGCAACAAGAAAAGAAATCATTAGTAGAATCCCAATTAAAAATTCATCTTCAATTCCAACTGCATATACAAAAAAAAGAGGAGATAAAGTAGGTAATATATTAATAACAAGCCAAGTACCGAGCGCGGGGAATAGAAACCATAAAAATGACTTATGTTTGAAAGTAAATTTAAGAGTTTTTGTAAATGACATGGCACTTTCTGCATCCTTAGAAATATGTTTGGGATCTTTAACACCCCATTTCAGAATTAGGAAATAAAACACAAAAATAATGATGGCCGCCACAATCCCTGTTATTTGATAACCAGTTATTGTTGTACTGACAGGGATTAAAGGATCTTTATTTGTAATATCTTCAATTATAAACGTGGGGAAGGTTAATGCAAACATGGTTGCAATTAGAACAAAAATTATACGGATTCTGCCAGTTGAACTACGTTCTTTCATGTCAACAAACATTTCAGAAAAAAGAGAGTTATAATTCAAGTTGAATGATGTATAAGCAAAGTCAAAAAGGATAAGAATTATAATGAAATAGATGAAAACCGATTGATTTGTAAGATAATCACCTGGTGGAGTAAACAATAGAATCATTAAAACTCCGAGAGGTATCGTAGCACCTATCATCCACGGGATCCTTCGTCCCCATCTGCTCTTAGTTCTGTCAGAGAGATATCCAATTAATGGGTCATTAAATGCATTCCATAAAGCCCAGAGAATAAAGCCTAATGTCATTATTGGGGCTGGAATTCGAACAACAGTAAAATAATAGGTAAAAATCAAAAATGTAAAAGTATTAAGGGCAACATTATCTCCTACTTCGCCGCAGGCAAAAGCTAATCTCATGCCTAAAGACATTTTTCGAGGTTCTTCATTATTCATATAATCAACTTTTTTTTTGAAATTATTTATAAACTAAAACAGATCGCTTTTTTGTTTTTGAAAATATAGAATAAATGTGATTTAGTATTTGTTAATCAACTTTAAAAAACTTTCCAATGCTAAGAAAGAAAATAATAAATAAATATTTGTGAGAAAAATTGACAAAAAATTTCACAATTGGTGTAATTGGAGCAGGCAGAATTGGTAGAATCCATATAGAAAATGTTTTGAGAAAAATTCCCGAAGTAAAGTTAAAAGCAGTAGCAGATATAAAGATTGATAATGATTTGAAAAGTTGGGCTAATAAAATAGGGGTTCCTAATCTTACAAATAACCCTTATGATATAATAAAGGATTCTGAGATAGATACAGTTATTATAGCATCATCTACAGAAACTCATTCGGAATTTATTCAACAAGCAGCGAAAGCGCGAAAATCGATTTTTTGTGAAAAACCAATAGACATTGATTTAATAAGAATCAAGGAGACATTAGATGTAGTTAATCGAGAAGGTGTAAAATTGATGATTGGTTTTAATAGGAGATTTGACCGCAATTTCAAAAGAGTAAAAGATTTAATAATGTCTGGACAAATTGGTAATCCTCAAATTATTAAAATCACATCACGAGACCCTACTTTACCTCCCATAAATTATATAAAAAATTCAGGAGGATTATTCATAGATATGACTATTCATGATTGGGACATGGCTAGCTTTCAGGTAGGAAGTGATATTGAAGAAGTATATGGAAATGGAGCTGCTCTTATAGATCCTGAAATTAAAAAATTAGGAGATATTGATACAGCAGTTGCATTGTTAAAATTTAAAAATGGGACTTTCGGATTGGTTGATAATTCTCGACAAGCAGTATATGGTTATGATCAGAGAGTTGAAGTTTTTGGCTCAAAAGGTTGTCTTATCGCGAATAATGAGCCTTCAAACACAGTAAGATTATTTACTGCTAATACAATTAAAGAAGATAACATTCCTTATTTCTTCTTAGAAAGATATATAGACTCTTATGCAGAAGAATTAGTTTACTTTTTTCAGATCTTACGCAATAATGAAGAACCATCCCCTAATGGAATTGATGGCTTAAAAAGTGTGTTAGTTGCATTAGCAGCTCAAAAATCTTTGATTGAGAATCGTCCAGTGAAAATTTCTGAAATAGACCATTAATTTATGTTAATTCATAGAGAAAACTAGACAAAATTCTGAACCTAATAATTTTCAGATCTAAAGTTTATAATATAAAATGAATTATTAAAAGCAAAGATTAAAAGTTTGTATTTATCTAATTGAGTCACAATGTCTTATGATATTTCAGCTTTAAAGGTTCTTTTCAAAAAAATTTTTCCACCTAAAAAATGTATTTTTACAGTCGATAGTAACGGCGATGGGAAAACAGATTCTCTTTTAATTAAAGCTTTGAATGTAATTATGGCTATGGAGGTTCCAGATGAGATAGAGCTTGGTGGATTTAGCACAAAAAATTTTGATATAAGTACTTTTCAATTATCTGACTATGGAAAAATGTATATTGATGAAAAACCTATAGATGTATCTAAGGAGAAATTTGATGTGAGAAGTTTAATGGATCATTTTAGTATATATCATAAAGGAGATAAATTTACAATCGAGGATATTCTTGCCGGAAAGTTAGCTGGAAGAATTATCGCTTTAGGAGATTATTTAAATATATTAATCTCAATTGATCAAGAAAGTCTTAGTAATTTTAAAGAAGGCAAGCATACATTCAAATTTGAATCAGAGTTAATTCCGACACTCGAATTTAGTTTTGAGTTGACAAAAACTAATTTAGACTTGAAATTTGATCCAAAAGAAACATAAAAGAGAATTCTATTTTTAACTACTTTTAGATTATTGATTTGGATTGAAAAGAATTCAATAATTTGGTGGACTTTATATCTTTATTTGTATAGAATTCTTAGGTGTATTTACTGTGGCAATAATAAACGATAAAGTTTATTCAAAATCTCACCCTTTAACTGAAAAATCAGAAATTAAGTTTGTATGTCCTATTTGTAAAACAGCAAAATCATTGCAATTTCCTCAGTTTGTAATTAATCAAGCAAAACAACTTACTACAATTTCATTACCCAAAGGGTTAATATGTGACCATCATTTCCAAGCATTTGTAGATAAAAATTTTAAAGTCCGTGGATATCAAAAAGTTGATTATGAATTTAAGTTTGAATCAAATATAGAACAGAAGAAATTAGATACAAATCAAATTGAAAAAGATAATTCTTTATTCGATAATTTGATTCTCGAAGGAAATTATATTGAGTATATTCCAATTGAATCTAAGTTAAAGGAAAAATCTAATTCTACTGATAAACCTAATGAAATTCAGCTTCAGGATGAGAATTTAAAACTGAAGGAAATTTATGATAAGTTTTGGGAATTTATTGATGATAATAATCCTAAATTTAAGGATTACATTGAAAGAGATAAAAGAAGAGAAAATATAAAAATAATTTTTTAAAAAGTAATATTGCAATATTAATCTAGGCAATTGCAGTATTCCTTTTTTTAAAACTACGTAATAATTTTGAAAAATTTAATGGTTTGTCAGCATAATTAAGCTCCCTGAGAGCCTGTTCTTGATACGCAATAAAGAGATTATTAGAAAATTCTTCCCAATCGCGACATATTGCTAAAGTTTGTTGATCATTTCTAAGAAGGCTGTCATGAGAGATTATTCTGGTGAATTCTAAAACATATTCTTCAATTAAATCAGAATCAGCTCCTTTAAGTACATCTCTACAAAACTCATCTGCAGGATACCAATCTTTCACTCTGGAAAGATCTCGATGGATTTGAGTTAAGAGTACATTTCTTGGTCCTTCCCACAATTCCATAATCATAGAATCACGATGTAATCTTGGTAATGGTAAAAAGTCCTCCATTATCCCATGACCGCCAAAAAAGGATATTGCCTTACGAATCATTTTTGGAGCTTCATCAGCAACAACTATTTTCTGCAACATTATTAACTCACGTAATCGAAAACGACGTTTTCTTTCCTCTAAGTTATCCATTTTCTCTAATTCTCTTATTCCACTGATTAATTCTTCACCAAAATATATATATTCTGAATACACTTTGAATGCTCCTGCTGCACTCCTTTTTGAAAAATGGTCTAAATCATATATTTGATTAATCATTAATGGAAATGATGAAATTGGGATTCCAAAAGCATTTCTAAATTGGGAATATAGTATTGCTTCTCTTGCAACTCGTAAAGCACCAGCAGCCATACCAAAAGCTACATGAAGTCTTGACAGTGAAAGTACAATTCCAACAATGTCAGCAAGGCCCATCTCAAGAGGACCTATAGGATATGCAACCGCTCCATTATAAGTAATTTCTGCTGTTGGTAATTCTGCAGTTCCTAACTTTTGTTTTAACCTATCAATTGTGAAGGAATTTCTTTTTTCTTTTTCTTTATTCCCAGGAAGCCAGGAAGGAACTATAAACGCAGCGACTCTAGTTGATGATTTCGTACCTTTTGGTTTTGCTGTGACAACAGCATAATCCGCATGTGTTGCAGAACAGAAAAATTTTTGTCCATATAATCTCCAGCAGTTTGAAACTCCATCTTTCCCTTCTTCTTTTACATAAATAGCTTCTACAAGATTAGCAGGAACATCACTTCCACCTTGAATTTCACTTACAAATTGCGCACCTTTAGCATATTCTCCTTCTTTTCCTTCTCTTATATGATTAAGAATATCCTTCGCTTCAGGACTCAAAGAATCTTCGTATTTTTGCATCAATTCAACAGCACCATGCGAACAAGCCACTGGACACATAACACCGGCTTCTCCATTCTGGTAAAGTAAGAACATTTTAACAAATCTATTCCAGGGACTATTTCTTAGAGGATCAAAAAGACCTAAACTAAAGATTTCTTGTTCTAATTTTTCAGTTTCCGAACATCGTTCAATCCTATCTATTCTATGATTATATGCATCAAAATGTTTGAGTTTAGTGATTTTCATTCGATTTTCCAGCTCATTAGCTTTATCGGCAAGATTTTTAAATCTAAAAGAAACGTATTCTGAAATTGCTCTAAGGTCTCGTTCAATCTGTTCGAACTCAACTCCAGTATATTTTCTAACTAATGCTTGAAAGAAATCATCATCATTATAGTAGTTGAAGTGATCTCTTACAAACAAATAATCATCAAAACTATATTGATTATTACGGTTTCCCTCTTGATTTGACAATTATCACAACCTAATTCTCATTTTTAAGAAAAATCAATATTAATATATGTTTAAGAGAATAAATTAATTTACTTTGATGTGATTAAAATTTTCATACATTTTTTGAAAGTAAATTATGATTTTCTAAATTAGAAAGTATATCTATAGGTAATGAGCTAAAGTCCTAATTAATTATAAATTTTTTAATTTCAAAATTAATAAATGGCAAGGGAGGGATTTGAACCCTCGGTACCCAGATCTTCAGTTTCACCTGTATCGGGTAATCCAATGTATCTGGTGCGTTCCCGGGCTACGCCACCTTGCCGTTAATAAAAAGCTTGAATTTTTTAAAAATTCGAAATTAGTGATTTAAAAAGTATAAAATATCATTTAAATTTTTTCAGTCTTATGAGTCGCATGAACTTATTTTTCCATAATTAATTGTCGTTTATCTTGTGGTAATTTTTCACTTGCATATCTCAATATTAATCTTGATAATCGCTTACGATTTGTCAATAGATATTCTGTTATTATATCTGGTTTATATTTTGAACACGTTTTTAATAGCCATCCTATCCCTTTTGCAATATAGTTTTCTTTCGAGAAATATAGCATGTATTCTACTTTTTTAAAGACATAATTTTCATTAAAATCCTTGTGAACCATTACAATTTTTAAAAGCAGAACCAGAGATGCTCTTTTAAGCCATAAGGACTCATTTTGACTCCAATCATCGATTGTTTGTATCGCTAAATCTTCATTAGCTCTCTTTGCTATAAAAGGTCCAAGTACTCTAATACAACAACTATCACACGTACTCCAAGTGTGACAATAGGGAAAGTATTCTGATTTAAAAAATTGGGGGATATCTATAGTAAATTGATTTTTATATCGATCTAGAAAGAAAAAAGCTACAAATTTATACTCCTCCACAGGAAATTTAGCAAGAGTTTTAAATATCTGCATAGCTGATTTAAATGAAGGATTGTATTTTCTCTGAGCTTCTTTTGCTACTTTTTCTAAATCAGCTATTTTTAATCCTAAGATAATATAATCGTCAACATCCGGATTTAAAATTTTATACATTCTTATTTTTTGATCTTTGGATAAATTAGGTTTATATTTTTCGATTAATAATTTAATATCCGAGATAACTTGATTTAATTCTGACATATTATTGATTTGAATTTAAAATTTTAATAATATTTAGATTTATTTCAAAAATTTATCGATACCTTGTTTTGGTTCTGATTTTGCGGCTTCATTTAGGAAGGGATTTATTATAGAAATTACTTCTTTATTGAAATTCTTAAGTTTTGGTAAATCTCCTCGCCGATAAACATCGATAATTGATTCATTAAGGTTATTTAAAATTAAACCAGCCCATTTCATAATATTACTCCCTTTTCCTGTACGTACCAATTCAAGATATTCTTTATTAAGGAGTAATTCAGAAACTTTATAATTCCATTTCCGAAAATCATTAGGTATCCACCGCTTTTCCCTTATATTTATATCATATTCTTGACACATCGTATATAAGATCAAATTTAATTTTTTTGCGTATTCCGAAGGTGGGTGCATTTGACCTTTATATAGCTCTAATAGAGGTTTAACAACGTAATTATATTTACTCTCTTTTAATTTATTAATAAAAAATTGAGCTTGTGAATCTCTAAGTGTTAAACCAGGTGAAAAGAGAATGAAATCGGCACCTGCAGATTTTGACTTCCTAACAATATCCTCTAAGTCATCCTCATTATCCTCCAAAAAAGGGATTATGGGAATTAAATTAATTCCCACTTGTATTTGCGGCACCTTTTCTTTGAGAGATTTAAGGGTTTCAAATCGTTCTGATGGAGCAGAAGAAAAAGGCTCTAAAAATCCCGCTAATTCCTCATTTGTAGTAGTAATTGAAAAAGCTACAGTACACCACGTGTCAAGGGCAATTTTTTGTAAAATATCGATATCTCTAATAATTAAACTTGATTTGGTTGATATTCCAATAGGATATTTATTTTGTGCTATTACCTTCAATACTTTTCGTGTATTCTCAACTTCTCTTTCTACAGGTTGCCATCCATCTGTAACCCCTCCTGGTCCAATTACATCCGGAAGCATACTTCGTGATCTTTTTAGAGTATGTTCCAGCTTCTTATCAATGTCTCTCTTAATTATTATTTCATGCTCAAAATCTTGTTCTAAATAATATCTTTGGCTTCTAGCATCACAGTATATGCAAGTATGAGCGCATCCACTATAAGGATTGATAGTATATCTAACCCAGAACCATGAATCTGGATATTTGAGTTTATTTATTGCTGACTTATACTCTTTGTAAATTAATCTAAATTTCTCAGCCATCTTTATAGTAGTGATTAATATTGTCAATTAATCGTAGAATTTATTTAAGTTTAGGTATGAGTAGTACAAAAATAAGAAAGTAAATGAAAAAACGCCCCCCCATTATTAGCAAGTGACTAAAAAACGGATGTGGAAAAAATGTTTAAAGGGCGTTTTTTCATACTTAATATGCATACTTGCTAATATATACTTTTTCTTTATAGGCTCATTTTAATAAAAGAATAATAACAGATTTATACTTGTGAAATCATCGTTTCATGAAATTAGATATCTGTTCATATCATATTAATATTTTATTAGGATAATATGTTTAAGAGAAATTAATAAGAATTTTATATTAATAATATTGGGTCATTATGAGCATTTTTTTATATAAAACTTTTTCATCTCCATTTAATCCTTATACAATTGTATGGGAAGAAGAGGAATCTAAAATTAGGATAGAACGTATATTTCTTAGTGATGCTGAACTAAAATCGGATAAAAAAGCATTAAACACCTTTAAAACAATGAAATTAGGCTCTTCACCGTCAATTACCTTGTTAAATGAAAAAATTCAAAGATTTTTCCAAGGAGAAGATATTAAATTTCAATTAAATTTACTGAATTTTAATCGGTGCTTTGAATTCCAAACCAAAGTACTTTTAGCAGAATCTGAAATACCTAGAGGATGGATTAGCACGTATAAACGCATTGCTGAGCATTTAGGTAAGTCAAATGCGTCTAGAGTTGTTGGAAATGCATTAGCTAAGAATCCATTCCCCATTATGATTCCTTGCCATAGAGCAATCAGATCAGATGGCGATTTGGGAGGTTTTCAAGGAGGAATACCTATGAAACACTCATTATTAGAATTAGAAGGTATCAAATTTTCAGATAAGGGAAAGGTCATTATGAATAGGATTTACTATTAAAGCGTTATATATATGTATTAATTAGATTTAATTCTATTTTCCTAGAAAAATGCGCCCGGCGGGATTCGAACCCGCGTCCATGGCTTGGAAGGCCACGATTCTACCTCTATACTACGAGCGCAATTTAGAAATGAGTAAATTGAGAGAGATCTTAAACTAATCGCAAAATATTCTGAATTAATGATCTATATTAATGATTAAAAAAAAACTTTCTCATCTCTAATAAATTATAAAATATCATTTGCAATTTCATAAAGGCTAATAACTTTATTGACAACGACCCATGCATCAAGAGCGTAATTTGAAATCGAAATAAGTTTTTTACTTAGTTCTAAAATCTTGGGAGAAAAAAATCCTTTTTGAAAACCACCAATTATTATAATGTAATTACTAGTTATATTTTTTTCAAACAATAAATCTTGATACTTTATTAAGTCCCCTTTCGTGGATAAAATCATAATATCACTCTTTTTGAATTTATTGATAAGATCCTTTAATTCTCCTTTAAATTGTGAAATGAGTTGAAGTTTTTCAAATTTTAGTTCATTTTCAGAGAGAAGTTTTGCCATTAATCCCTTGAATCTATTATAATTCCTTGTTAATTTAATCACAGGATTAATTTCGTAAATTTTATTATGATAAGTATGAATATAAAGTTTAAGATTACCACTTTTATTTAACGGAGATCCTAAGGCATTTAGTAGACAATTATGAACAATATCAGGACGCCCTCGCTTTTCAAAATTTTCCAGCTTATTCATTGCAGAGTGGTGTAAGGCATTATCAAGTAGTTTTGATGAATAATTATCCTTCCTTAAATTACGTTGAATCGAAGGATGACTTTCGATTTTTGTTGGGATTAATTCTATTCCGCATTCTACTAATAATAAAATTAACGGCATTTCTTTAAACTTCTTTAAAAAGTTCTCTTTAATTTGATAAAATATCGAGTTGTTCTATAACATTCAAAGCATGTGAGGGAAACATGGGATCCTTTACCTTTTGAATGAAGTCTTATCCTACAATTTATACCAGGGTAAAGAAATTTCTTACATTTATGACAAATTCGCTTATTCCATTTTTCAGGTATCTCAATTTTTGCTCTTTGAGCATATTTTCGCGCTAAATATGTATATCTATTTGCCAAATCTCTATTTTCGGGAAAAATCTCTTCAACTTTTCCAAATAAATAACTAATCCTTATTTCTGCTATTTTTTTTATGATATTTTTGTTAAATCTTTTAGGTTTTGGCATTTCACTAAATTTTTAATATTAATTTTATTTTTTGCTTAAGTTTTGTTTGGAAATTATAATCATTTTCCCCCTAGTATCTAAAATATAAGATTCAGTAGCTTTTGATATTTGATTGGCTAAATCATTTATATTATGCATAGATGCAATTGTCTTTAAAACTTTGATTTTGATTGTTTTATATCTTTTCAGTAATTGATCTACATGATTAAGAAATTCTTTCGTAAGCCCATTTTTACCTAATGAACAATCAGGTTTGGCGTTTAATATCTTTTTAAACTCCTCATTATTTCTCATTGTCCCAGAATACATTTATTACCAAAAAATTTTTAATTTATTTACTCTTTTAAAATGTATCATTATTATTATTATTCTTGGTGTATAAAATATTAGCATCTATATCGTCGAGCCTGAAGAATTAATTAAAATTATTGCTGAAAAACTGAAAGAATTTAACGAAATTCAGCCCCCAAAAGGAAGTCAGTTTTGGAAAACTGCTTTTTTCAAGGAATTAGCTCCCATTGATCATGAAAATTTTTGGTATATAAGATGTGCTTCGCTATTAAGAAGAATTAAAAAATATGGACCAATTGGTGTGAATAAATTGAGAAAATTTTATGGTGGAAGAAATAGAAAGGGGGTTGGATTAAATCACAGTGCTAGAGGAAGCGGAAAAATTATTAGATTAGCATTGCAACAGCTAGAAAATGCAAATTTAATCATAAAACAAGAAAAAGAAGGAAGAATTGTTTCGCCAGAAGGAACGAGTCTTTTAGAACGATCCGCATATATTATATTAAGGAAATAAGGTCAATATTTTAGAGCTTATTTATTTTTAGGGTATAATTATGAGTGATGAAGAAGAATTAGAAAATATTAGAAGAAGAAAACTAGAAGAATTAAGACAGCAAGCAGTTCAACAAAAAATTGCAGAACAACAACAAAATGAATACGAAAAGAAAAAGTATCAATTGATGCGACAAATTTTAAGCCAAGAGGGAAGACAACGATTAGAAAATATTAGAATGGTGAAACCACAATTTGCGGAACAGATTGAATTGCAATTAATACAATTGTTCCAATCAGGACGTTTACGCGGAGCTACTCCATTATCCGATAATGAGTTTAAAAAAATATTAGAACAATTAACTGCTAAAGCAAAAAAGAAAGAATTTAACATAAAGAAGTAAAAAAGAGAAAATATCATGGCAAGAAATAAGGATTTACCATCAAAGATAAGAAGAGGAAAAAAAAGTAAACAAAGTCAATCAGTTCCTACTTGGATAGTGCGAAAATCAGGAGGAAGAATCAGAAATAGTCCCTATTCAAGAAGGGAATGGCGTAATAGGCGCCTAAAGAGGGATTAAAGTTAATTTACATAATATCACGAGGAAAAAAATATGGCAAAGAAAAAATCGAAAGAAGTAAGTTTAGATGATTTAGAAGAAGAACTTGAGGAAGAATTAGTAGAAAGTGATGAGGAAGCAAAGATCAAGGAGATTGAAGAATTTAGTTTAGAGGAAATATCGGAAGAAGGAGAAGTTGGAGAAGTATTTGAAGAAGAAATTGAAGCATTAGAAGAAGAAGAGGTTCCCCCTGAGGAGGAAATCATTGATGAACGAATTTATATCGTTCCATTAGCTAAAGCGAGAAGAGGTCCTAGGACTAAATGGGCAAAGAAATCTGTAAAATATTTAAGAACCTTCATGGAAAGACACTTTAAGCCAGAATCTTTAATAATTTCGCAAGAACTTAATCAAAAGATTTGGTCGAGAGGTATCCAAAAACCACCAAGAAAGATTAAAGTGCGAGCAACTAAGAATGTTGATGGTTTAGTGGTTGTTTATTTAGCAGATTAAGTTTATTAATTGCTTTATGATCCTCAACAAATTAAAAATTTTATATAGTCTTCTTATTTTAAGTTTAGATTTTTCAACAATATACTTAATTAGATCAATACTAATTTTGGTGAGGATGGATAGCAGATTTATCTTTAATTAAGTTTTATATCTCTCAAGATTTGAAGACTATCACAAAAGAAGAAGCTGAAAAGAGAGTAAAAGAAAGCGGTGGAGTTATTCGAGAGGATATTACTAATGATCTTTGGTATTTTGTCACCAGTAATTCAGGTAACGAATCTGAAGAATTTCAAAAGGCGAGAAAATTAGGAGTTTTGTTTATTAATGAAGCGGAATTTAAAAAAATGATAGATTAAAGAGAAAGAAAATAAAGCTTTATATCTTATCTTTAACTTAAAGTTCAATATATAATATGCGTACTGCTTATATTTACTAACCTTGGCAATATGATACTAGAATTATATTTTGGACCAGTAAGTAAAGTATTATTAGCAATATAGGATGTTAAGTATTCTCTTGCTAAAGGTGCTCCTGTATTTGGATTTGTTGCAAAACGAGGATAATTTGAACTAGAAATTGCGATTCTAATTTTATGACCTGGAGCAAAAGTATAAGCTGTTGACCAGCAATCGATTAATATTTCATAGACATCATTCACATTACCAGACATTAATAATTCTGTAGAATAATTGTCTCGAAATCTAACTGTTAAGGAACCATCTGTTATTAACATACTTCTTCCGTTAGGATATACATCCGTAAGTTTAATAGTGAAATCAGTATCAGAACAATTTGATGCAATATATAAATGACCCCAGATTCTTCCTACTATTTCAACAGCATCAGTCAGAGCTGGGGTCTCAAAAATTATAACATCTGATCGAGTCTCAATAGAAGATTGATCCATAGGCCCCGCTAAATCGAAGGGTTGGTTTTGACCACCAAGGTTTGGAACGGGAAATCTTGGATCAAAGAGATATGAGAAGTTTTTATTAATTACACCCGGAGATATTTTGCTTAAACTACCATCAGCATTAAAAAACCATTCATCATCTACGTGATCCAAAGGCCAATCATAAGCGTATCTCCAATAATTCCATTGATTTGAAGGACTATCAACATCTCCCATCAAATAATAAGCGACTCGAGCATTATCCCAATCAGTTGGTATTCCTAAAAGAGCATCATCAAAAACTTTTGTTTCCCAATCGAGAAGTAAGTTAAAACCATTTGAATTTTCTGGATACGTTAATTCTCCTTGTTTCCCACCATAGACTGAACCATGTGTCCAAGGGCCCATTATTAATTTTTGGTGGCCTTTTGCTCTGGAATTACCGTAATCATCATATCCTATATATCCATCAAGCGTTCCTTGAAGGAAATGATCATACCATCCTCCAACATGAATTCCATAAACAGATATATTAGAATAGTGTGGTCCAAGAGGTATAGATAATGATGTGGAATTATATAATACTTCATTCTTTGGTATGGTTGTAAAAAGGGTATCAATTTGATATTGAGCGTTGGTTGGCGAAGTACTAGAGATCCAAGTTTCTACTGAGGATTTATGATACGATCCTTGAAATATCGCATGATCAAATAATTCAGGTGTACCAAACCATAGTTGTTGAGCAACAAGGCCATCAGGGCCCATTCCAGCGTAGAAGTACTCATTAATACATAACGCGGAAACACCTGCACTTGCGATTTTTCCATTGCACCAATTTTGGTTGAGAATCCAATTGATGGTGTCTACACCATCTAGATATGAATTTACAAAAAGCAAGTAGCTTCCCCCTCCTTCTGAATCACCAGTTCCTCTAAGATCTTGTATTACGACATGGTAATCTTGTATAGAGTAGATTGGAAGATATAAATCATTGGCCCAACCAGATTTACCATATGGAGTTCTTATCAGAATAACGGGACGAGGTGCCCCAAATGATCCTGGAGCAAAGTAAACATCAGTAGCTAATTCAACATCATCTCTCATTGGCACCTTAAAGGTATATTTAGGTTGAGGATTATATACTGCAGTTCCAATGATAAGAGTAGTAGGAAACGCAAGAATAATTATAAACAAAATATAACTCGCAAGTTTAGGGATTTTATTAATTTTGCGTTTAGTATATTTATCTATTAGAGTTTGAAGCGACAATTTTGAATTTTTCAATCCATAATATAAAAAAGCAAGCAAACCAATACCTACAGCTGCAATAGAGTAGTAGTTAGGAGAAATAAAAGTGAAATAGAATATTCCAATCAATGGAGAGAAAAAGTAGGTAATAATCCCGATTATCTTTAGTATTTTCCGATTAATTTTATTTCCTACACTTTTTAGATAATGCCCCCCTATTAATAGGGAATAAAAAGCAATAAACACAGCAATAGGAGTAAATAATATCCCATATAAGATTAGTAAAAGTTGTTTGAAGCTAAAATAATAAACTTCCTTTTTTGTGAATAACTGCTCATCTCCTCTTAATTCTTTAAGATAATCCTTTTCATAATTAAAGTAATATGTAATGATATAAATTCCACGGCAAATCAATAAGAGGGGAAGATTTTGTATAAGCATTTGCTCAAGGTTTAAAAAACCAAAGGTGTTTAAAAAATAGTAAAAAGCAATAATCCAGTTAATCATATTCTATAATTCATATAATTTTACTTATAAAGATATCTCTAATTACGGAAATATTCACGAAAATAACCCAGTTTTAATAAAATATTTATTTTTTGAAACTTTCTATATCCAATACTAAGTTTTACATTTTAATTATATGACTATATTAAAATATCAATTATTTGGAAGAAATTCAGTTGGTGTATATATTGCACTAAATAACTTATTTGGTCTATATCCATCAACTTTAATCAAATCTGCGGAGAAAAAAATAAAGACTGCTTTAGGAGTGCCTTTATTTCCCTTTTCAATCAATAATTCTACATTGATTGGAGTCTATACAGCAAGTAATAAAAATGGGATTATTGTTCCTCATATAATTAGAGACGATGAATTAACAAATTTAAAGACTTACACGGAAAAACTTAACAATGACTACCGAATTGGTGTTTTAAAATCTATCGATAATGCATTCGGCAATTTAATCTTATGTAATGATAAAGGTGCAATAATTAGCTCATTTTTAAAAGATTATAGAAAAGAAATTGAAGATACCCTAGGAGTTGAGGTTACAATTTATGAATTTGCAGATAATTATCTCCCAGGTTCAATTGGCTTAGTAAATAATAACGGTTGTTTAGTTCACCCTTTAACGAATGATGACGAAATAGAAAAAATTACTTCTATTTTGAAAGTAGATGAAACTGACGTGTCCACAGTAAATCGTGGGATTCCTTATTTATCTTCGGGGGCTTCTGTAAATGATACTAGTGGAATTTTTGGTTTAGAATGTACTGGACCAGAAATGATGAGATTAACTAATGTATTAAGATTATAAAAAGACTCTGGTTTGTATCAAATTCATGAATTAGTTTATAAAAGCAAAATTAATATTGATTGTTTTATTATCAATTTTAAGTTCTTTGATCCATTTTGGATTTGTATATTATGTCAGAAGTAAAGATTTATCGCATTATTGGCACTTATAAGAAGAATCATAAGAAATATTTATTTCGAAAAGAGGTAAGAGCGTTAAAACAAGAGGATGCTTTAGAGAAAGCTTTGAGCCAAATTACATCTATTGGTATATTTAGGAGACAGATAAATATTAAAGAGGTTAAAGAAATAAGCCCTAATGAAGTTCAAGACTACCTCATTCGCGATTTATCAGAATAGGAATAAAATTAAATACTAATTGATTTTTATGGAAAATTCTCAAAATTTTGAAAAAGAATTATCTCAATTTAGATTTATGAAGGAACAATTAGAATTCACTCAAGGACAATATGAAATTTTTAATGCGGCTTTAAGCAATTTGTTAATGATCAAAACTACTATTGAGAATATTAGAGATAATGTCGAAGAGAATGATGAAATTTTAATCCCGATTGGTGGACTAGTTAGTATTAAGGCTAATATTAAGGAAATTAAAAAAATACTGATTAATGTATCTCAAGATACTATTATAGAAAAACCTATAGAAGAATCTGTTGAATTTATTGATAAACAAATTGATCAATCCAGAGAACAATTAAAATTATTAGGAGAAACCATTCAAAAACTTGAATTAAGCCTTGAAGGAATGAGTCAATCAATCCAAACTAAAATGGGGCAAAAGTAATTCATATTATACATTTTTACTAAAAGCTATTTCTATGTGAAACATTAGATGAACAAATTAGGAAATATTTTCAAGAAATTTGTGAAAACCACTTTAACAGAAGAGAAAGTAGGAAATGCTCTAAATGAATTGAATTTATTACTTATTAGCAATGATGTAGCTACTGAAACTGCCGATGTTTTATGTAAAACAATACAACAATCAATTAAAGGAGAAGAATTAAACCGTTTCTCCTCTAAAAAGAAATATTTATTTGAAATATTAAAACAATCTGTTGAAAGAATTTTAACTCCTGATCATGAAATCGATATCATAGAGGAGATAAATAAGAAGAAAACCAGTAATCTACCATACGTTATCGTCTTTCTTGGAGTAAATGGTACAGGGAAGACCACAACCATAGCAAAAATCGCCCATTATTTAAAAAAGCAAAATATTTCCTCAGTAGCAGCAGCATCTGATACATTCAGAGCTGCTGCGATTGAACAACTCTCATTTCACATGGACCGTGTAGGAATTAGAGTAATTAAACATGCATATCAATCAGATCCTGCGAGTGTAGCATATGATGCTATAGAACATGCTACTGCGAGAGGTATTGATGTGGTTTTAGTTGATACTGCGGGGAGACAAGTGAGTAACAAAAACTTAATGAGAGAAATGCAAAAAATTGTTCGAATTGCACAGCCTGATTTGATTTTATTTGTTGGTGACAGCCTAGCTGGAAATGATGCTCTAAATCAAGCAAAAGAATTTAATGATAAGGTCGGAATTGATGCGAATATTTTAACTAAATTTGACGCTGATGCAAAAGGTGGCTCTGCTTTATCAATATCATTTGAAACAAAAAAACCTATTATTTTTATAGGTACTGGGCAAGGCTATGACGATCTAGAGTTGTTTGATCGAGATCTTTTTATTTCCAGTATTCTCGAGATAAATGGAGATTAACAAGAAATACACGAAACTAACAGTTAACTTTTTTAAATATTTAGTTTTAATTTATATGTGTCACAACAATATCCCCAATATGAAAAGTTCGATAAGGGAAAGAAGTTAACTCTTTATGAAAGAATCATGTTATTCTTTCAAAACAGTAAAAGGATCATAAAAATAGCGAATAAACCAACAAGGAAAGATTATTTTTTAGTTTTTAAAATTTGTGCTATTGGATTAGTTATTCTTGGAGTATTATCATACGTAATTCAGCTTATTTTATCTATCGTTAATAATTTACTGCAAATTGGATAGGTTATCGAACCTATTTTAAACCTTTTTTTATATATATCACTAAAAGGTAATGATATGAAAATAGTATTGACTTATAATGAGAAGCTTCATTTTAAAGCGGCAGTAAGACAATTTACAGATATTAGTATTGATGAACCCCATTCTTTCCATGGTACAGATCTTGGACCAAGCTCCGTTGAATATCTCTTAATCGGTATTGGTGGGTGCTTAGGTACTACATTTATCTATTGTCTTCAAAAAAAAAGAATTCTTTTAGATAAGTTAGGAATTGTTGTAGATGGAAAATTATCACATGTTGGTAAAAGAAAGCATCTGAGATTGACAGAGGTTAAGGTAAATATGCAGTATAAAACTCAAGGGAATTCTTCCCTCGAAAAAATTGAGGAGTGCATAAAAGAGTTCCAGGAACATTGCATAGTTTCCA
Source organism: Promethearchaeota archaeon (assembly GCA_011364975.1). Classification (GTDB taxonomy): domain Archaea; phylum Asgardarchaeota; class Lokiarchaeia; order Sigyniarchaeales; family SOKP01; genus SOKP01. Next base: position 1,390 of record RDOE01000006.1, on the reverse strand, counting down.
ATTCATTAAAGGAAGGTTTTCCTATAATTGTTAATTGGAATAATCAAAGTTAAGTATATTTAAAGATACATCCTATGTAAGTAATCCTGGATAAGAATAGATATAAAAATAGCCTCCGGTAAAGATTGGTTTGATTCTATCCTTTTCATAAATCAAATCAATATAAATCTCTAAAACATCTCCCACTATTTTTTTAGAAATTGTTAGATCAATAAAACCTAATCCTCGATCTGGACCTTGTTCATATATCAGACTCCATTCAGAGTTAAATAAGTATTCTGAATCTAAAGGGAGAATAAAGTAAGTGATATTAGCGTTTGCTATATTTTCAATAATATGAATTTCAGTAACTTCATAATTAGATCTAGGTATAAGATATGTTCCATTCGTTTCTACTTCCCATGGAAATTGAGACATTGACTGGTCACAATATCTTTGGGGTTTAAAGCAATCTTTGATATAAACCCATAGATACCCTTCAATTGATTTAAAATTAATAGTTAATAAATCAATTCTGGTGTCATTTATATCTATTGATTGATAATGATCCGGCTCAATTTCAATAAAATTAATAGCATCCCCTGAAAAGCGTCTAGTCCCACTAATTGATTCCAACTTAATATCATAGCGATTTACTTCAAAGGGGCACCAATATTCTAATTCGGCATAGTTATCACTAATAAAAGTAATATTAACATTATGGTTTAATCTGACATGCTGAGCCCAGTCTACATCAATATAACTTGATTCAGATAATACATTAAAACAACCATTCCCATGGAATGTCATTTCCCAACAATTCATAATTATTCTACCAGATTTAGATTCGATAGTTAGATTATTATAAAATCCAATATAATCCATGGTTATATCAATATTCCCTGTTGATGTTCCTACATAAAAATGATTAAAGATCATGCTATCAAACTTAGCCTTAAGGTTTGCAATGCCATTCTGACTAAAAAGGGAATACTTTTCATAATTAGGGTTGATATAAATATAGAATTTTAAGTTAGTAATTTTTTCATCATATTCAAAATTAATATAAATTTTTAAAGTATCTCCCACCCTACGATATGAAATAACTTCTTTTGCGGGGCCATATCCCGATAAGGCGTTATACGTCCAATCCGCTTTCAAAATACTATTTGAACTAGAATTAATCATATTTATAGTGATATCTCCAAATTCTACATTATTATATATCTCAATATTAGAAACAGATTGGTTATTTACTTCATAACTTTTGGAGATAGTCTTAGGGTTGGAATAAATTAAATACCCTAAACTAATAACACTAATAGAGCTAACAAGAGTTATAAACAATACAGCCCTTTTTTCGTTTTTAAAAAGAGGTTTAGCCCTTTTAGTATTCATTTTAATAAAAAAA
>RDOE01000066.1 GCA_011364975.1 Promethearchaeota archaeon | reverse complement strand
TAACTAATAATAATTTGAATAATAGGACAGATATTTATATTTTTCATTAACAATGAATGTATGTAATATTAGAGAGTAAATTCCAACTTTTTTAATATTAAGGTATAAAGTATATCTTTTTTAGCGCCTAAACAGAAGTAATTTGAGGTCCAAAAAAGTTCTCAAATGAATTTAGACTCATCGTTTTAATACTAATGTGGTTTTTTTTACATTTTTACATACTTTCCTGTAAACCGATTATATTTACCAGGAAGCTTGGAACTTTCTTGAAGATATACTAACCATCGATGTACCTCGCTCTCCATCATTGTTTTGAGATCGATACTATCAAACGTATCTAAAAAGTTATCACTAACCTTTATTATGAATGGTGGTGCATTTGAAGCTAGGTTGGCTTCAGCGAGAACAATAGTTAAAATTTCTTTGATATGTAAGCTTTCTTCGACTGTGCAAATACATCTTACGAATGCTCGCACAACCCATGCTAAATAGTCCATGAAATCCTTCGTTATCATGCGTTTTAAAACGCCTTTAAGTCCTTTTACGCTCTTCTCTTCAAACCTACCAATTGCATAAGGCATTAGAAAATGTTCTAATTCTTCAAAATTATCTTCCGCCATATGTTAGACATAGATTTTTGTATTTTTAATTTTTGGTAGTTTCTTTTAGCTTTAAAAAAAATAATATTCAAAGAAAGTGAATATAGATAAATAGAAATAATGTTTAATAAAAAGTAGTGGATTACCTTATTTTTTCTTTTTAGCTTCTATAGCAGCCTGTGCGGCAGCTATTCGTGCTACTGGAATTCTATAAGGAGAACAAGATACATAATTCAATCCAATATTATGAGCAAAAGTAATAGAACGCGGTTCACCACCATGTTCACCACATATACCGCATTTTAAGTCAGGTCGAGTTTTTCGACCTTCATCAACCGCCATTTTCATTAATTTGCCTACACCAATTTGATCTATAGTTTCAAATGGATTTTCCATCAAAATTTCTTTATTGAGATAGATTGGTAGGAATTTAGATTCCGCGTCATCTCGACTAAAACCATATGTCATTTGTGTAAGATCGTTTGTTCCAAAAGAAAAGAATTCTGCTTCGGTTGCAATTTCATCTGCAGTTAAAGCAGCTCTTGGTATTTCGATCATAGTACCAAATTTATAATCCAATTTAACATTATAGCTGTTAATTATCTCTCTTGCAACATTAACTAATTGTTCTTTTACATGTTCTAACTCCGAGATCATGCCGATTAAAGGAATCATTACCTCCGGTATAACCTCTATTCCTTCAAGCTTAAGTTCACAAGCGGCTTGAAAAATAGCTTTAACTTGCATTTCATTTATCTCTGGCCAGACTATTCCCAAACGGCACCCCCTAAGCCCCATCATGGGATTTTCTTCAGAAAGTGAACGGATTAAAGATATAACCTTGCTTTTTTTCTTAAGTTCTTCATCCAATGGACTTGAATTTAAAAGTGACTTACTTAATTCATTGGTCATTTTAAGCTCTTGATATTCAAGTTGCACTGTGTTTAATTCTGGAAGAAATTCATGTAGAGGAGGATCTAATAATCGAATGGTAACTGGTTTTCCTGCCATAATTTTAAAAATTTCATAAAAATCACCTTTTTGCATTGGAAGGATTTTATTTAACGCATCTTGTCTTTCTTCTTGATGTCTTGCCATGATCATTGCTTGTACAACAGGAAGTCTATCTTGAGCCATAAACATGTGTTCTGTTCTACATAATCCAATTCCTTGTGCACCAAATTCTAATGCGGTTTTTGCATCGGTGGGAGTATCTGCATTTGCACGGACGCCCAAAACCTTTAACTCATCAGCTAGAATTAATAATTCGGAGAACTCCCCTTTAATTTCAGGTTCAATTAAGGGAACCTTACCTTCTATTACTCTACCGGTTGTTCCATCAATGGTAATATATTCACCATTTTTAACTTCCGTCTCACCCACTCTAAATAATTTGTTTTCTTCATCGATCTCAATGTCCTGAGCGCCTACTACAGCTGGTTTTCCCATTCCTCTAGCAACTACTGCAGCATGAGATGTCTTTCCCCCAAATTGAGTTAAAACTCCACTTGAAGCATATAATCCATGCACATCGTCGGGTTTGGTTTGGGGGCGTACTAATATTAATTCTTTCTCACCTGCATTTGCCATTTGCTCACAGGTATCCGGGTCAAATATAGCTTTTCCTGAAACAGCTCCAGGAGAAGCATTAATACCTGTTGCTAAGACATGAATATAAGCGTTTTCATCAATACTTTTAAACAATAACTTTGAAATTTTAAATGGATCAATACTCATGAGAGCTTCTTCTTTAGAAATTAAACCTTCTTTAAACATATCCACTGCTATTTTTACAGCAGCAGAAGGAGTTCGCTTACCATTTCGTGTTTGTAAAATATATAATATGCCTTTTTCAATGGTAAATTCAATATCTTGCATATCACGATAGTGTTTTTCTAATTTATCCATCGTTTTTAATAACTGAGTGTATATTTTGGGAAATTCCTTCTTCATTTCTTCTAATTTTTTCGGTGTACGTATACCCGCAACTACATCTTCTCCTTGAGCATTTGATAAATATTCTCCAAATTTTTGATTTTCCCCCGTTGATGGATCTCTCGTAAAGGCTACACCTGTAGCAGAATCCCAACCCTTATTTCCAAAAACCATAGTCTGAATGTTGACTGCGGTTCCAAAATTAGGTATATTATTGATTTTCCGATAGGTAATTGCTCTTTTATTATTCCAAGATTTAAAAACAGCTTCGATTGCTAAGAACAACTGTTTATAGGGATCTTGAGGAAATGGATATCCAATTTCCTTTTCATATAGTGCTTTATAATCGGCTATTATTTTTTGAAGGTCTGTAACCGTTAAATCCGTATCTTGAGCATTTCTTGAAATATCACGTTTGTATTTATCAAGTATTCTTTCAAATTTTTCATCTCCGATTCCCATACATACATCTCCAAACATTTGAATGAATCTTCGCCATGAATCATATGCAAAACGGGGATTTTCAGTTTGTTCTGCCATACCTTTCACAGAATCATCATTCAATCCAAGATTTAATACTGTATCCATCATACCAGGCATACTCATCGGAGCACCAGATCTAACGCTCACTAATAAGGGATTATTTTTATCACCAAATTTCTTTTTGGTAATTTGTTCTAAATTCTTGAGGTGTTCAAGAACCCTAGGTTCAATATCGGCCATTACTTTATCTGGATTCTTAAAATATAAAAGGCATGCCTCGGTGGTTATGGTAAATCCTGGAGGGATGTTAAGTCCTAATTTGGTCATTTCTCCAAGATTTGCTCCTTTTCCACCTAATAAGTTCTTTAAGTCTTTACTGCCTTCACTAAAATCATAGACATATTTATTTTTTTCAGTAGCAGTCATTTTGTAAAACCATTTATAGTCATTTTCTAAAAATATATTTCAATAAGATTGAAGGATAAAATTTGATTTATAAGTACTAAAAAGAATATTACTTCTGATATATTTTTTACTTTTTTAATTCAAAATTTACATTATGATTATAAGAAATGAGATTTAAGAGATTTTAATTACTTCAAAATTTCTAAAAAATCCCAGATACCATCAATTATATAATCCGGCTGAAAATCTTTGCTTTTTTCAATCAATTCTAATGATATTTCTCCGGAAAGTACACAACAAGTTGTAACTCCGGCATCTATTCCCATTTTTATATCAGTATATAATCTATCTCCAAAAATTACAGCATCCTTAGGATCAATCCCGAGTTCTTCTAACTTAAAAGTGAGCATCTCCTTATTAGGCTTTCCCAAGACTATAGGCATTCGCTCTGTCGCTTTGTAAAGTAAAGAGGCAATACCACCGGCATCAGGAATGTATCCATTTTCAGTTGGACAACGATCATCTAAATGAGTAGCAATATAAGGAATCCCTTCTTGAAGTAAGAGAGATGCTGTTTTTAAGCGATCATAGGTTAAGTCTTTATCAAACGCTAATACGATAACCTCAGGATTATCTTCTGTGAGAATAAAACCTTCACTTCTAAATTCCTTTTTGAGAGATTCTGTGCCTAGTAAAAAAATCTCATGATATTGATTTTTATTCAAATAATCTATAGTGGGATGTTGAGATAAAATTATATTTTCTCTTGTGATATTAAGATTCAACTCATTTAACTTTCTTAGATAATCATTGGTCGATTTACTTGAATTATTTGAAAGAAAGTAAAAACTTTTCTCGCTTTTTTTTAAAATTCTTATTAATTCAAGAACCCCATCAAACAATTGATTTCCTAGATAAATTGTTCCATCTAGATCAAAAAAGAAGACAAGTTTATTTGCTAGCTGAGCTAATTTTTCATTTTTTTTATTCATCCTTATTAACTTTTAAAAAGGTAATTGAAAGTATTAAAAAATAATTAAATAGATCAAATTAAGAAAATGATTTATATCATATGTTGTTTACGAAAACTGATTTTGTTTGTTTCCTTTCATTCATAATTAACCATGCTCTATATTTAAAGGTTAATTTAGTTTTGTGAATAGGCATATAACCTGTTTCTTCCTCAAAAATTATTCTTTTAATTTCAGAATCAAGCGTTTTATATTTAAGCATATTAGAGCGTCTTTCCATTAAAAAATAAAAAGTGATAGAAAGAACGCTAAAAATTAATATTATTACCCAAGCATGAAAAACAGATAAATAGATTATGGAAATCATCCCAATAATCAAAATAGGAAAAAGATTACAGCAACAGTAAAAACATAAGCTATGAAAACTTTCATAAAAAGAAGGATTATAACGAATATCAATATTATTATTCATTGCATAAGTCAATAACCATTTTTTATAAAGTTTTGTTAACTTTCTGCCTTTAATTGGATGTTTTTGTTGTTCTTCTAAGTATAATTCTTGTAGTGTAATGGTATCTAAAATAATGCAGACTTTTTTTTGCTTTATCTCTATATTTAAAAAGAAAATAGCAATTATAATTACATTTATAGCTAAAATAATGCTAAAGTTAACATTTGCTAAAAGATCAAGTAAAATTCCAAGTAAAAAAACCAAATTCATAAGTATTATATACCAGAATAAGACTATTATCCTTCTTTTAACATATAAATTTAAAAATTCATTTAACATAATTATAAATCTATCATAGGCATTTAACGAGCTATAAAATAAAGAAAAAAAAGTAAAAATTTAAGAATTTGGATTTTGAAATAAGATGATTTATTGTTCTATTTTTGTACCACACCATTTACAAAATTTGTCAGATTGAGTTAATTCACTTCCGCAATAGGAGCAAATTTTAGATTGAGGTGGTGTGGTAACCGGTGATTCTCCAATTTTTCTTCCTTCTTTCTTAGTGCCACAGTTAGGACAGAAATTGGCATCAGGTCTAAGAGTTGTACCGCAATTTATACATTTAGAAGGTTGTTCAGTTGAAGGCTGCGTTGTAATTTGGTCTTTTGGAGCATAGGCATCGGGATGTTTTTCCTTAATCTTTTTTTGTCCTCGTCGTGCAATCACCGCAGCAATTAGAATAAATACTATAATGACTAAGATTGTTATCAAAATTGGTTGAATATCTATCCATCGATCTGTAGAAGTTAAACCCGAATCATAAGTTACATCAAAAGTAATAGATGTAGTCTCATAAGGAGAGTAGAGAGGATCGAAATAAATAAAGAAATACCATTCACCAGATTGAGGGACTGCGAACGTATCCTCGGAAACTGCGTATGTATTAAGTACGGAATAATCAGCTACGCTTAAATCAATCACATTTACAGCTGAAAAACTGTAACTAATATCAACATTAGCAGTTGTTATATTTTCATTATACCAAACAAGATAATAATCTTGAGCTTCAGAAAGCACATTAAATGTTCCAGAGGAGGAATTAGTCGTCTCAAATTCATAAAAAGACGTAGTATATCCTTCATTCCATTGATACAATTGATTTCCATTAGCAATGAAAAAGTCTACGAATAAACTTGCATTAAAATTATACGTAATTGAAGATCCTGGCTTTAAAAATACTGAAAAATACTCATACTGATTTTCAGCTAAGATAAGTATTTCTGAAAATGGTCCTTCACTTACAGTTGTCAAAGGTAGGTTTTCAAATGGTTCATCCCAAATAGCAAAACCAATAGGACTAAGACTCGATTGTACACTAAAGGTAATCTCATTTCCTGTTTGAATGTATTCTTTCTCATACCAGTATTCATTAAAATAAAGAGTCTCTGTAGAGCGATAGTTAACATTTCCATTTGTATCTGCATTGGAGAATGGAAACCAAAGTGCTATACCAAACAATGGTAATAGGATTAATCCTAATAGGATAGCAAAGATTACGCCACCCCCAATATAGGCAGGACTATAATACCATGGCCGATAATAATACCCCGACCACCAAGGAGAATACCACCATCTCCAATACCAAGGCCTATATCCCCACCAATATGGTCTATACCTCCAACCATAGTACCCATATCGGCCATAATAACTGCGATGTGGGCGATAATAACTGTGGCGATAAGGGCCACTAGGGGATCGAGATACTATTCTTGTTGCTCCAGTCCTTCCAAAAGGCATACCTCCTGGTCGAGCACCACCCATTCGAAAGCTTGCGGGGGAACCTCTAAATCCTCCACCTCGGAAGCCTCCACCCATTCCGCCTCCTCTGAATCCTCCGCCACCACCTCGAAATCCTCCGCCACCGCCTCGAGATCCACCGCCACCGCCTCTAGGCATCTTTATAATGGCACCTCATTAGCTTTTACACTAGTTGATTTTTTTTGACGGAAAAAGTAATCACGGTAAATTGCGCCTATAAAAAGAATCATCGATATTATTGATAAAGTGAAACCTATAGGATCTATTGAATAATCAACAGGTTGGCTTGCAGTCGCAAAACCTATAGAAAATAAAATCCATTCCATTATCATAAAAAAAACTGTTAACAATGGAATAACAACCCTTACGATATAACCCGTTTTTATTCGTCTTGCATCAGAAAAACTTGAATATATTAATGAAAATAATGCTAAAAATCCAAATATGAGAAGAAGAATACTAAAAATTACAATAGCTATCCATATTCCTCCACTCCTCTCAGCTAAGTTTATTATTGGAACAAAAAAGTCGGTAGCATGTGCTTCAAATAGATAAAACACAAGATTTCCTCCTCTAACATCAGCTAATCCTAATAAAGACATAATGTCCGCTTGACTAGTGAGGAAGAATCCAACAAGTCCTGCAAGAGGTAAAATTATTCCCAAAATGAATGCAGTAATTGATGACACGCTTGCGAACCAAAACTCTGCAGCTTTCGTATTCTCAACAGGGATTAAACCGATCTCATCAATATTCTCGTCTGGGATGTAACTCCAACAATCTTGTATACTACACACACCTACCAATTTCCCATCCTCGACCACAGGAATAACATTCACATGTAAATCGCGCATTCGTCTAAAAGCTTCAGTAACTTTATCATTCAAATTGACAGGAGTGATTTTATACATAGCTGTCGTCACATTTGCAGTTTTATAATCCTTTCCTTCAGCTACTACGTTTTGAACAATATCAAAGTCAGCAATAACGCCTAATACATCTTTAGTGTTTGCTTCTTCAACAACTAAATCGGGTACCCCAAGCTCTTTCATTTTTTTAGCAGCTTCTTGAATTGTAGCGTTAGAACTAATCGTCCCATACTCATCATCTATAACTAAATCTTTTACATAAAATTCTTTTGCGGATAAGCCCATAGTTATCATTTTTTTTAATTAGATTATTTTTATGATATTCATAAAAGAATACCTATTAAATATAATCTATAGTCCAATATTTATTTTTTTTTTAATAAATTTAAGGTTTGATCTTAAATACTCCTTAGCTTGAGTTAATAAATTACTTAAGAGGTTATTTTATCAAAATAGAAAAGAAAAAAATAATAAGAGATTAATAGTATTCTGTTTCGACCATGGTTGTAGAATTAACAAGTTCTTGAGCAGCTTTGGTTGCTCTCATCACTTTAGCCATATTACCAACCAATTTAAATTTCCCAGCCATTAATCCTTGAATTGGGTCTAGTTCTTTTTTTAATACCTTTACCCAATTATCATAAGGTCCTGAAAATACAAATTCAACACCTACTTTTTCACCTTCCTTTAATGGTCTAGGTGGCGAGTTAGGTTTCAAAACGTCGAATTCCTCTCCTTCAGCTAAAGTTTTTGCCCCTGTGCAATCTCCATGATATAACCCAACGAACATGTTTATTTTCTTTGAAAGAGGACCACTTGGGTCAATACCAAATATAAAATCACCCTCCCACCAAGAAGCTGCTTGTTTATAATTTGGATTATCATTAACTGCTTTCATAAAGGCTTTAGCCCATTCATTACTTCCAAATTTTGGCATATTTTTCACCTTCTAACTATTATTACTTAGATTGATTTTTATGAAATTATTATATTTATGATAAGTAAAAGTACTAAATAAAGAATTATATCTTAAAAGAAGATTAAAATTATATAATTTATAAAAAAATTATACTCCTATTCCTATGGTGTTGCCGATTCCAGCTATAATAACTTTAGCGCCCTTTTCGGTACGCTTTCTTATTCCCATTTTTATTTTCTCAACGATTGGAATGACTGATTGAGTAATTGGTCGCTTCATAGTAGTAATTGCATCTTCTAATGATTGTCTACAAATCAAAGCATCAATCGGAATTGCCTTATTAGTAGACGATTCTTCAATATAGAATTTTTCTACACCTATCCCGCCAATTGCAGCACCAACTCCTATTGCTATCGACCCTGTTTTATCTCCAGAAAGTTTCAATCCAGCATCGATCATGAAGATTCGAGTAATTTTCTCTCCATGTTCTTCAATTAATTTTTTGATGGCGGTTCCTGGTTTTCCAACAGTTCCTCCAGGTCCTTTAGCTCGCACAACATATATATCTCTACCTTCAAAATCAACTTCTTGTACAATAGTGTCCTTAGCAATTTCCAAAGCTTCAATATCATCTTTTTCTGATACATTTCTTATAAAACTTCCAGCTACCATCGGACCCAGGGCATCTCCAATAGGACTTCCTTCAGCGAATGCTTTAGTAGCATGATAATAACTTTTTGCCATCGCAAGTATTAACGACATCTGCATAGAGATTTGCATAAGCAAGATATATGACTTCGATTTTTTTCCAAGGATTAAGAAATGTTTAACTAACCTGTATACATAATCTACAGCCATGGCGGCTTCGAGGACATTTTCAAGATTTTGTGCTTCAGGCGTTCCAGACTCTACATTAGGTGCCAATGTTTTAACTTCATTCTTGAATCGGTCATCTCTCACATCAAGAATATGATCGATTTTTGGAATAATACCATAGGGATCAAGATCAACTGGAGTGATTGCTATAAATGTAAGTACATCTTCTAACTTTAACATTAAATCCTTATCAGTTTCTTTTTTATCTGCGAATTTACGAAAGTTAGTAAGTAGAATTTGTTTGCAATCATCATCCCATTTCTTAATTTTACTCAATCCACTTTCTACTTCCTTTTGTGAACGATAAGCCTGGATTTTAGTGCCATAGAAAATAGAAATGAAAATCATGACAAACCAGAGCACATTCAATAGCAACCCAAGAGGATCGGTCTGGTTTTGACCTAACTGCATTAAATTGTAAATCATTTATATCCTATCTTTTCTGTAAATAATTTTAGTAATTAAAAAGCTAAATCTATTAAATTTTCATAATAACAAAATTTATTTAATCTTATATTCTTTTCTATTATAGAGTATACATTATAAGAAAAGGATAAGAATATTACACGATACTTATGATTGATGAAGAAGACGACGAGGAGATTTTAGAAAAAGGGATTTCTCTTAAAAATGTGTTAAAGAACTTACTTCTAGTTGCATTAATTATAATTGGAGCTTTATTTATATATCTTGGAGGACAAGACTCTACTACCAATTTCTTTATTGGTTTTACATTAATTTGTTTTGGATCTACATTAATTCAAATTCAAAAACAACCCGCAGAGCCAATTAGACAAACGCTAACCATTATAAAATGCAGCTTATGCAATATTACTTCTGTAAGACACTATAAGCAAGGAGATTACGTCTTTAAAATGACAGAATCTTGCCAAAAATGTACTGAACCTATGAAAATTGCACAGATTTATAGTGTTAAGCTAAAAAAGCCTACAAAAGAAATGACTGAAAAAGAAAAAGCGAAAAAAGAAAAAACTAAACCAAAAAAAGACAAAACTACTAATAAAACCTAACTAATTAAGTATATAAGTCTTAGTTTGAAAGGTGTATCCTAATTTTTAAAAAGGTTGGGCTAGGCGGAACTTTTGACCATTTACACGATGGTCATAAATTGCTAATAAAAATAGCATTATCAGTCTCTGAATTTATAGAAATTGGTTTAACTTCTGAAGATTTGTTAAAAAATAAAAAATATGGCTCTCATTTAGAAAGCTTTGAAGTTAGAAAAAAAAAGCTTAAAGATTATATCGCTTCAATTTCAGATTTAAATCGAGTAAATATAGTTACTATAAAAAGTTGGGAACAAATGACTGGATATGCTCTCGATCCAGAATATGAAGCTTTAGTGGTAAGCCAAGAAACTTATGAGAATGGCATAAAATTAAATGAGGCCCGTGAAAAAAAGGGGATGGTACCATTAATTCTTGTTGTAATTCCTATGTTAAAGGATAAAGACAATAGATTAATTAGTTCAACAAATATACGAGAAAAATTAGAATAGCCGCAAAATTTTTTAGGAAAAAAATAATTATAGTAAGTAATTAAAACTGCACTTGAGAAGAGTTATTGATGAATCAAAAGTATAAGTTAGTAGATCTGTTAGAACTCTATCAAGTTAGCTTTTTCTTCAATCATTTTAACCTGCCAAGGGTTTAAAGGGCTTTCTTACAAATTAATCCCTTGGCTGCGGCATTATTAAAAATTCAATTATAAAAGTTAGAGATCCTACATGGTTTAACACATTAGAATTGTTCTATTTTAAGATAGGCTCAAGAAAAGCGCTATTCTCCGCGAAAGATTTAAATAAGTTAAATATTTTAAAAACCTATAGAAAAAAATATAATATTTTTGAACTTTTGTTATGCCAATCGAATTAAAAAAGCAAGTTATTGACATTCTAAAAATCCTTAAGAACAAAAATACAGATGTATTAGCTTCAAAATTATCAAAAGAATTGGATATTGATTATATAGTTCTTATGTCTGCTATTAATGATTTGATAGCACACGATCTTGCTGGATTTCGTGAATCGGAAATAAATCAAGTGACTTTAACTGAGGAAGGGATGTCCTATCTAAAAAAAGGATTGCCTGAACGGCAATTATTAAATATATTTGTGGAGAAAGATATCAAAGAAATTGAGATGGATGATTTACTTAAATCATCAAACTTACCGAGGCCAATTTTTTATGTTGGTATTACAAACATGAAAAAGAATAGATGGATTGCACAAAGTAAAGCATCAGGAGAGAATAAAATATTTCTAATGACCGAAAGTTTTCCTAAAACAGATTTAGAACAATTTTTGAGCAAATTTCACGATGATTCGATTATGGATTATGGCTCATTATCTATTGAAGAAACAACTAATCTGGATATTTTAAACAAGCGAAAACTGATTAAAAGGATGAGCAAAACTCAAAGAGTCATTTATTTAACAGAAAAAGGTAAAAAAATAAAATTATCCGATATAAAGGAATTAAAGCAAGTAAGTAAACTCACAGCTGAAATGCTTAGTTCTGGTGAATGGAGTACTGTCAGTTTAAAGCCGTTTGATATTACAATACCAGGCCCAACGCTAAAAGCAGGAAAGATACATCCCGTTATCAATCTCATTAACCAAATTCGAGAGATTTTTATATCAATGGGATTTACTGAAATACGTGGTCCGGTAATAGAAAGTGCTTTCTTTAATTTTGATGCATTATTTCAACCTCAGGATCATCCGGCTCGAGAACTTCAAGATACATTTTATTTGAATATTCCAAAAGTAGCAAAATTACCCGCAAAAGATCGTGTATTAGCAGTGAAGGCAACCCATGAAAATGGAGGAGATTCAAATTCTACAGGATGGGGGTATAATTGGGATGAAAATATAGCCAAGCAAACAGTTCTTAGAACCCATACTACAGCTACAACTATAAGAAGATTAGCGGAATATTATAACAATAATGATACCCCACCTATCAAAGTATTTTGTATAGATAGAGTATTTCGCAATGAAAGGGTAGATAAATCTCATTTAGCAGAATTTACTCAAGTAGAAGGGATTGTAATAGATGATAATGCAAATTTAGGTGACTTAATTGGATTATTATCAGAATTTTATAGGAAAATGGGATTTAAAAAAATCGTTACACGACCAGGATTTTTTCCATACACAGAACCAAGCATGGAAGTCTCGGTGTATTATGATAAATTAGGTCAGTGGTTAGAGATGGGAGGGTCTGGGATTTTTCGTCCAGAGGTAACCTATCCTTGGGGTATAAAGGAACCAACGAGAGTGTTAGCCTGGGGTCAAGGTTTGGAAAGAATTGCGATGTTATATTATGAACGGGAAGATATAAGAGATTTGTATATAAATCCAATTAAATGGTTGAGGAATCAGTCTTACTAAGAGGAGGTTTAAAAAGTATGCCGACTTTAGAATTGAAAATAGACCGGTTAGAGAGATTAGTAGGCAAAAAATTATCACTTAAAGATTTGGAATACGATCTCCAATGGATAAGTTTAGATCTTGAAGATATTAATGAAGAAGAACAAACATTAAAGGTTGAATATAATCCAAATAGACCAGATTTTTCAAGCCCAGAGGGAATAGCTCGAGCTTTAAAAGGATATTACGAAGTAGAACTTGGGTTGCCTCAATTTAACATAACTCCGGGTAAAGTAATATTAAATGTAGATCCAAGTGTAAAAAAAGTAAGACCCTACATAGTATGTGGAGTCATTCGAAATATAGATTTAGATGAAGAAGAAGTAGCCACCTTAATGAATATTCAAGAACATCTTCACTGGGCTGTTGGTCGAGGTAGAAAAAAAGTTGCAATAGGAGTTCACGATTTAGATAAAGTAGCTCCTCCATATCGGTACACAGCAGTAAAGCCTGATTCAGTAAGTTTTGTTCCTTTACATGGTGATGGATATCCAATGAATCTAGAAGAAATTTTATTACTACACGATAAAGGAATTGAATATGCTCATATTCTTGAAGGAAAAGAGGTTTATCCTATAATTTTTGATAAAAACAATGAAGTACTTTCGTTTCCTCCTATCATCAATGGTGAACTGACCACAGTTACAGATGAAACAAAAAATCTTTTCTTAGATTTAACGGGTACTGACTTTAACGCCATAAACCTTGCATTGAATATACTCTCAACTACATTATCAGATATGGGAGCAGAAATTGAATCTGTTAAAGTTATTTATGAAGGAGAGAAAGAGATTGTCACTCCAAATCTCGATGCTAAAAAATGGGAAATAAACGCGGATTATATCAATAGTTTTATAGGTCTTAAGTTATCTAATGAAGAAATAATTAAATGTTTGAAGAAAGTCAGAATGAATGCTGCAAAATCTAAAAAGAAAGGATATATAGAAGTCGAAGTTCCAGCATTTCGTGGAGATATAATGCATTCCGTAGATTTTACTGAAGAAGTAGCTATTGGGTATGGGTATTATAATATCCCCAAAACAATTAGAGAGGGGGGAATTGGAGAATATCATCCGATTCAATCATTTCAAAATAAGATTAGAATAATTATGATCGGGGCAGGGTATTTAGAGGTTCTTAATTTTATTCTTTCCAATTCAGAAAGAAATTACCATTCTATGAAACAAGAGTTCAAAATAGATAATTTAATTCAAATTGCAAATCCAGTATCCAAAGAATATGATACTACTCGTACAGCAATTTTACCTAAATTAATGGAAACCCTTCGCTTTAATCGATCCGAGGAAAAACCAATAAAAATTTTTGAAGTGGGGGACATTTTACTATTAGCTTCGAAAGAAGAAACTGGAGCTAAAAGAGAGGTACACTTATCGGCAGTCTCGTATCATGAAGATGCTGATTTTACTGAAATTCGATCAGCTTTAGATTATATTATGAATTCTCTCGGATTGAGTAATGATTATACAATTAAACCCTCAACAAATCCGACATATATTGAGGGAAGGTACGGAGAGATTTATTATAAAAAGACGAAAGTAGGAGAGATCGGTGAAATTCACCCTGAAGTTCTTTTAAATTTCAAATTAGAATTTCCCGTTGCGGGATTTGAATTAAACTTACAAAAATTTATTTAAGTTAATTATCTTTATTTAAATTCAATTAATCAAAAATGGGATCATATTGAGTGAAGAAGATAAATATACAACAGAATTGGAAGATATAAGAAAAAAGATTGACAGTATTGATGATAAATTATTGGATCTTTTGAATGAGCGAGGTAATATAGCGTTAAGGTTAGGGAACTTAAAGAAAGAACTCAATTTAGAAGTATTACAACCTGAAAGAGAAAAGGAAGTCATTGAGAGGCTCAAAACCAAGTCCACTATCTTTAGAAAAGAGGGAATTGAAGCAATCTGGAAAGAGATTATTAGTGCAAGCCGAGGAATTCAAGGAACAATTGCCAAGGTAGGATATCTAGGACCAATGGGTACTTTTACACACCAAGCAGCTCTTGAATTTTTCCCAAAAGCGGGAACGCAATTTTTATCATATAACACTACTCAAGAGATATTTGAAAACATTGAAAAAGATACACTTGAATTTGGAGTGGTACCTATTGAAAACAGTCTTCAAGGTACCGTTAGAGAAACCTTAGACATGCTCATTGAAAAAGAACTATTCATTCAAGGAGAAATAGAGTTAAGAATTGTTCAAAATCTTATCGGTATAAAGGATTCAGAGCTTTCTCAGATAAAAAATATTTTTTCTCATCCTCAGGCTTTTGCTCAAACAAGATCATGGCTGAAGGCAAATTTACCCAATGCCAATTTAATCGATGTAAGCTCTACTGCTGAAGCAGTAAGAAGAATTAGAAAGTTAGAGGACAAATCTTATGCTGCAATTGGTACAGAATTTGCTGCGGAAGTATATGAATTGAAAGTTTTAAGTTCGAAAATTGAAGATGAGCCCTCAAACTTTACACGATTTTTAATAATATCTAAAACAGAAAATCCAATTAAAACTGAGAAAATGAAAACATCCATTGTTTTTGTCACAAAACATGTACCCGGTGCATTATATTGGGTATTGAAGATCTTTTCTGATGCTGAAATTAATCTTTCAAAAATTGAATCAAGACCAAGGAGAAAAGGTCGATGGGAATACATTTTTTTCATGGATTTTGAGGGGGATAAAGAAGATACAAAAGTGAAAGATGTATTAGAACAAATGAAAGCAAACGTAATCTGGTATAAGGTTTTAGGTACCTACCCATTTAAGTAGAAGTATTATGCAATCAATATATTGATTCAATTCTCTTTTTCTAAAACTATTTTAATTATCTATATTTTACATAAATGAGTCACTTATTTTTATTCATAACATTTTTCATAGGATTTTGTAATAAAGAATAATTTGGTCTAGAAGCTATGCAAGGAAATTTAAGGCTCGATGGCAGAAAATTTGACGAGATTAGAAAAACTACAATAGAACGTAACTATTTAAAATACCCTGAAGGTTCGGTTTTAATCACTCAAGGAGATACAAAAGTAATTGTCGCAGTTACAGTCGAAGAATCCGTTCCTCGATTTTTAATGGATACCGGAACAGGGTGGATTACCGCGGAATACAATATGCTCCCTCGAGCAACTCAAATTAGGAACCAAAGGGAACGGGAAAGGCAGAGAATAAAAGGTCGTACGCATGAAATACAGAGACTGATTGGAAGAAGTATGAGAGCTGCCTTTAATTTTGATAAAATTGGGGAACGTACAATAAAAGTGGATTGTGATGTAATTCAAGCAGATGGTGGAACCAGATGTGCTTCCATAACTGGCGCTTTCGTTGCAGTTTTTGATGCTTTAAATTATATGTATAACGAACAGATGATCTATGAATTCCCCGACTATAAGGTAACCGCTGCTATCTCTCTTGGAATTAAAAACGATAAAATATTATTAGATTTGAATTATGAAGAAGATTCTAAGGTAGATGTTGATTTCAATCTTGTAGTAAACGAGGATTTAGAACTAATTGAAGTTCAAGGAACTGCTGAAGGTGACCCGTTTTCTCGGGAAAGATTGAACGAAATTTTAGATATTGGAGAAAAAGGAATTTTAGATGTAATTAACATACAAAAAAAAATATTGAACTTAAAATAACATAAATAGATCTCTGCTTATGTTATAATTTATCGAGTTGATTTTCTTCTGTTCTTCTCCAGCTTGAGAATTGTTTTTCTAACTCATCTATGAAATCTGATACATTTTCTTTCCTTATATTTAGGTAATCTCCATCGATTGTAAAGTTAAATTGTGCTGCCCAATCAAAAATTTTTTGATTGAAAGTGGTTGTATCCATTTTAAGATAATCTTTTAATGTATCCATTTTAACTCTCGTGGAGACATTCATTACTTTCCTAATTTTTTCAATTATCGCGTGTTCTTCTTCAAGTCGTTGTTTTTTTATCAATTCAGCTTGGCTTTGCTTTTCTAATTCCTTCATTATTCTAATTTGCTCTAATCGCTCTTTCTCAAAACGAACTTGTTCCATTTGCTGTTGAATTACTTTTTCTCGTTCCAACCTTTTCTGTTCAATTAAGATTTGCCTTAACCGCTCTTGCTCTCTACTCTGCTGCTCTAATAGTTCGGATTTTAGGCGAGTTCTTTCCATTTTTACCTCCTTCTTCCTCGCACGTGAATCTGCTGTTTTTGGTCTGATCACTTTAAGATATATCATACCAAAAAGTGCTATTGCTATCCCAATTACTATATAGATTATAAATGTAAGATCTGGAGGAGGGGGAGGAGGTATTGGTGTTGATATCAATTGAACTTCTAGATATTTTTCTGTTTCTACGTTTCCCACATTATCTACAGATTGATAGGAGATAGTATAATTTCCTAAACTTAAACTTGCAAGCGTAAAAGGTCCTATATAAGATTGCCATGGGCCATCGTTCACTTTATATCTTCTCAACGATACTCCCGATTCTGAATTATCTGTTGCTAAAAGTGTAAAAGTTGTAGAACTTATGACTTTATTCGGAGCACTATAAGCAGTATAATATATATTTGTCGTTGGAGGATTCAAATCTTTATTAATATTTATACTTGTAAAACCCCATCGACTAAATAAATCATATATATAAAATGTTATTGATACAGAACCATGTGATGCCTTATCCCATTCAATTTGGTTAATAGTTCCAGTATTGGAATTGAAAGTAATATTTGTTAATCCTCCGTCTAAACTATACCACCTTTTATCGAGATTGACTCCTTGGATATTAAGACTAAAGTCTGGAGGATTAGTTCCAAAATACTGACTAAGAGATGGAGAAAGAATAGATATTGATGGTCCACTGGTTTCCATCGTAAAATACCGTAATTCAGAAAAATAATGATTTCCGACTGTATCGTTTGCAAATAATTGAATTGAGTGTAGTCCATTATTC
>RDOE01000065.1 GCA_011364975.1 Promethearchaeota archaeon | reverse complement strand
TAAAACTCAAGAAACATATATTAATCCTTTTTATAATAATA
Source organism: Promethearchaeota archaeon (assembly GCA_011364975.1). GTDB lineage: Archaea > Asgardarchaeota > Lokiarchaeia > Sigyniarchaeales > SOKP01 > SOKP01. The sequence goes on along the minus strand of RDOE01000065.1, from coordinate 18,437 downwards.
ATCTAATCATTTGTTCTCTTCAATTTGCACGAAATAGAAAATATGCGGGATTATTATCACAAATTTCTTGGGATATTGTCATTTTTGATGAGGCTCATCATTTAAGGCGTTACTTGATGAACGCAGCGACAGAAAATTATCGGGAGACATTAAATTTTGAATTATCACGTAGATTGAGTATTTCTACTGAATCTATGTTATTACTTTCTGCAACCCCTTTACAACTTCACTCTTTCGAGTTATATTCTCTTATTGAGTTAATACAGCGGGAAGCTTTCGATAATTTTTCTAATTTTGAGCATTTTAGAAAAAATATGCCTTTTATAAACTTATTAGTTTCAAATTTAAACCAAATTGACAAATTGAATAAATTTGAAGTACAAAACACTTTCAAATTACTTCGAGATCTTAATTATATTGGCAAAAAAGAATCAGATAGTGACGTTCTTGATAAATTGAATGAAAATTCGTTTAAATCAAATTTATTAAAGAGAATTGAAAAAGATCATACACTCTCTCAATTTCTTATTAGAAATCGCAAAAAAAACGTTTTTGCAGAAACTCTCTTGAATAAACGTATTGTTAGAACGATACTGGTTAACCCTTCTAAACAAGAAATGGAATTATACAAGGAAATTCGATTATATTTAGCTAAAATATACAATTCCTCAATTAGCAAAGAGAATGTAGGAATTGGCTTTGTAATTACCACCTTACAAAAACTTCTCACTAGTTCTAAAGCCGCATTTTTGAAAAGTCTTGAAAGAAGATTAGAACAAATTCAGCGCTTAAAAACTATTTCGGTTGATTTAGATGAATTAATTGAAGAGGATCCAGAATTTTTCGAATCCGAATTAGAAGATGAATATTTAGATACTGAATTTGCCTATTCTTTTATTGAAAAAAACAAAAAAGAGCCTAATGAGAGTGCACTTGATTTATTAAACCAAGAAAAAATATTAAAAGAATTTTACAATAAGTTAAAGGATTTACCATATGATTCTAAAATTATTAAATTAATAGAATTAGTCAAACAAATTCATGCACAAAATCCCTATGAAAAAATTATAATATTTAGTCAATTTGTTGATACCGTCTTCCATTTAAAGTATTCTCTTGAATCCCAAAAGGAAGATTATTATGTTGAAATCTTTTATGGCGGAATGAATAAAGAAGAGAAAGATAATGCTGTTGAAAGGTTCCGAAATCATAAAGGATTATCTATCCTGATATCAACCGAAATAGGTGGTGAAGGGCGAAATTTCCAATTTGCTAGAGTACTAATTAATTATGATTTACCTTGGAATCCTATGAAATTAGAACAAAGGATTGGACGTCTTGATAGAATTGGTCAAAAATCAAAAGAAATCTATATTTATAATTTTTATCTCGAAGGTACAATCGAAACTGATATTATTTTTGCACTAGATAAAAGAATACATTTATTCGAGGAGTCTATTGGTCATTTAGAACCCATTATCGGAACTATCGAGAAAGATATTAAGGCTATTATTTTTACAGAGGAGGATGGATCTAGAAGAAAAAAATTGAATGAATTTAATAGAAAATTAGATCTTGAAGTCAAACAAGCTAAAGAAATGGAAATGCAGCTGGATGATTTATTGATTGATAAAAAATCCTTCCAGATAGATGATTTAATAACCTCATTAGAAGCATGTCAAGAGGTAAAATTGTCTCATAATGAATTATTCTTGCTGACAAAATATTTTTTAGACCTTAAAAATCACAATTATGGAACTATAGCTAGCATAAATGAAGTTCTGAAACCAGAGGCTAAGAAAAGTAATAATCTAATAAAAATCACATTAATGGAGGCTTTTAATGATAATTATAAGCTACAAGAAGAATATGTTGGTACCTTTAATTTAGAATTGGCTCGAGAAAGGGAAGATATCGACTTTTTTGCTTTAGGTCATCCTTTGATAAATTCTATTATAGATTTTTGCAAATCTACTTCTTTCAAAGGTAATTTTACTGTATTAAAAGTAAAAGAAAAATTACTTCCTGAATTTTTGAAGAATGAAATTCGAATTCATAATCAATTATATCTCTTCATCTTCAATGTTAAATTTCAAGGATACCTTCTAGAACTTATAAATCTACCCGATACGTTATTAGATATTAATAATTTTGCGAAATTGTTTGATCTGACCATTAAGTTAGACGATTTTGAACCTATAAATCCTAAACTGCTTGATTCCTTAAGAATTAAAGCTAAGGATCGAGTAAAGTTGAAAACTTCCCTTTGGAAAAAAGAGATAAAAGCATTAAATGAAAAAATCTTTGAGAAGGAACAAATTAAAAAAGAGAAAATCTATGAATACCGAAAAAGAATGTTCTATCTTAGATTGGAAACCTTGAAAAAAACATTGGAACGCCAAGAAAAAAAGAGACCCACAGAAAAACAGTTGCTCAATATTGAAAAATTAACCGATCAAAGCAAAAAGAAGGAGCGCTTAGAGAAAATTCAGGAGTTAGAGGAACAAATCAATTTTATTAGAAAAGATATAAAAAAGATCGAAAGATTAGTTGATGATCTTGCTTTTGAATATGAAGATTTACTTAATGAAATGAAGAAACGCAATTTAGCCAAATTTTATACTAATTTAAATGCATTAGCAGTCATACAAATAACCGATTAAATCATGGTATTTTACAATCAGAAAAACAACCTAATCATTAATTTTTTAATGTTATAAAATCATTGATTAAAAAGTCAATAGTCATAACCTTTTTAAAAAGTAAAGTTGAAATTTTTATTATATTTTAAAAACAAGCATAAAGGGGTATTGATCTGTCAACCCATGAAGTTCAAATTAAACGAGGGAGAGAAAGCTATAATCTAACAAAAAAAGAAAGAATTTTATATTCTTTAACTAATTTACCTAATATCATTTTAGCAGGTATCTTTGGTTTAACTTATGTTAATTACTTTTGGGACGATTTACAATTACAACAAACACTTTTTGTTATTGGACAAGCAATATATGCTGTTGTAAACTCTTTAAATGACTTTTATTTTGGCAGACTCACAGATAAGACAAATGTTAGAAAATGGGGGAGCCGACGACTAATATATATTAAATGGGGTGGTATCCTATGGGCAATTATTTTCTTTTTAACTTGGTTTCCTTGGAGTTATTCAAATCAAATTTTGATCTTCCTTCAGTTTATCATATCTATTTGTGCTTTTGATATGATGCTGTCGTTAGTATGGTTGGTTTGGCTTGCCTTAATGCCTGAACTGACTGAAAGCAATGATGAAAGAAACAAGATGGCATTGAATAATCAATATTTTCAAATAGTTGGTGCTTTCCCTGTTTTATTAGCTTTTTTGATATACGCTTCAGGACTATTAACGTTTCAAATTTTTACTGGAATTTGTGCATTAATTTGTGGAGTTTGTTATTATTATATAGGTTCAATTCTTAAGGAACGACCTGCTTTATATATTAATCAAGATACCGTCCCACTATTAAGAGCACTGAAAGAAGTTCTTAAAACAAGATCCTATATCTCAATGACCTTATTTAGAGTTTTCAATCAACTTAATTTAGCATTAGGACTAAGCTTTATGTTTGCTTATATATATATTCTGGGCGTAGATATTACCACAGCATCTTTACTTTATTATATATTAAGTACATTTGTTGCATTAATCGGTTTTTTACTATACAAAAAGCTTTCCATGAAGAAGGAAATGCGAACATTGATAATATGGGGGCGAATAATCCAAATTTCTATAAATACAATTGGTTTTTTCATAATATTATTACCAGGAGTGGATATTTTAATATGGATTTTTATGACTATTAACTCAATTGTATCAGGATTCATGTTATTTGATTATCCCGTAATGATGTTAGTCACTGATGAAGATGAAGTTCTGAATAATGAACGGAGGGAAGGTTTAATATTAGGAACCAATGCTTTCTTTAATAAAATCGCAGAGAGCATAGGACCAATTATAGGCACCTCAGTATTACTTCTTTTTGGATTTGTTCGTGATGCTCCAATGCAATTACCGAGTGCTTCAATAGGGATAAAATTTCTATTACTTATTGTTCCCTCGATAATCAACTTGGCAGGGCTTATCAGTATTTATTTCTTTCCTTTACATGGAAAAGTTCTTGAAGAACTGCATCAAAAAGTTATTATATTACATCAAGAAAAGAATGCGCTATACAAATCTCAAACTTCAAACGATTTCAGCAAATTAAATAGTCAATAAAACAAATCAGCCCTTAAGAAATTATTTTGAATGAAAAACCTAAATTTCTAAAAAATTTTATTTTAATTAGAGTATTTTAAATCATTGAAAAGAATGAAACCCTTCTCAATCTTAATAAAACCTGCTTCTGCGGATTGCAATCTTAGATGTGATTATTGTTTCTATATTAATCATTTGAATCAGCAGAGCTCAAATCCTCGAATGTCTGAGGAAACCTTAGAACTCATGATCAAGAGTTATATGAGCACTAACCAAGATAAACATTATACTTTTGGATGGCAAGGTGGAGAACCTACGATTATGGGTTTAAAATTCTTTCAAAAAGCTGTAGAATTTCAGAAGAAATATGCTCCTCCAGGTGCTACTATAAGTAATGGACTACAAACTAATGGAACGCTTATCACTGAGGATTGGGCCAAATTTCTTGCAGAGTATCGATTTCTTCTGGGAGTAAGTCTTGATGGACCTGATTATCTTCATGATCATTATCGCAAAACAATTGGTATGAAACCAACTCATAAAATGGTTCTGCGAGGAATTGAGCATTTAAGAAATAATAGTGTAGAGTTCAATATATTATCTTTAATAAATAGTCAAAATGTCGAAAAAGCAAGTGAAATTTACCACTACTTTATTCAAAACGATTTCTATTATCATCAGTATATTCCTTGCGTAGAATTTAGTGAGAATGGAACTCTTCAACCCTTCTCTATAACCGGTAAACAGTGGGGATTATTTCTTACTGAACTATTTAAAGAATGGATAAAGGAAGATATTAATCGGGTTTCAATTCGATTATTCGACTCCATCATGGAATATTTGGTTTATGGTAAATATAACGTTTGTCAAATGCAGGAGGATTGTAGACAATATTTTGTAGTAGAATATGATGGTGGGGTATATCCTTGTGACTTCTTTGTAAGGGATGATTTATTATTAGGAAATATAAAAACACATAATTGGGAAAAATTAACGAAATCTAAAATTTATGAAGATTTTGGGACGCAAAAAGCAAATTGGAATTTAGAATGTGATAAATGTCCATACTTGTCTTTATGCCATGGAGATTGCCAAAAGTTTCGTTATGCGTCGCCAAATAAAAGCAGGCAAATAAGTATACTCTGTGAAGGATGGAAAATTTTTTATACTCGAACTCTCCCTCAATTTGCCTCTATTGCCGAAAATTATAAATTGAGAAATAAAATAGAAAGCCTTACTACATTTAAATTAAGAAAAGTGGGTAGAAATGATTCCTGTCCTTGCGGTAGCGGAAAAAAATTTAAAGTGTGTTGTGGCAAACCTTAATGGTTAAAATCATAAAGAAATATGTATTGAATAAAATTTGTAATGGAAAATTTTTTCAATATTTCCCCTTTTTCATATCTAACTATTTGAATTATAAATACTATGAGTAATTTAGTTAAACCTCGGGAATTACATGGAAAACGTCTATTAGGATACTCTCTAGGGGATTTAGGTCTTACACTACCAAACATGTTCACAGGTGTATTTCTCTTCCAATTCTATGTGTACACGGTAAATCTTAACGCATTATTAGTATCAATAGGCGTAACTGCTCAATTAGTTATAGGTTCTGTCTTTGCCATCATTTTTGGAGTTTTAGTTGATAATAAAAAACCGGGCAAGTATGGAAAGCGTCGTCCTTACTTACTCATAGGCTTACCAATATGGTTTATTACAACTATATTAATATGGTTTCCTCCCTATTGTCCCGAAGGTAATTCTCTTTTTTTACCAACAGCAAGCTTCTTTTGGATTATTACCATTATAAGATCTATTTTCCGTGCTCTTATTTATAATGTTTATGTTTCTATGTTGCCAGAACAATCTCAAACATTAAAAAATAGAGAGAAATTGGCTGCGATCTCGTCAGCCTTTCAAATTATTGCTTCTATTGTAGCTTTAATGCTCCCACTAATAGTTCAAAGCTTTTTAACTGATCCTGCAAATGTCAAGTGGTGGGAACCTTCAGGTGAAGTAATCTTATTTTTTATACCTGTGATTGGAATATCATGTTCAATATTTGGGTTAATAACTGTGATACTAATTTTTCTATCTGTTGATGAAAGTTTTCATAATAATAATTCCAACCATCAATTTGAAAAAGTAAAAGTTTTTGATGCTTTTAAACGTATGTCAATACCTATTAAAGACGAAAATTACCTTAAATTAATATTTGCAGGTTTCTTTACCGGTGTTAGTGGAAAAATTGTTGGTTTATTAGTTTTCCCCTTTCAAACATATGTGATGCAATTCCAATCAGCCCAATTTTATATTTATATAGTCATTTCGATACTTGGAAAATTTGTGTGGTATTTTATATGGAAAAAAGTACTTAAAAAATCTTATATCTTAAAATCATATTCTATTTGCTTATTATTCGCAATTTTTGGCTCTATCATCGATCTCTTTTTCCTATTCGGTAATTTACCTTATGAATTTAATTTATTCCTATATATTCTCTCTTGGAGTACTGTATTAGGTTCTATGTACGCTTTTCCCCTCTTTTCAATACCGATAATGGCATCTCTTGTTCATGAAGCTGCTGATCAAAATTTTGAATCCAATTTGGATGTGTCTATGTCCAAAATTTCCGGTTCTTATTATGGATTATCATCTTTTATTAACTCATTAGGTCCTGCTTTTGCCTCGATTTTTGTTGGTGCTCTCCTTTCCGGTAATAATGAAGAAAATCCGTTTGCCATTACAATTGTCTTTCTTTCCATGGGATTGTTTTATCTGATTGCCTTTCTTTTTATTAGTAGAATTAAACTTTCAAAAAATTCATATTACTATAAGTCTTTTATTGAAAAGGAAAAATTATTTTTAGAATAATCAAAACTTAATTACTTTAATCAATTCCCCTGAGCTTAAAAAAATGAATGTGCTCTATTTTAAACGATTTTATAAATTGCTTGTGGAACCTAACCTTGTCAAACTTACAATAAGAATCAATCTATTTACTTTTATTCCTGGTTTAGCTATATGTGTGTTAATTGCAACATTAGTTGGTCCTCAAGGGTATACTATATGGAATCAATATATAAGTGATTTAGGTTCTTTAAACGTTACACCTGTCCCTTACCTGTTTGATATAATTGTAATGACTGGAGCCATCTTAATCATTCCTGCTTTCCTCTATAATTTTAAATTTCTTATACTAAATTCTCCAAAGATTATTTTAGACTCAAATGAGAAATTCCTTAAAAGGTTCTTTCATTTAATTATTGTTTTCAACGCTATTTTAGGATTATTTTTCCTTCTTGTAGGATCAATTGGTTTGTTTGGTATTGGTATTTTTAGTGTTGATAGAACAACCCAATTTAACCTACACTTTATCTTTTCTGTATTAGTTTTTACAGGCTTAATATTTGGGGCTCTCTTTGAAGGGATCACTATAACATTGAAAAAAGCAATCTGTCCGCGATTTTTAGGATTATATATGATAATAGGACCTTTTGTGGCAGGGTTATTATTTCTCAATCCTCCACCAATAGTTACAGAGCCATTCCTTGAATGGGTAATGTTGTTTGCTCAGCAGATTTGGCTCATACCCGCGGCTTTTTACACTTTGCATCAAATTAAAAATATCTAAATAAACCCAAAAGAAATATTTATTTAGCATAATTGGCTTATTTTCAAATACAGATATTGAGATTTTAGCTTATGCCTAATCCAGTAATCTCTCATCAAGCACCAGGATTATTAATTAAAATTAAATTTCCAAAGTGGATTGATGGAACTGCAATTTGCCTTGGGGCTTGTGTTGTTGACATAAATGGCCCAATCGATCTAATTTTCTCCACTCGATTTATAAATATAACTCACAGTTTTTTGGGGCTTTTTATTATTACAATACCTTTAACTATACTATTAACAATTCTTTTTTGTAGCCATATCGGACCAAGGATATCAAAATATGCTAAGGGAGAGGGATTTATTTCTAAGCAATTAAAATATTTCGGAATCGATGATTGGTATATGCTAAATAGGAAGAAATATGACAAAAGATTTTTTATTATAGCTTTTTATTCTTCATTACTCGGTGGTTTAACACATCTATTGATAGATCTTCCCTCGCATTCATATATTGAATTATTTTATCCTTGGGTTTTAATACGAGCTCCTGACTTTTTTTGGATACCCATAATAGATATAGGTGTTATTTCAATAGGTAATTGGCAATATAATTTTGTTCTTACAATGAGTGAGTTGATATGGTATATCGAGGACATAATTACATTCGTTCTTTCGCTTTATTTACTAAGATATATTAAAAGATATAATTTAATAAAGAAATGGTATCCTAAATCTTGATAACAATACTAGTTGGGTCTAGGCAAAACTCTCGCTTTTTTCCTATTTATTTACGTAACTTTACCCGTGAAATTAAAATTCTCTTTTTTAATTAAATTTTTTTGAAAAATAGGTTTGTTAGACGGTTCTATTTTTATTTATAACCAAGTATATTCGCTTTCATCAATTTTTTTATGAAATTTTTTTTCCGCTTTTTTTAGTTGACTTACTGTATTGTTTGCCGAATATGGCTTTATTTCATCGTGATGTCGATTCTCTTCTTTATCATGTTTATGGTCCTTAAGATGCTCTACTCTATGTTCGTATTTTTTACTCATAATAATTACTCCTTTAAAATTAAGTAACTTATTCATAGATCTTATAATTAGTTTTCTCATATATTTTGAAAATCAAACCTTTAATAGGTCTTCTAAAAATTACTCGAGTTATTTCTTAAATATATCCTAAAGTAAAGAAGGATTGAAACAATCAATTTTATATAAACAAAAATCAAATATAATTCTACTAAAAAAAAATAAAAAATGGATTGTTAAAAATGACAATACCTAAATGGTATGTAGATGATTCTAAACCTTGGTTTAAGAAATACCAAGAGGGTGTTCCTAAACATCCCGAATTTCCCGTAATTAGTTTAGGAGATTGGTTTGATCAAAAAACGGAAGAGTTTGCTAAAAATAAATGTATGTGGTTTTCAAAAACTTTTATGAATTACCGGGTTCTTCGAAAATACACTGATTCATTAGCAACATCGCTTGCAAAACAGGGGATAAAAAAAGGGGATGTTGTTGCTATCTTACTTCCGAATAGTTTTCAATTTACAATCGCATATTTTGCAACCGTTAAGTTGGGTGGGATTGTAACCCCAATTAACCCAACTTATAAGCCTGTTGAAATATTAAATGTTCTTCAGCAAGTAAATGCTAAAGCATTAATTTGTATGGATGCAATGTATGGATTAATTAAACCGATACAAGACAAACATAAATTCGATTTCATTATTTCAACATGTATTGTTGATTTAGCAGCAATTCCTCCCGCAATAAAAGAACAACTAATTAAAGACGGAACTATTCCTACTGGAGAGGTTCCTGGTGCTCTTAAGTTTTTAGATGTATGTGATAAACGTGGTGATGTTGATATTCCCGCTGTTGAAATTGATCCTGTAAACGATACCGCAGTTTATTTAATGACAGGAGGAACAACAGGTGTTCCCAAACCTGCTATTATAACACATTACAATGCTGTATGCAATGCTAAACAAAATGTAATGTGGATGCCTGATGCTGAACATCCGATGGCTTGTATCGGAATTTTGCCAATGTTTCATGCTTTTGGCATGACAATAGTCCAGAATGTTGTAATTGAAGGAGGAGATTATAATATTTTATTTCCACGACCTCCTGAATCTTTAAAAGATGTTATCGATACAATTTTAGAAGTTGGACCAGAAAAGGGAGTTATTTTACCAGGAGTTGAAAATTTATTTATTGGATTAACGCGTTATTTAAAAAATAATCCAGAACCAAGGCTTAAAAATATGTTTCGTTTATGTGTAAGTGGCGCTGGTCCACTTCATAAACCTGTAAAGGATGAGTTTGAAGCAGTCAGTGGAGGTAAATTGGTTGAAGCATATGGCCTTACAGAATGTACTACTGCTGTAAGTGCAGGTCCTTTTGATGGAACCGATACTCCTGGAACAATAGGCTTACCCTATTCTGGAGTTGATTGGGCTATATTCGATGCAGAAGATTTTAACAAAGGACCATTAAAAGGATATGGAATAGAATACACTGGAGAAATATGTGTTCATGGACCTCAGGTAATGAAAGGATACTTAAATAATCCCAAAGCTACTGCTGAGACACTTAAAACTTGGGATGGACGTATTTGGTGTTTAACTGGTGATATCGGATATATGGATGAATGGGGGCAAATTGTAATTAGAGATCGTAAAAAACAGATGATAAAGTATAAAGGGTATTCAGTTTTCCCTAAAGAAGTTGAGGAATTGTTGGGAAGTCACCCTGATATCCTGGAAGTAGCTGTAGCAGGCTTACCAGATTTAGAAGCTGGAGAAATAGTAAAAGCTTGGGTTCAAATTAAAGATGAATCAAAAGGAAAGATTAACGAGACTAAATTGATTTCTTGGTGTAAAAAAAATATAACTCATTATAAGTGTCCGAAAGAAATTGAAATAATAGAAGAAATTCCTAAATCTATGGTTGGAAAAGTCCAGAGGAGAGAATTACAAATTAAGGACCCAAAATGGAAAGCCCAATATGGAGATTCTCAATAAATTATAACTTTTTTATATTCATTAATATTTTTTTTTAAAATTAAATAATTTATTCTTGTCTTAAAATGATTAGAAAGTTACTAGTAAATTTTTTATTGATGCAATAAATACCTTCTAGAAGAACCTTTCTGCGTGATAATTATTGAAAGATAAATTTCAACTAGTTGGTACGAAAATTCAAGAATTTTCCTTACCAAATTCTAGAGGAGAATCTGTAAATATAAGAGATCTAGAGGGTAAGAAAAAAGTAGTAATTGTATTGTTTCGAAATATAAATTGACCCTATTGTAGATGGCACGCGGCCCATTTAAGAAAAGATTATGAGAAATTTGAACAAATGGATACCTACCTTTATCCAATTTTAGCCGATTCTGAAGAAAATGCAAAAAAATTAGAAGAAAAATATGCTCGGAAATACCCAGTCTTCTACGATCCTTCAAAAAAGGTACCAAAAATGCTGAACCAAGAGATAAAATTGTTAAAGGGAGGAAGGATGCCGGGACTTTTAGTTGTGGATAAAGCAGGTATCATTCAGCATGCTTATTACGGAGATAGTATGTCGGATATTCCTGAAAACGAAATATTATTCGAAATTTTAGAGAAAATATAAAAAATGTGTTTGGAAAGAGTAAAATTGAAAACAAGCATGATATTTTACTTTTAATGGTTAGCCACACCTTACCAAACCTAAATTAACTTTTTATTAAATTCAACGCTCTCTCTATATTTGATTTAGAGTAGTTGGATTGCCTTCCTAATCCTATCGAGCCCTTCTTTTAATATTTTGCGAGGATAACCAATGCTTAAGCGTTGAAATCCTTCTCCATTCGCTGTGAAATCCCTACCATCGTAGGGTATAATATGGGCTTTTTTAATGAGATACTGAAATATTTGATCGGGAGCCAATGGAATTTTTCGGAAATCAAGCCAAATAAGCGGAGTGCCTTCACGTTGGATTAAGTCAATATTCATCTCGTGTTTTGTAAGATACTCTTGCACAAAACGAAAGTTATCATCCAAATATTGGACCAATAAATCCACCCATTGAGCACAGTGATTATATGCAGCTTGCATTCCGAGAATTCCAAATACGTTGGGAGCATAAATAAATTTTTTATCGAAAAACCGGAAAAAAGGTATTCTAATTTCAGGATTTTTAATAAAAATGTTAGCGATTTTTAGACCAGAAGTATTAAATGTTTTTGTCATTGAACTAAGCATAATTGTTTTTAATCCTAATTCAGGAGAAATTGATGCAATTGAGCTATAATGATATCCTTGTGAGAGGATATCACAATGAATTTCATCGGAAACAATCATTACGTTATAATTCAAACATAAATCACCTAAACGCTGCAATTCTGAGCGCGTCCAAACGCGACCCACTGGATTATGAGGATTACATAAAATGACTAGTTTAATGGAATGAGTCTGGAATGCATATTCAATTTGATCGAAATCCATTTGATAGGTTCCTTCTTTAAGGCGAAGGGGGACCATAATGAGTTTTCGAGCTTGATCTGTTGCTGCTTCCGCTAAAGGTCTGTAAATCGGAGGGAAAATTAAGATTTTATCTCCTATATTCGTAAAAAATTGGATAACATTTCTTAAACTAAATACAACGCCCGTAGAATAGAGAATCTCTTCCTTTGAAAACTTAATACCATGACGATGCTGATACCATCGAATAACAGAATCATAGTAGTCTGATTTGACTAATGTATAACCGTATATCCCATGATCACTGCGCTGTCGTATAGCATCAATAATGGGCTTAGGACATTCAAAATCCATTTCTGCATGGTTAAATGGGAGAAAATCTGCTGTACCAAATCTCTCAATCATGTAATCAGGGTCCCATTTAATAGACCAAGTCTGTGTTCGGTCTACGTATTTATCAAAATGATCTAAAGAAAAGTTCATAATATGTGCTATAATAGGAAAAATAGAAATTAAAACCCATTAAATTTTTTACATAAATTTTCAGTGGGTTTCAAAAATTATTAATAATTACTCCATTATTATACCTAAGCAAAAAATTAAAAAGTCAAAAATGGATGCTAAAGAGAGAGTTTTAAAAGCTGTAAACCATGAAGAACCAGATCAAGTTCCTTCTTTTGAGGTTTCAATTGATAATTTAAAAATATATACCCATTTCGGATTAAAATATGGATATCAAGGAAATGGAGATCTATTAAAGAAAACATATGATCTTCTCAAGGGTGATACTAAATTTTTAAAAAAGTTTATTGATAAATCTAGCAAGGTTTCAGATACTCTTACTCCAGCAATTGAATTATATATGAAAGCTGGAATCGATCTTTGCCCTATATATATTACAAGTCTACCCGTTTTTTATGAACGAGAAGGTATCATTGACGATTATGGGAGAAGAATGCACTTTAAAAAGAATCCTGCCGATAATATGGATATCCTTTATTATATGGGCGGTACCTTTAATACAATAGAGGATTTTGAGCAATTTCCTCCTATGAATCCAGATGATCCTAAAAGAGAAACCATTTTTAAAAATGCGAAACAAATTGAGGAAAAATTTAAAGGAAAGATATATACTATTCCCTCTATTGGAGGTATAATGGAAGGTACTTGGCAATGTTTTGGTTTAGATAAATTTAGTAAATTTTTCGCCCGTCCAAAAATATTACGACAGATTTTTGACAATCGGGGTAAATTTGCAGTAGAAATCCTTAAAAGAATCATTGATTGGGGTGAAGATGGAATGATTTTTATGGGGGATGATTATGGTTTTAAAAATGGGCTACTCATGAGCCCGAGATATTATGAACAATATATCCTCCCATGGTTAAAACGAATGTGCGATATAGCTCATAAAGCGGGGGTAAAATTCTTTTTACATAGCTGCGGCGATATCCTTGATATTTTCGAAAGTATCATAGAATGCGGTGTAGACCTTATTCATCCTATTGAGCCCACTACAGCTAATCCTAATTACGATATCTTCAAATTACATCAAAAATATGGAGATCATATTACATTTGTTGGAAATGTCTCACCTCAAGATTTAGCTGATCAATCTCATAAAGTAATTGAAAGATATGTGAAAAAATTAATAAAAAATCTAGCTCCTGGGGGTGGATTTATCCTTAGCTCCGGTCATAGTATAAATCCTGCTATTAAATTAGAAAATTTTCTTGTTATGCACGAAACATTAAAAAAATATGGCAAATATCCTATCCAAATTAACTAATATTATTTATCGCTTCCTGTGAAAATTATGGATTATATTATTATTGAAAATGAAAAAATTGGTCAAATTAGAGCTAGATTATTGTTAGATAAAAATCCAAAAACCTGTAAAGCCATCTGGGAAAAATTACCATTTAATATCAATTTAGCAAGATGGGGTGAGGAATTATATGGAGAAATCCCTGTAGCTCTCGGAAAAGAGAATCCTCAAGTCGATTGTGAGGTTGGAGACGTTGGTTACTGGCCGGATGGAAAGGGTTTTTGCATATTCTTTGGACCCACTCCTGTTAGTAAAGATGATAAACCTAAAGCAGCGTCTCCTGTAAATATTTTTGCTAAGATCGAAGGAGATACAAGCATCTTCAAGCAGTTCCCTTCATTTAAAGGTGTAGTGAAAAAGCAATAATATAAAGATTAATATAAAATTTATTAAAGAAAATTTTCTTGAAATCGAGCAAATATAGGAAAATATCATAATAATAGATTATCTTTTAAACGATTAAACAAAATAATTTCCTACTAAATTTATTTTTTAAACATCTTTCAGTTTAAATCTTTATTCTACATCACTTTTATCCCTCTTTGTTTTATAATTCCTAATTAAAAAGCTAAAATAGAAAGATATTATTTAATAAATAACAAAAAAAAATAGACGAAATAATGTCAGAACAATCATTATTATCATTGAAAAACCCATTACTCCAGTATTTTATTCTCGCAATTGGGATAACCTGGCTTTTTTGGATACCTACTCTATTAATTTCTGCTTTAAATGATTACTATATGCCGAGTATTTTGACTTTTAACCAATTGATTTCAGAGGGATTTATTGATGATCTACATATGTTTACATTTATTCTTAATCAAGTTGGCGTTTATGGGCCATTCATAGCTGCTGTCATTATAATAACAATGACTAAAAAAAGGAAAGGTTTAATCGATTTACTAAGACGCATAGGAAAAGTAAAAGTACACATCAAATGGTATGGTATAATAATAGCTTTATCATTAGTAATTTTCTTTCTTAGTGCTTTACTTTCATTCACCGATGTTACAAAGCTATTTAATCCTGGAATGTCTGCCTTATTTGTATTTTTAATGTTTCTTAATACAACCTTGACATCGGGTTTAGAAGAACCTGGGTGGAGAGGATATGCACTTCCAACCCTACAAGAAAAATACAATGCAAATAAATCAAGCATAATACTCGGGATTGTGTGGTCAATTTGGCATTATCCTTACTTACTGTATTTGTATTTAACTCAGCTAAATTTTGGACCATATTTATCAATTCTTTCAATTATAGGTTTTACAGCGAGTACAATCGGAGTATCAATAATCTATACATGGATTTATAATAATACTAAAAGCGTGTTCATTATGATTCTATTCCACGGATTACTAAATTTCATTCCTCAGGTCATGTTCGGAGGAGTTACCGATAGTGCAGGTGGAGTAATAACAGCATTAATAACTTGGGCAATCGCAATTATATTAACTAGGAAATTTGGCGAAGAAACTTTAGTGAAACTTACTGAAAAAGAGAAAAGATTACGCGCGGAAAAAAAAGAAAAGAAGAAACTTAAGAAGTCGGGGAAAAAAAATAAGGAATAAGACTCTATTTTTATATTTTATTTTTACAATTTGAGAAAATTAAGACAATCAAGATTTTTGCTTAAAATTTCATTAGACAAAGATAACACGCGTATATTAAATCATCAATTCTTATAGTTAATTCCGTATAAAAAAATCAATTAATTAAAATGTAAAGTCTTACATTTATACTTAATTAATTTAAATTGACTTAATTTTAATTGAGTGAGGTAAATTCTATGTATATTGGACCATCACAAAAACAGCAAGCTTGGCAGGAAGCGCTCTATAAGGGTAATGATGACCTCTTGTTAAATCTAAGTAAAACAGAACCTCCGGGAGTAACATATTTTCAAATTGCTACATACATAAATGGACTTTATCGAATGTCTTCAGGTCCTTTTGTAGCAATAGAAAATGTAAAATCACAGATTCAACGTGTTTTACCTCTTCTAAAAAATCTAAGAAAGGAGATGGGATGGAAACAACGTGATCTTGACATTGGGCTTTTAAGAATGATTCGTCGATCTAGCGCATTATCATTTGTTATAGGCGCAGGAGTTACCATAGCTGCGGGGGGGCCCTCATGGCCTGAACTAGTCCAAGTATTATTGGAAACCGCCTTAGAAAAAGGGCACGAAATTTCCAGAATGGTCCCTACCCCAGATAGTACCCCCGAACATATACAAGTAAGAAGAGAAGTGGTTAAAGTAGAAAGATTCAAGCCGGAATATGAAAAAAAGGCCAAAAAAGTACTAAAATCAATAAAAAAGAAGAAATTTGACACCGAAATGTTAATGGAAGGAGCACAGTTATGTTATGATTTATTTGGTCAATTCTTATTTCAACACTTAACACAAATCATATATTCACGAGCTTCAAAACCAAGTGAAATTCATAAAGCAATTGCAGATTTATCATATGGACAAATGGTCCCTGAACGCGGTCCAGGAATTTTTCCAGGAGTAGAATCGATAATTAATTACAATTTTGACGATTTAATGGAATCGGCATTAAAGGAAATTCAGATTCCTTATGTTGCGTGGTTAATGGATAATAGTGAGGTGAAAACGATTTATAACCAGTTAGCAAAAAATAACAATTGGCACGTACCCATTTATCATCTTCATGGTTATACTCCCCAAGACCTTTTCCAAATTACAAATATTAATTTTATATTTTCAACGGCTCAATATTATCAAGTTTATTCAGGCCAAAAGACAGGACTTATTGAAGAAGTATTAAAACGTTATCTTGCGAATCCAGTTCACATAGCATTATACGTAGGATGCTCTTTTACGGATCAGTCGATGAACAGGATGTTACGTGAGGCTGAAAATCAGTACCCTGGTCGTTTTCACTTCGCGATTCTAAAATTACCTGAAGATTTAATTGGTAAGATTCCCACAATAGATCAACTAGAATCAATTAGTATCCCCTATTATGAAATGGGAGTATATCCTATATGGACACAATCTTTTGATGAAATACCAGATATTATTCATAGTTTAAGTTAAAATTCTTGAATAATTTGTAGAATAACTATTAATTTTTATAATGCATTTTAAAAAATTGATATAAGTATCTCTAGGTAAAACTTATTTATTTTCAAAATAAAATTAATTAAAAACTTTATGTGAATCATTTATGGTAAGAATTTTAACAAAACAAAACGTAGCTCAACTTTTAAATATGCAAGACGCAATAAAGTATGTTGAAGAAGCCTATAAACAATTAACTCTTGGAAATGCGTTAGTACCTCAAAGAATAGCTATAACCGATCCAGCACCCGGGTTAACTTTAGTAATGCCTGGTATAATTGGTGGTGAAATGAATGCGCTTGCAACCAAAATTGTCTCAGTGTACAAGAAAAATCCTGAGAAGTATAATATGCCTACGGTTTTAGCAAAAATTATGGTACAAGACATAAATACAGGTGATATTGTTGGAATAATGGATGGGTCCTTAATTACAGCAATGAGAACAGGAGCTGCAACAGGTGTTTCAGTGAAATATCTTGCAAGAAAAAATAGTAAGGTTTTAGGAATTTATAGTGCGGGAGTTCAAGCAAGAAAGCAAGTATCTGGAGTATATTGGGGGCTGAATGGAAATTTAGAAAAGTGTATAGTCTATGATTTAAATAAGGCGTCTGCTGAAGAATTCAGAAAAGAACTACAAAAAGAGTTAGGAATAGAAATACAAATAGCGAAATCTGGAAATGAGTTACTTAAAAGCGTTGATATCATAGTAGCCGCAACAACTAGTATAGTTCCGCTATTTTCAGGAGATGATATAGAACCCGGAGTACATATCTCATCGATTGGCGCACATGCACCCGAAGCTCGCGAACTAGATTCAAAAACGATACAAAAAGCGAATCTTTTAACTGCAGGTCTAAAAGAGGCTTGTTTAGCAGAAGCAGGAGATTATATTATTCCCATCAATGAAGGTTTAATCAAAAAGGATGATATTATTTCAATTGGAGAAATAATTACTGGAAAAAAGCAAGGGAGGATTTCTGATCAGGACATAACTATTTTTAAATCTGTTGGTATTAGTGCTCAGGATGTTGCTGTTGCTAAATTAGTTTACGATCGAGCTACATTGGAAGAGATTGGTCAAGATATCGCATTCTAAATCTTAATTTTTCTTTACAATTTTTTTTAATGACTAAGAATTTTCAAAAATAAGTAAAATTTTATAAATTCCTAAATCAAGTTTAAACATGAA
>RDOE01000064.1 GCA_011364975.1 Promethearchaeota archaeon | reverse complement strand
ATCCAACAGCTTCAGCAAGTGGTGGCATTCCAGTGTGAAAGAAAGTAGAGTCTCCTATCATAGCAATTATTTTCTGATCTGTCTTAGAAGACATCCCTATAGCTGCACTTAAACCTCCTGACATGCAGATAATTAAATCACTACAGTTTTGTGGTGGGAAAAATGACATTACGTAACAGCCTATATCTCCGCAAATCACTGTATTTTCAAGAGAATTCGTCGCTTTTAAAATTGTATAAAGAGTGGCTCGCTCAGGACATCCCGCGCAAAATGTAGGAAATCTACTTGGGATTATATCTTTATATGTGTTAAAGTACTCTATTGCTTTAGTTATTCTTTCACTCGGAGCTCGTTTATAAATCTTTGCTAAGCAAGATGCTACCAATCCCGTAGAGAATTCATTATATTTTGGAAAAAACTGTTCACCTATTATTTCAACATTTAACTTTTGAGTATGAGCAATCTCAGCAACTTTCATTTCTAAAAATGGTTCTAACTCCTCAATTACTATAACCTTTTCAAGATTCTGAATAAAATTAGTGATTTCATCATAGTTTAATGGATAAATCATTCCTAATTTTAACACAGGCACATCAAATAATTTTAATTGTTTTAAGGCTTCAATAGTATAACCATAAGGCATTCCGCTAGTAATAATCCCTATTCGATTATCACCGGATAAAATTTTATTTAACCCCATTCTTGGAATTTCCGCTCTTAGTTTCTCTATTCGTTCATATAGACGAATATGATTATTAATAGCATGTGGTGGTAGTGAATTATATTTAGGGATATCTCGAATAAATTTTCCTTGAGCCTTTCCTTTTTTTAGAGATTTAAGTTCCACAAAACCTCTTGAATGAGCAGTTCTTGTAGAAGTTCGGAGATTTATAATTAAGTCATACTTTTCTGAAAGATCGAATGCAAGTTTTACCCAATCTTTACATTCTTGAGGTGTATGTGGTTCTATAGTCGGAAGGTGCAACATCCATGCGTAAAATCGCTCGTTCTGTTCTTGGTGCGATCCTAAAGATCCAGGATCAGAACCTACGCAGATAACCATGCTACCTGGATTTGGGCCGTTAAGCGCAATAACACTTAGGGCATCCGAGGCAACATTGAGACCAACGTGCTTCATTGGATTAAACGATCTACAGCCGGTCCACGCAACTCCTGCACACGAAGAGGCCGCTACAGCTTCATTTACTGCCCATTGATGAACTAGGTATTCTTTAAACTCTGGAAATTCATTTAAGATTTGATGGAAGTATTCACCAATATCGCTTGTGGGTGTTCCGGGATATTGTGAAACATAAGAAACACCTGCTTCGAGACATCCTCTTACAATTGCTTCATTTCCTAACATAAGGACTTTTCCATTTTCATCAATAAATCTTGTATCCTTTTTCATATTGGGATAACCCATTATTTACTTTTAATATTTAAATTGTATAAATTGTACTTTAGATAAAAAATTAGGAAAATAATTTTCCCAAACCCCTATAAGTCTTATACTTATTTACTATTTCTCCATTACTATAGATATATACTTCATTGAAGTGCTCTAAAGGTTCTCCTGCTTTTCCAAACCTACAAAAAACTGGATCACCAAGATCTAGAACTAAGTTTTTAGGATTAAATTTAAACGGAGTTTGGACTTCCCCAAATTCTTCAAATTTTATCGTTTTAAGACCTGGTGGTATTACTGGTTTCGGAATAGCTCTTACACTACCAGAACTGACATAACCTCCTGAAAATGAAGTAACCGTATTTTTCCTTGGTATCCTAATAATTTGTAAAACAAAAAAGAGGGATGGTTGGAACTCATTTAAAGAATTAATTGGATCAAATATATGTGATTTAAAGAGCAAGGAACCAATTCCTATTTCAGTGATGATAGATTCTTCTAAATTTTCTTGAAAACAACCGGACCCACCACCATTTACAACTTTCACATCATAGCCTGCTTCAATTAGATCCTGTACTATAGTGTAATGCATGTTATTAACATATTCACGAGATTTTTTTTTCATCCACCTGTAAAGTAACTTATTATCTCCCAAGCTTGCATTTTGAGCTTCATAACCCATAATACCCCTAAAATTTAGATTATTCGCATGTTCTACTTCTTCAGCTAATTTAATTACTTCTTCGCTTCGGTTTAAAGGACTTCTTAACACTCCGACAGTTTGGCCAAGAAATTTATATGAAACATCTATCTCAATTAATATATCAAAATTAACATTATTTGATATAGCGTGTTTTTCAAGGAGTTTAATTTGCCTAATATCATCTACCATTACACTAACATTTACATTCTCCACACTTGCGGCTTTACATAACTCTTCGGCGTCAATTTCCGAATACATCGGATATCCAAGTAAGATATCTTCGATCTTGTAATATTCAGCATAAAATAGCACCTCCGCTGAATTATAACAAAAAATGCCATTAACAAACTCCTTTTGTTCTACTAGTTTAATTAACTCCGGAACACGTATAGATTTAGTGCAAACTCGCATAAATTTATTTTTTCCCTTCAATAATTGCCCAACTTTCTCGATGTTCTGTTTAAACATCTCCAAATCGCAAATTGCTAAAGGAATTTTTTTATCCTTAACTAAATTTTTTAAATCTCTATAATTCGATGATATTAATGTCAATATAATCACGATAAAATATATTTTCTCGAATTTTGATTAATTATAATAATTTTTAAACATGATGCCTTAAAACTTTTCCTCGTGAATTTTGAGTTTTATAATTATCCTATTAGATATCTTCTTTATACTTAGTATAGACAAAGAAAAATCATCAATTACTGACACAAATTTTTAACTATCCATTCAAATAATATTAATTTAATGCTGATTTAATCATCTTATTTTAATAATTTAATCAAAGAATTATATGACACTTGATGATGAATTAAGACAATATAAGAAGTTCAGACCTAAATCTGAGGAATTATGGAAAAGAGCTCTTAGAGTCTTACCAGGAGGGATCTCTCATACTATAAGAACTTTTGGGCTATATCGAATTGGTAGTTTTCCAATATTTATTAAATCTGCTACTGGACCTTATATTGTTGATATTGATGGAAATAAATATCTTGATTGTTGGAATGGACATTTTGCAAATATTATAGGTAATAATCATCCTGAAGTACAAAAAGTAATTAGGAATCATTTAGCTAATGGCTGGCATTTCGGAACCAATACAGAATATCAAGTAGAATTAGCTGAAAAAATAATTGATGGTAATCCTGGAATCGAGATGATGAGATTCTGTAGTAGTGGTACAGAAGCAACAATGTATGCCACTCGTTTAGCTCGCGCTTTCACAAAGAGAAAGCTAGTTGCAAAAGCGAAATTGGGATGGCATGGTGCGAACGATACTTTATATTACTGTGTTGGAAATTTAGATGAAAAATTCATTCCACCCGGACTCACTAAAGCTGATGAAGCTAATGTCATATTATATGAAATTAACTCTGAAGAAATTTTTGAGTTGATAAAAAGTCATCATAATGATTTAGCTGCAGTCATTTTAGAACCTGTTCTTGGTGGTGGAGGTGGATTTCCATCTAAATTGGAATTTTTAAAAAGATTAAGAGAAGAAACGGAAAAATATGGAATTATGCTTATTTTTGACGAAGTAATTACAGGATATCGCTTTAATTGTGGTTTATATCAAAATGAGTTAAAAGTTATTCCAGATTTAACAACAATGGGCAAAATTATTGGTGGGGGAATGCCAATAGGTGCAATTGGTGGACGAAGAGATCTTCTTGAATCCTCAAGCCCGCAATCTAAAAATCAAGTATTAATTGGAGGAGGTACTTATTCTGGATTTCCTCTTAGTATGATAGCCGGTTTGAAAACGATAGAAATATTGGAAAAATCAAAAGAACAATATATTCGAATTAATCAAGAAGGAGAAAAATTGCGAAATCAATTTAATAATTATTTCAATGAAAATAAAATACCGATGGTGGCTCGAGGTCACAAATCTTTAGTTTTGCTTCATACTTTATCAAAATATATTCAACAACCAAATATTAATGATATTATTCTAAACACGGATAAGAATTTAGAAGCATGTCTACATTTGTATCTTTTTAATCGTAATATTTTAGGTCTTCACGGATTGGGAGCACTTTCGATGGCTCATACTTCTGAAAATGTAGAATATATCGCTCAAAAGGTATTAGAGATTGCTGATCTAATTGCTCAATCTAGTTTTAATCAAACTTAACAAACTTAGGTTTAAAAAAAACTAAATTAAGGTTATTAATAGGGTTAGATCTTTCTGGTCTTTGCAATACAGAACGAATCTGGAATAAAGAGGGAATATCAAGCATAAATTATATTTCAAATACGTTAACTTGATATTTTTTAAGCAATTTTAATTATAAAACATCTTAAATGTGACAATGAAAGAGAATAATCAAAAAGAAGTCGCTAGAATTAAAGAATTGGAAAGTACTAATTTAGCTACAGATGAGATCAGGGACTTAGTAATAGAAACTAAGAAAGAAGTTGAACGAGACAATGAAATATTAGCTGAGAAAGTACATCAAACATTAATTAAGCATAATGTTAAATCTTTTGATATTGTGGGAGCAATTGGAGCTGGAAAAACAGCATTATTAGAGGCGATTGTTGAAAAATTATCACCCAAATATAAAATCTTGGTTATATGCGGTGATATCACTACTCGCGTTGATGCTAATCGGATTGAACGTCATAATGCGGAAACAATTCAAATAAATACGGGGCGAGAATGTGCGTTAAATGCATATCATATACATCAGATTATTAAAAATAAAGATCTTGATGAATACGACCTGATTTTTATAGAAAATGTAGGAAATTTAATATGTCCTTCTGATTTCATTTTAGGTACTGATAAACGCATAATCGTAGTTTCTATAACTGAAGGAGAATGGGTGGTTGAGAAACACCCAATGCTCTTCAAAATGTCTAATATTGCAGTTATCAACAAAATTGATCTTTTAAAGCGATTAGGAACAAATCTTGAAAAAATGGTTTCAGATGCCAAGAATATTAATCCTAATATTGAAGTAATAACCACTAGCGCTAAAACTGGAGAAAACATTGATAAATTAATGGCTTTAATGAATATTAAAATTCTATAAGTTCCTCAGATTAAATAAATAGTATATGGTTATAGTGATGATAGAAAAGATAAAAATAATCGAAGAAATTTGTAATGATATAGAAAAGGCAAAAAACTCCGAAATTTCGGCTATATTCAAATCTCTAATAAAAAAAATCACTACAAAAATAGATAAATATATTGGTGACTATCCTACTTTTATTGAACCTGTATTTTTAGGGGAGAATGTAAGAATAGGGGATGATGTTCTTTTAGGACCGAATGTTTATATTGGAGCAAATTCAGTTATTGGAGATTATGTTGAAATCTCTAATTCTATATTATTAGATAATGTTAGAATTGGTGAAAATATCAAATTAGAAAACTGTATTGTGGGTCAAAATAGTAATTTTAATTTCAGTAAATTCAGTGCAAAAAATTCAGTTTTAGTTGGATCTGGTACTTCAAAAGAAGCATTAAAAATTCTCAATATGTAAATCTTTATCATTATTCAAGATCCTAATGAAATCTGTAATTAGATCCGCCTTTTTAATACAATGGGAAAACTATGGGCAGAAAATAAAGTAATATTTTTCAATACTTCTCACTTACTACTAATTAGTATTAAAAATTTAATGAAGTGAAATAATTGAACGGTCCAGCTGAACCTTTTAAGATTAAAGTTGTTGAACCTGTAAATCTTCCTTCTGAAAAAAGAAGAAAAGAAGCCATAAGAGAAGCAGGTTTTAATACATTTTTGCTGTTATCTGAAGATGTATATATAGATCTTCTTACTGATTCTGGCACATCAGCCATGTCTGATAACCAATGGGCTGGTATGATGCTTGGAGATGAAGCATATGCTGGAAGTAAAAATTTTTATAACTTAGAGAACGCAGTTAAAGATATACTCGGATTTAAATATACAGTACCTACTCACCAAGGAAGAGGCGCAGAACATTTAATGTATAGCCATTTAGTGAAACCAGGGCAAATAGTTCCACGAAATATGTATTTTACTACTAGCAAAGTGCATGTAGAATTACCTGGTGGGAAAATGGTTGATATGATTATCGATGAGGCTCATGATCCCGAAAATACACACCCATTTAAGGGAAATGTAGATTTTAATAAACTTCAAGGCTATATTGATGAATATGGCGTTGATAAAATCTCATTTGTCAATGTTGAGATGGATGTGAATATGGCAGGTGGACAACCAGTCTCGATGGAAAACTTACGCAAGTTGAGAGAGTTCTGTGATGATTATAAACTTAAAATAATTTATGATGCAACTCGTTCAAGTGAGAATGCTTACTTTATTAGAGAACGAGAAAAAGGATATGAAAACACCCCAATTATTGAAATTTTAAGAGAAATGATGAGTTATTCTGATGGGTGTATTTATAGTTCAAAAAAAGATTGTTTAGTTAATATAGGTGGATTTTTAGCTACGAATAATGAGGAAATCTTTGAGGCAACTCGTAGCTCGGTGGTAATCTATGAAGGTCTACATACCTATGGAGGAATGGCTGGAAGAGATATGGAAGCCGTTGCTCGAGGTCTCCAAGAAGGAGCTCAATACAAGTATTTGAAATATAGGATTAATCAAGTCCGATATTTAGGGGAACTAC
This sequence comes from Promethearchaeota archaeon, assembly GCA_011364975.1. Classification (GTDB taxonomy): domain Archaea; phylum Asgardarchaeota; class Lokiarchaeia; order Sigyniarchaeales; family SOKP01; genus SOKP01. The sequence goes on along the minus strand of RDOE01000064.1, from coordinate 11,884 downwards.
TAATGAAAGCGGGAGTCCCCATTGTTAAACCTATAGGTGGACACGCGGTATTTCTTAATGCCTTGAAATTTTTACCTCATTTATCGAGAGAACAATGGCCCGCACAAACATTATCTGCGGCTATTTATGAAGATTCAGCGGTAAGAACTATGGAACGTGGTGCTGTTTCCAAAGGTAGAGATTCACAAACTGGGGAGAATATTTTTCCGGCGTTAGAATTAGTACGATTAACGATCCCACGGAGAGTATATACTAATACTCATATGGAATACACTGCTAATTCTATTATTAATCTTTATAAAAAGAGAGATTCAATATCTGGATTAAAGATGGTATATGAACCTAAATACTTGCGATTTTTCCAAGCGAGATTTGAGCAAATACCATTATAAATCTCAGATTTGGAAAAAATTATCTTTATTAATAACTCTGAGACTAATCTGATTATTTTTATTTTTCAATAGGATTTTTAAATATCCTTTCTAAACTAATTTTAAAAAAATTGCAGTCACAATTTTAAATTCTTATTCAAACAACCAATCCAGGTGTTAATATAGCTTCACTCTCTTTAAATATGAGACATAATTGATTTAGAAGTCTTGAACAATCTCATTACTTTAATTCTGAGGAGAAATTAATCCGACGAACTACAAACCTTTATGCATAACCCTTATAATTTGATTAAGTTAATAAGTAATTAGAAAAAAAATAAAAAAATCAAAATTTACTCAATATATTAAATTCACTACTAGGGATTCCCTGTCCAATAACAACTTATATAATCTATAAAGATATAACGTTCAACTGGATTTATATTTGATTCAAGATAATATTGAATTCGAATTGAATCTAAATATTTACCGCTATCTACATCAAATTCATAATACGATTGAGGATTAAAATTTCCCAAACTTTCAGAACTTTCATCTGTGTAATACGCACGAGCATTAAAACAATTCCCATAAATCAAAGGATCTACCGTTACCCATATCTTTACTTTACTGCATTTCCCAGCAAAACCATAAAAAACTATAGCCTCCCAATACCCATACGTTCCATGACGATAACATTGTATCTCATGATAAGAAGAATCTTTATAATATGTGTCAGTATAATTTCCACTAACCGTCTCTCCAACAGTTACATCGTCACTCGATGCAAATACCCATTCAGGGGGATAACCTGCGCTAATAAATAAAGGGAAGGTAGTTAATATTATGATGCAGAGCGCAAATGAGAGAATTAGAAATTTTCTTATATTTTTCATAGTTAATCCTCTTAAATTAAATATAATTATTAATTTGAAATTTTGATATTTTTGTATAATTTGGATTGAATAACAAAAAGCAAACTAAGTACTTAAACGTTACTATTGCTTACATTTCAATCAATTTTAGCTTAATAATTCAGAACGCTCTTTAATAAATAATTACTGGATAGCGGGTTAACTTATCGGCTCTTTGTTCTGGATTCTTATTGGAAATTAAAGATTGCGTTATCAATAAGGATATAAATTAACGACATAAAGGTAAAAAATAAAAAATGTTTAAATAATTACATACTCTATTTATTTATTTAAAGGCGTATGTTAATAAAAATGAAATTAATTTTGGAGCTGTTTAACTGAGGACCAATGGGAAAAAAAAGGATTTATAATGTAGTACGTCATAAATTTACAATCTTAATCATAATTTATTGCTTTTTTATCCCAATTGTTGAATTATCTTCTTATAAATCCAATACTGTTATACCGTCATATAACCTTCAAAATCAAGATGGCAACCTTAAAGAAAATGCGATTCTTTGGACGTATGGCCAAGGACTGGTCGGAACCGGACCAACGATGCCACCAAAGCTAGTTTACCTTGAACAAAACGGGGAACCTTATATTGTTGTTGGTATGGATGGTAGTCTAGCACTTCTTTCCATGAATGGTGATCTTGAAATGAGTTATATTACTTTTGGAGAGGTGATAGATTTTGATTTAATCAATGACATTTCAGGCGATTTGGCTAAAGATATTATAATCAATGTCTATGACCAACATCATCCTAATGTGATTGCGATCTCTTCAAAAGATGGAAAAGAGCTATGGACATTTCAACCACAAGTAGAAAGAATTAACCAAGATACATTCAATATGGACTATTACACTCCATATACGTGGGATGTTCAGACAATCAATGATATTAACAATGATAATATCTCTGAAGTGGCAATATCTGCTTGGTATAAGATATATGTATTAAATGGTAGAACTGGTGATGTGTTATGGATGAATACTAACGATTTTACCAATGATATCTGGAAAATAAAGTATTTAGACAATATAGTTATTGGAGGGTCTGAAAATGGAGAATTAATTGCCCTTAATGAAAAAAATGGGCTAAAAGTGTGGAGTTATACAATCCCTCCCCTCAAGATGACGGTATTGAATGATTTCGCTCAAATTGATGTCCCGAATTCTGTTGATGACATTATTGTGATTAATGATATTGATAATGATAATGTTGCAGATCTCCTTGTTGCATCTGACAATGGGAAAGTATTGCTTATTTCTGGGAATTCTGGTAAACTACTTGATAGCTTAAGATTTTTTTCGTTTACTAATCTAATTTTAGATACATCTAATCCAGATATAACTGAATATCATTCGCAAGACATATCATCACCTTATACTAGCTTAAGGCGGTTGTTTCGGACATCTGGAGCAGCCTTTATCCCCATTCCTGATCTCAATGAGGATGGAAGAGAAGATTTCTTAATTGTTGGCACAGAACTTGATTATAATTGGGATAATTTAAAAGATCGTCCTATTAACGGTACAGTATTTAGTATTAACAATGGAAATCTTGAATTTATTCAACAATTTACTTACGAATGGTTTTATTTTTTATCAAGTTCTTATCCTTTAATTTTAAAGGTCGATTCCGTATTAAAGTTTTATATGTATGTATTCCAGCTAAGAAATCATACTCCTGAAGAATCTGCAGGGGTTTATGGGTTAAATATTAGGATGCAAGATTTTGTTCTTGATAACACAAATTTTAGTACCCCTGTATTTACGTATCGAGATAGAGATATTGATCCAACATTTGGAAAGGGTACAACTTTTTTTTACCTTACCAATATCGGAGATGTGAATAATGATGGTGTGGACGATATATTTGCAATCAGTAAATATGGTAAATCTCTATTAATTGATTGCAAAACTAATAGTGTAGTTTGGGTACGATCTATTACTCTTGGAGAATCAGAAATGACCCAGATTCAAGACATTAATGGGGACGGAGAAAGAGATTTTTTCTACAAAAAATTAAAAGATTTTAACCCTCAATGGAGCGCAAATACAGTTACAAATGGATTAATAACCGAGTTTTTAACTATCGATGCCCAAACTGGAGATACAATATGGAAATTTTCAATCCCCCAACCAGACTTCTATGAAGGAGTAAGAGATATTAAGGAGGTGGGAGATCCTACTAATGACGGTATCAAAGATTACGTAGCATGGATGATCCCTTTAGACCTTCCAAATGAAACAAAAAATATCATAAAAAATCTTTCAGGGATGGATTATCTTAACATAAATAATGGTGAACAAGAAGAATTATTATATAGAGCACTTTTAAGTAATTATACCCGATTTATCGCTATCGATGGTTCAAATGGAGAGGTATTTTGGAATAGGGCATTACCCGATTTTGTGTACAACTTTTATAGAGATTATGAAAATATGGGAACATACTTTAGTCCCGTTAATTTAACATCACAGGGGGATGCTTATTATTTAAGAAGAAATGAGCCCCTCCCTACCTCTTGGATAAATCAATCGGATGAAATTCTTTGGGAAAATGAATGGTTTCCTTCTACGTTATCTCATGCAAATGCTATTGAAATTGAATATGGTGAACACATTGCGGGTGGTGTTTTAGATATAAGGGATTATGCAGGTAATTATTCTGTAAAAGCGTTAAATATCGCTGGTACCAATTACTGGTGTACTTCATTAAATTTTTCTCTTCCCATAGATTTTAGTGTTGAGGAACAATTAGGTTTACTTGATTATCCGCTTTCTCAGCTAGAACGGTTTGCTGCGTTGAAGATGCAGATGAGTATATTGGTCAATGACTCATCGGATTCGAGTTGGTATAATTTTACATATGAAATTTATGAGGAGTCGACCGGAAGGTGGATTAAATGTTCATGGAATGGGACTAGATACTGGAATTTGCAATACCCTGATTTATATGGGAATTTTAGGAATGGGACAAACGGAGGTTATAGAAGTAATTCTGATAGTTTTAATCTTACTACGGCGTTTCGAAGAGATGATATGTATGTTATTACTAGAGGAACCTATAACTATGAAAATGGATTATATTTTGACTTTGAAAATGAAACCACCTTATCTCATTTCATTGATTCAAATAGAAATCTCAACATTCGTGTAAACATTACAAATAGTAAACATGCTTTCGAAACATCAATTCAATCTTTTGGGGTAGGAACTTTTTATTGGGGTTTATTCGGGAATCAGTATGATAGATATTATATTTATAATTATAATTTATCAGCAGAACAATATTTCACCGATACAAATCTCTTAGATTTAGAAATTCGACAGTTTGAAGTGATAGAGGGGACAGGAGATGAATATCCCGATGTACTAATGTTAATCGGCAGAGACAATTCCAACAATACCTGCAATACCCGATTTATGCTTTTTGATATAAAACATCAGAAAAGCTATATAAAATGGAGTCGTACTCATTTCGATATTCCGTATCACGATATATCCTTGTTATCATTAAATTCTTCTTTTAATTATTGGATGGTAAGAGGTATGTTTGATACGGGGACAAATTACTATACTGCTATAAAGTTGATGCAAAATCCGCGATGGGAAGATCAATTATCTTATTTCGACAATTATAATGAATCTAAAACACATATTAATTATCAGTGGTCAATTGATTTGGGGGAATATGTTATTCTTGGAAAAACCAATATAACAAAAGATGGTAGTAAGCTTGGACTTGTCCTGGGAGATTATAGCGGTAACGACAAGCATATAAAGATTGTTGATGTGGGTACAAGAACCACCACCAGCAAAATCAGTGCGGATCACTTGCTTTCAAATGGTGATGTGAAAGAGGTGAGGGGAGTGAATACAGGATATAAACTATTGCTTTCTTATGATGATTTTAATGGAGATAATTATTTAGATCATGTAGGATGTTATCTAAAAACCTACTCTAACCAATTTGGGGAATATCAGACTTCTGAAATTCGGATCTATAGCGGAGCTTCAGGTGAGGATAATTATGACATCCTAAGCAAATATAGTCCTCCTGTATCTGAATCTTGGAAAGAATCTCCCTATAAAATGGAAATCGAAACAGGAATAGATTTACCCTTTGCATCAATTGGAGATATTACCAATGATGGAATTTCCGAGGGGATTATTGGTGTGCAAACTAGTATACATAATATCTATAATTCTTATATTCCTTTTAAAGGTGCGAATATTAGTTTTTACGACCTTTTTTCCAGTTCAGAATCCCAGATGGATGAGTTGACTGCCCAAAAATGGATCTTAGAACCGTTTCATTTTATCATGGAAGGGTGGGGTATTCCGTCAGCCCGGATTGATTTTTTTGATTTTATCAGAAATATTGGAGATTTCAGTGGAGATGGAAAAGATGATGTGTTAATTAAACGTTATATATACACTAAAATGTTATATTCTATTTATATGGATTATTATTCGTATTCTGATGAGAAAGTAGTCGAAATTTTAGATCCTATTAATCAGAAGATCTTGTATCGGTTTAATCTAGATTTCGATTCCTTCATGCCTCTTAAAGATTTAAATGGAGATGGTAGGAGGGAATGGCTTATCTCTCATGGTGGAACATACACCTGCTTTAACTCGAAATTTCAGGTTCGCTTTACTAATCTTGAAGAAGGGCAGATAATGCGCTCTAATGAATTTGATATACAATGGGATACAGGCAGTAGATATAATTATTTTAGAGTTTATATTAATGGAAATAGCTATAAACCGATTAAAACTACCGATTTAAGTGTTTCATTAGGGGGTGGGGCAAAGAAAATTGATGTGTTCATGTATAGCCTCGATGGAAGTGTGATTGCGATAGATACTGTAAATATAATAGTTCTGGAGAATTACTTTGTTCTTATTCTGACTTTAACTATCTCTACTACCCTTGCTGGTATTTTTGTTGCCTATCATCGACTTTCTAAAAGAAAGCGGGAAAGACTTGTAATTACTATAGAATTACTAAATGAGGAGAAGAATTTAGGATGATTCAAGAACGATCGTTCCAAGATTATGAGATATGGAGTCATGATTTAACTAAAATATATGAAAAGCGAAATAAAGCATTTGAAGCCGTCTCCAAAATTAATCTTAATATAAAACCAGGGATTCATGGATTCCTTGGTCCTAACGGAGCAGGTAAAACCACTACTTTAAACATGCTTGTTGGAGCCCTTTCTATAACAAAAGGGGAGGCAAAGATAAGGGGAAAAGACGCCGGTTCAATAGAAGCACGGCGATTAATCGGTTATTTACCCCAAGACCCCATCTTATATAAACGGAAAACCGCAGAGCAATATTTAGTTTACATGGGACGTCTTGGTGGCCTAAATAAGCATGACGCTAGAGAGAAAGCTCAGGAATTATTACATTATTTCAATCTTTTAAATGAACGGAATAAGAAATTGAAGAAATTTTCAGGAGGAATGAAACAAAAAGTCGCACTTGCCGGAGCGATAATCCACAATCCAAAATTACTTATTTTAGATGAGCCTACCACAAATTTGGATCCAGTTGGGCGTTCAGCAATTATCGAAAAAATAAAAAAGTTGTCCAAAACAATGAGTGTCTTTATTTCAAGTCATATCTTATCCGAAATCGAAGAAATTTGTGATTCCATAACTATTTTAGACCAAGGTAAAATTATATTAACCGATTCTCTTGCCAATATTAAGAAAATGTATATTGGGAATGTATTCGTATTGCATACGAATATGAATTCAACGATTATTGAGAAATTGAAAGTAAAAGATTTCATATTAAACGCATGGATGGACGATGTATCCGGAAAAATTCATATTATAGCAAAAGACTCAGAAAGATTACAAGAACTGATAAAAGAAATACTCTTAGATCCTAAAGTCAAGATATTTACTTTTGATCAACCAGAACTATCGTTACAGCAAATATTTATGCGCCTTATTAGTTAAGCTAGTTAAATGAGGTGAACTATGAATCGTGTATACCTTTAAAGAAAAATTACAGAAGACTCGGCAAAGATTGAAGCAAATTAATCAAAATAAATCATATCCCACGTTAGTGCTAATTGAAGAAACTTTTTATGATCTTTTTTCACCGCTCAAATTTTTCATTTGTATGTGTTTAATGTTAATATACCCCTTAATAGAAATATTCGCCCCGGTAGACCTTGATTTTAGCGCGATCTCAATCCATCATGCTGCTTCTTTTATTGCTATAGTAATGACATTTCCTTTATTCTTTTGGACATTTGGTATTATTTTAACCAGCATCATTGGATTTTTCGGCGCCCCTCTTATTTCAGAAGAAATTAATAATGGAACCATAGTAATCCTTATAAGTAAACCTATAAAGCGCTATAAGATTTTCCTTGGAAAGTACATAGCATTATTGATATTCGCGTTATTATTAAGTTTTTGTACAATCTTTTTGTTGGGATGGATTTCCGTCTTACGCTATTCAGGTAATATCTTTCACTTTTTTGGGATTTCACCCTTTTTATTTTCAGTGTTGCTCTATGCGGTTGTTATTTCCTTGATTTTTGTGAGTATAACATTAGCGTTTTCCTCGATTTTTAAAAATCCCAGAAGCCCAACAATAGTTGTATTTTTGTTCGTAATAATCCCTTATATTGGATTCTTTTTCCTTCGAGAATTAATACATTTTGATTACGTAAATCTCCAACTCTATCATTTCGATTTAGGATATCACTTAGCAAATGTTTATGTGATGTTTATAGAACTGTTTAACGCGCTTCCCCCCTCAATCGGATGGCAATCAACTTTTGCGGATGTTTATAGTGTATATTCGTATCTTGGAATAGTGGATGCCGATCAAAATATCGTATTAGGAGGATTAGAAAAGACCAATTATTATTTACCGAGTTTCTCGTTGCTAATATGGCTTATTATTGCGGTGTTATTATTGCTTTATGGCATATTTAGTTTACAGAAAAGAGAATTTTCGAGTTAAAATTAGATTTTTTTGTAATCTCTATTGATTAGGATATAAATAGTAGAATATAAATTGTATTATTAAGTATATACCTAATAAAGGAATATAAAATTAAGATAGGAAAGTTAATGGATGAACTAAGAATTAAACGTTATCGAGATAAGATCAACCATGTATTTGAATATATTCATGACCTACCATTAAAACCTAAAAATGAACTTGAAAAGCGTGGAATTTTTTACTCTCTTCAAACATCTATTGAAGCTGTGGTTGATTTGATTGCAATGCTTGTAAAAGATGTAGGAATCCAAGTGAAAGAAGATAATTTTAATATTTCTGAGATTGTTAAAGTACATAAGTTAAGCCCTGAATTAGGAGAGAAACTAAAAAAAGCAAATGGGTTAAGAAATATAATAGTTCATCGATATAACGATATTGATGAAGATTTAATATTAACATCCGTTAATGAAGTTAAAGATCTCCTATTAAAATGGATTGAAATTATCGAAAAGTGTTTTAATGAAATCAACAGACCTAAATAAACTAGAAGAAGATTTGCATTATTTAAAGGATAAATATAACGTTATACTCTATGGATCTAATGTAGAGGGAGGAGTACGTCCGAAATCAGATATTGATATCGCTATACTTTCATATGAAACTAATAAAGAATATAATATTAAATTACAAAAAGAACTCTTAGGTAAGTTCCCTTTAAAATATGATATTCGAGTTTTTGAATTATTTCCAATAGATATAAAAATTTCTATTGTTAAAAATTATCGAGTAGTATTTGGAGATCCTCTTGACATCTCCGAATACTTTTACTTATTTAGAAAAAAGTGGGATGATTGTAAACATCGTATCTTATCAAACCAATTTTTAAGCTATCGTGAGCGCATATCATATTAAGAGCAATATTAGAAAATGCGGTACAAGGTCATTTCTTTATTATATAAGAAATAGGATAAGAAATAAAATAAAGTAAAATCAATGGATGAAAAATCAATTAATGCTTAGTTATTGTAATACCGAAAATACACACCCATTTAAGGGAAATGTAGATTTTAATAAACTTCAAAGCTATATTGATGAATATGGCGTTGATAAAATCTCATTTGTCAATCTAGAAATGGATGTAAATATGGCAGGTGGACAACCAGTCTCGATGGAAAATTTACGTAAATTACGGGAGTTTTGTGATGATTATAAATTAAAAATTATTTATGACGCTACAAGATCCAGTGAGAATGCTTACTTCATAAGAGAAAGAGAAAAAGGTTATGAAAGCACCCCCATAATTGAAATATTGAGAGAAATGATGAGTTATTCTGATGGGTGCATATATAGCTCTAAAAAAGATTGTTTAGTTAATATTGGTGGATTTTTAGCTACGAATAATTTGGAAATCTTTGAGGCAACCCGTAGTTCGGTGGTAATCTATGAAGGTCTACATACCTATGGAGGAATGGCTGGAAGAGATATGGAAGCTGTAGCACGTGGCTTACGGGAAGGTGCTCAGTATGAATATTTAAGGTATAGGATTAATCAAGTACGTTATTTAGGAGAATTATTAGCGAAATCAGGAGTTCCTATTGTAAAACCAATCGGAGGACACGCAGTTTTTCTTAATGCCTTAAAATTCTTACCTCATATACCCCGAGAACAATGGCCAGCACAAACATTATCCGCGGCGATCTATGAAGATTCCGCAGTAAGGGCTATGGAACGTGGTGCGGTTTCCAAGGGGCGAGATTCGCAAACTGGAGAGAATATCTTTCCAGCATTAGAATTAGTTCGACTTACGATTCCTCGAAGAGTTTATACAAATTCACATATGGAATACACAGCAGAATCTATTGTTCGTTTATATCAAAAGCGAGATACAATTCCTGGTTTAAAAATGGTGTATGAACCAAAATATCTCCGATTTTTTCAAGCCAGATTCGAACAGGTGCCATAATAGACAAGTTAAATGAAAAATTGATTTAAACCTAATAAGTGGTATTAATTAAGAATTATCCACATTAAACACTTCAAAAGATTCTTCACTAATCAATTTAAAACCCTCATTTAGAAGAAACCTTTCAATACTAATCATATGCATTGCTCCATAAAAAACCATAATTTCATTAAACTCTTCTAACAGGATTGATATACCCTTTTCTACTATTGTATTTCTCGTCTTTAATACAATTTCTGGAGATGAGTTTTCAAAATCTTGAAATATTGTCGTCATATTTTCGATTAATAATGTTGCTAATTCTCTTCTTCTTTGTGAGCAATTATCCATTCGATAAAAATTAATCGTTACTAAAAGTGTACCCATAACCATAGTTCTTTCTTTTTCCGATTCATTAATTAATTGTTGGGTTGGGTTAATTAGTATTTGCTTGATTTTTTCCTCTAGGTTAGTTTTATCTTTTATTTTGCTAAAATCTAAATCCCCATGGCACCAATTGTTGCGATTTAAAATATCATTTTCATAATCTATTGTCATCATTTGATGTTCCAAACCTAACATTTCGCACCAATAAACCTGTAATACGTAAGTATTAAATAAATTGAAGTTAGTTTTTTCACATAAATCAAATATTTGTATAATCTTATTACTAGATTTGAAAACCTCTTTTCGTACTAATTTATGCAACTTTTTAACTTCTTTACTAGTATATTTTTTATAAAAATTTTTTAAAAGGGACTTGTATTCCTGCCCGTGTTTATCATAACTTTGATAATAACTTTCATAATAGGATTCAATAAGATCGTCTAAAGTCTTACTTGATTTGTAAGATTTATCATCTATTGAACCAAATTTTAAATTTTCATAAATACAAGGGATTTCTTCCCCTACATACGCCACAATATTTTGGAAGTATTCTTTTGTTCCGATGTGACACACAGGAATTAAGTGTATTTTTTGCTTTAAGTGATTCTCATATATTTTAATATGAGATACTAATTTAGATTCATCGAATGATAAAAAAACCGAGCTTTCCATAATAATTTCTCCTTTAAATCATAATGAATAGTAATTATATTAATTAGAGAACTTACTAATAAAGATATCTAATTAGCCAATTATTACTTCTTCGATTTATCTTTTTATAGACATAAAATGTTTTAATTAGAATACGTTTGAATTATAGCACCAAAGAGGTGCCAAACGTAATAATAAATGCTATACCTGCTATAATTTGAATCCATATCAAAAGTCTTTCCTTAAATCTTTTCTCAAATTTGCTTAATTCTTCTTTCACTTCCTGAATTTCCTCGGGGTTTTGATCCCCGAGGAATTACAAAAAGAATTCTTAGATAAGTTTCCCTTAAAATATGATATTAGAGTTTTTGAATTATTTCCAATAGATATAAAAATTTCTGTTATCAATATTTATCGAGTTATATTTGGAAACACTCTTGAAATCTCAGAATATTTTTATTTATTCGGAAAAAGTAAGAGGATTGTAAACATCGTATCTTATCAAACCAATTTTTAAGCTATCGTGAGTTGATATTTCATTAAGAATGATTACCTCAGAATAACTCTGAAATTTCTGTTTAATTAATCTATAATTAAAAATCTCAATTAAATAATATGATGAATAT
>RDOE01000063.1 GCA_011364975.1 Promethearchaeota archaeon | reverse complement strand
AATGACGGTAGCACTTGAAGTTAAAACTGATGGATCATTATGTGTTCTACCTAAACAACTACAAGATAAAAATCAGACTGTCAATGAAACATATCTTGAATCTAATCCGTATGTTGTTAGACAAATTGTTAAATCTGTATTATCGGGACAAACTAAAATAATAGTGAAATCCGAAAAGGAAATCAATAAAAGCTTAAGGAATCAAATAAGATATTGGGTTAACGGACTTCCCAACACAGAAATTACAGAAGAATCTAAACAAAGAATCATTATAGAAAACTTTGGATATAAAAAGATTCCTACAAAAAAACTAATTCATCGTCTACTTTACATTATTGAAGATATGTTCGAAGCACTTACCCATAATATATCCCAAGATTTAAATTATAGCTTTCAACAATTAAGAAAATTTTATTTTATATTAGTAATGCATATTAGGACCTATTTGAGGACTGGAATTTATGTAACCGAGGATAATGATTTTACACCATTGGAAGCGATGGATTATCGTATGTTCTGCGAAAAAATAGAGGAGATTGGTAAAATTTTAAAAGAAGTAAGTTTAAGTAACACTTTAATTCCTTTTTTTGAAGAAATACATCAATATTACAAGGAAGTTATGGATACCTACTTAAAGCAAGATTCTAAATTAGCGTATTATGTATGGTTAAAGAAAGATAAGCTTGTGGAGAAAGCTGCTCAAATTAATAAAGAATATAGTTATGAAGATATGGATAATATAAAAAATATGTTAAGAATTGCTGATCTTTGTAAAGATATGGCTGGATTAGTTTAAAAAAACATTCTAATTGCCAAAATCATTAATACTGAGGCAACAAAGAACTGTAAATATAACTTAGGCATTCTTTTTGATAATTTCGCTCCAATAATTGACCCTATTATCGAACCGATTGCAAGTAAAATTCCTACAATTATATTAATTTGCCCTGAAATAAATTTAATTATCGTATTATATATCGCAGTGAAAAAAATAATTGATGTAGAGATTGCTGTCGCATTATGAATTGGAAAATTTAATAAAATATTCAAGGCGGGAGTATTAATAATTCCCCCTCCTATTCCTAAAAAATTCGCAACAAATCCTGCTAAGATAAATAAAGGAATAGCTTTCTTTAAATTTGTTTTGTAATCATGATGTTCAAGAGAAAAATTATTAGAAGAATCTTTTTGAACTTTATTTTGCCTTTTTGATTTAATCGCTTTATAAATCATATTTATACCTGCGATTAATAAGGTGCTCGCAAAAAGCATTTTCAATAGTGTATTTTCAATTTTTATAATTGAAAATAAGAAACTCGCAAAAATACTCCCTAAAATAGAAAACGCGGAAAAAATCAAAGAAATCTTTATATTTGTCCTCTTTTGCTTTAAATATGTTATGAATCCTGCAAAGGAGGATAATAAAATAACAAAGGTGGAGGTATCTACAGCAATATCAATTTGAATAAAAAACAATAAAGTTAAGATTGAAACAAAAAAGACCCCACCACCAACACCTGCAATCACGGAAATTAATCCTGAAAGAAGGCCAAAAATGATTAATAGGCTTATGATTGCGAAATTTAATTCCATATTGATAAAAAGTAGTAATTTTTCTAAAAGTTTTCTAAAATTAACCTAAGTTTGTTCTGGTTTTATATTATTGCTGTTTATAATCATCTTAATTAATAACGAGATCAATAATTTAAATAGTTATAATTTTGTTAAAACATACATAACGGTAAATTAAATTGATATCACAGGTTCTAATTATCGCTCCAGGAGGAATCTTATGTTATTCAAAAAAATTTTTTAATAAATTTGATCAAAGCGAGGAGATAGTTAGTAGCCTTTTGGCAGCAATAAGCCAATTTGCCAAAGAGATAAAAGCTGGTGAAGTTCAATCGCTAAATTTTGGAAATTTCAAATTTATCTTTGATTATGAAAAAGAATATGATTTCATATTTGTGGTTATTATTGATGTAAATGATTTTGAAGAAGATACGAGATCAATACTTCAATTAATAAAAGACGAATTTCTCAGGAGATATCGTCCAATATTGAAAAATTGGGGCGGAAACAGAACAATTTTTGAAAATTTTACTCAGTTTATAGAAAAAAATATTTTTCTTCCTCCTAAAGTCATTTTAACAGGACAGGCAGGTGTCGGAAAAACGACAATATTTGATTTATTTCCTGGTGAGAAAATATTGAAAATCGATGATAATTTCAACGAGTATTTTATTAAATTAATACCACTCAATCTAAATGAAATTAAGGAATGTATCGTAAGAGAAATTGATTTAAATGAGTTAGTTAAACATTCGCGAATTTATAATGAACTATTAAGATCAGCGGAAATTATTTTTGTGGTCACAAACTCAGCAGCAAGAAATTTAGGTAAAACCCAAGAGCTTCTTTCAGAACTAATAGGAAAGATGTATAAAGCTGATCTTTATATTATTGCCAATTTTCAGGATTATAAGGATATTGCCTTTGAACCAGAGAAGATCGGGGAATTCTTTAACATAAAAGCATTTGGATTTTCAGCAATTGAAAAAGATGCACAAGAGAAGATATTTGAATTTTTGATTGAAGTAGTTAAAGCTTCAATATTAGAAAGAGATAAAATCATAAGAATCGATTAATTATTTTAACCGATTAGTCTATTTAGCTTTTTTACTTTCTATATTTTTATAATCATCTATTTTACCAACCGGAAATTTCTTTGTCGGTTTAGTTTCATCAAATGGTTCATTACAAACCCAACAACTATTTTCTAAATCAGACAATTCTTCAGAACAATTTTTACAATATAAGGCGTTGCATTTGGGGCAGATATAACTAACTCTTAATACTTTATTTTTACAAACAAGACAAATATTTCTTTCTTTATGCAAAATGACCTCCTCTTCTGTAATATAAGAAGGTCTTTCGTATAATCTGAATAATGACTGTGCTATCTTAACTTCTTCTTTTTTAGGTAATTTTTCTTCAGGTTCTACTCTTAACCCGTAATAAAAGAAGAAGAAGCTACTCACCATCCCAATTCTCACGTAATATATTGGAATAATAAATCCTACTCTTAAAATTAAGGATCTAATTAACGGAAAACCTAAAAATAGAAAATATCCTAAAGACAAGAAAAAAAATTTTTTTTTAATTACCGCTTTTGAATGAATACTTTTAATAAAATAACCGAATCCTAAAAAAATAAAGCCAGAAAATGAAAATATAAAATATAATAATATTATCACAAAATTATTAGAATTAAAATAAACATAGATTATATCTGTGCCTGATATGAGAGGAATACTAATATAAAAAGTATCATTTGGATTAAGAAATATAATTAATTCAAAAATAATTCCCAATATAAGAAATAAAAGAAGGATAATTTTTTTTTTTCTGGTATTAATAATTCCCCTCCAATATACATCGAGATAATAGTAATAAGGGGACTAAAGAAAAAGGTTATAATACCCATCAAATGAGTTGGTAAAGTTAAATTAATCCCAAAAAAAAGAATTGAAAAAAAATCAAAACAAGCTATAATCCAAAAAAAGGCGGAAAAAAATATACTAACTCCCATGTATGATAAAAGTTTAGCTCCTGACTTTCTACCCTGATAGATTATACCTATTCCAAGTATAAAAGCAAATATAAAACAAACACTTGCAACGATCCCATTAATCCATCCTTCGGAAGCGAGCATTTATATCCTACTCAAAAAAGTGTTGGAATCATTAAATTTCTTAAAATCGGTATATTTTTATAGATATTGTAGTAATATTTTTTTTTCTTACATTTAAATATATTTTAAAATGGTTAAATCAACTCTAAACTAATTATAAATACTTTTTATAAAATCAAATAATTTTAATAGAAAAAAAATGATTTTGATTAAGGATTTGGATGAAGAATGCTACTTCGATGATGATATTTTATAGCATAAATAATTGCAACTATAATTATTAAGATGAGACAAATTAATGTAAGAAGCCAATAAAGATATAGGAAGATTAAGGCTAAAATTCCCAACAAAAGCATAATAAAAACAAGAATACATCCATCTCCAGGTACTGCTTGGATTATTTTTTTTTCATCATCAATTTCAGACAAGCTTAATCACATTATAATCTAATTTCTAATTTGGTTAGGTTGATAATAAAAAATAATTTTTTTTGATTTATTAATGTATAATTATTTATACATATCTGTATATAAATATTAGTATCTATTATAATAAAAATCTATAACTTTTCTTTAGAATTACGAAATATAATGGTTGAAATCTTTATTTCTTAACTTTTTTGAATAAAAGTATCATAATTCTTTTTCAGTTTATAACATCAAAAAATAATTGCTCTATTAGGTAAATATCATATGGCTTATGAAAAAAATTAACAATTAAATTATAGAAACGTTATTTATTTAGTAAATACTTGATTATGGTTTCTCCAGTTTTCATTTATGCCAGACCCTAATGATAATAAATTAATCGTTAAACTTATTACTTGTTCCCGTTGTGGAAATCCATTTATGATTAAGAAGGAACAGAAGGATTCGGGAGAGAATATCTGTGATAATTGTATTAAATTAGCCCAGAGAAAAAAACAATTAAAAGATTCTGTGCTTGAATCGCAGAAAGAAATTGAAAATTCAATAAAGAATTTTAAAACATCACTAAGATTAGCAAAATCGCAACAAATTAAACAAAAATATTTCGATAAAATTAAACATACCTCAGAAGCTTTAAGTAGGTCAATCGAACTTTTAAATAAGATTGAGGAAACTAAGGATGAGAAGTATATTGATGAATATAGAACGCTATTTGAACAAATGAAAAAAGAACAGGCGAATAAAAATACAATAGAATAGTTTTTCTCTTCTTATACTAAAATTTCATAAATATGTATGCCATATTCATAATATATTTTAACGGAGTATATTTTGCATCTAATTTCATCATCTTAGAGGCTATTTTCATAAGAGTATTCCATACAATTCTAAATTTAGTATTAGAATCATACTTTCTCCTTAAATCAAGGATTTTTTCCTCAGTAAAATCTGGTTTTATTCCTTGAACAAAAGATAATTTCATTAAAATCCCATAAATGCCAAAATATTCGATACATTTAAGATTATATCTATAAAATAACTGCGTAATCTCATCAAATTCATACCTTCTATAATGACCAATCAATTTATCTTGAATTGTGTAATACTTTTTTCGATTTGGGACACTAACGATTGCAAGTCCATGCTTCTTAAGAATTCTGCTAATTTCTGCTACAGTGGCTTCATCATTTTTCACATGTTCCAAAACATCAAGCGCAAAAACAATTCCAAATGTATCTGCTTTATAGGGGAGATTTTGAATATCCCCACAAACGGGAAGATGAGAGTAATAAGCTTTTTCAAAAGTGCTTAAATTACAATACTCGTTTTTAAATTGATAAAGAGGTTCGTTAGTGATATCTAAAAACGATTTTTTTTTAATATTATTGATGAAACATAAGATTGAATCTCCAGAACAACCTAGATCAGCAGCATTTGGAATATAATTTGCTTTGATAACTCTTTCTATAATTAGATCAAATTTACATTTAATTCCAGGTGAAATAAAATAATCTGTTCTAGATCTTTTTGAAAAATTACGATGTGTT
This sequence comes from Promethearchaeota archaeon, assembly GCA_011364975.1. GTDB lineage: Archaea > Asgardarchaeota > Lokiarchaeia > Sigyniarchaeales > SOKP01 > SOKP01. The sequence continues at coordinate 13,024 of RDOE01000063.1, read as the reverse complement.
TCATAAAAGGTTTTTAGGTTCATTCATCTAGTTTTAAATCTTTTTCAGATAATAAGTAAAAACCGGGATAAATAAAAAATACTTATTGCTGTCAATACTTTTTTTCATCAGATCAAATTTGAATTTTTTGGGATTTAGGATTTTCAAATAGAATTCTAAATCATTATATAATCTTTGTTTATTTATAATTGGGGTTAATGGAGTACTAGAACAGTATTGCTCAACTATTTTAAACCTATTATAAAAATATTGGATTAGTTTTCGCCCTATTTCGGGATCTCCTCCCATTTTTTTTATACAATTACATAATTCATTTCTTAAGTTAGTGTTGGGAAATTCTACTAGGCCCTCGTAATCTGGTTCCCCTAAAATCAAGAAGGAACCATCACCTTTTAAAATTCTATTAATTTGATTTAGAGCCTTATCTAGATCTTTAATCCATAAGAAACTATAATGACAAAAAATACAATCAAAAAATTTCGATTCAAAATTATTATTTAGAATGTCCATGTTAATCAATTTTGCGTCAATTCGATTCAAAAGTAGATTATCTTTTGCATACTCGATTAATGAATCATTTACATCAATACCATAAAGCTTAAGATCAAATTTGATGCCTAATTCTTTCAATAATTCTCCTTTTCCACATCCAATTTCTAGTATATTCTTTTTAAGTGCAATATCGGCTTTTTCATATAAATTATCCCTTAAATCTACAGTCCAAATAAGTTCCTCATTAAATTTATCATTCCATGCTTCCATAAGCATCACATTTTTTAATATTTTAAAATAATATTTCGAATATAACTACTGATTCGCCAAATAAATCAGAAGTTTTTTTTCCTTAAAAAATTACGGGAATTAAATATTAATAAATAACTATGATTTTAGTATTATTTTTATAGAATCTATTTTTCTAATAGTATTGAATAGTAGGATATAATTTTTATTTAATATAATATGATCTCAAATCTTGATAATTAATTATGATATTAAATCAACTCTCGGTCTTTTTACCTAATCAACCAGGTCAGCTTGCTAACTTTTTTGAACTTCTGATGGATAATAAAATCTATATACGATCTTTAACCGTGGCTGAAACTGAAGATTATGGTTTGTTATTATTATTGGTTGATCAATTTGAAAAATGTGTAGAACTATTAGAACAGAAAGAACTATTATATTCAATTACAGAAGTAGTCGCTGTTAGATTATCTGATAATATTGGACAATTGTATAAAATTGCTAAGACTCTTGGTTCAAATAAAATCAATATTGAGTATTTGTATACTTATTCCGAACATACCTCTCAAGCCACAACAATTACAGTCCTAAGATTAGATGATAATGAAAAAGGGAACGAAGTATTAAGGGATAATGGATTTGACGTTTTAGAAATATCATAATTATTAATCTAAACTAAATTTTTCATTTCTTCTTGTGTTTTTACCTGTTCGATTAAGATCTTGATTGCAAAGGCTGCTTCTTTTGGAGTAAAAAAGATCGGTGCTTGTTCTTTATTTGCATAATAATTTAAGTCTTCAAAACTTTGACTAAATAAAAACATAGGAATTACTGGCTTTTTTCTGCCAGTTTCATTCCAAGCCTTAATTACTCCTTTATAATGTTCATCCCTTTTCATTTCTAAAAATGGAGGAATCACACACCCAGCTACAACTATATCAATATCTGGGTCGTCAAGCATTGCTTTCGTAACCTGAAAATATTGTTCTTTTGCAGCACTTGCAATCATATCAAGTGGATTTACCATTTTAACTAATGGGATTAAATAAGGCTTTATTTTTTTTTGTAACTCATCAGAAAAAGATGCTAACGTCAAACCGTAACCCTCAGCATTATCACTGAAAAGTACCGCACTCCCTCCACTATTAGTTAATACTCCAATATTTTTTCCCTTCGGTAATGGTAATAAACTAAGTGTTTTTATTGCAGTTATGAAATCTTCCATGGATTCACATAGTAACGCATTTGACTGATGAATTGCTGTTTTCATTATTCTATAATTTGTTGCAACAGATCCGGTGTGACTACTAGCTGCTTTCATTCCTTTACTTGTTCTTCCACCCTTTAATACTATTACTGGCTTGTTTAATGTTACCTTCTTCATAAGATTTAAAAAAGTTATCCCTTCCTTTAAGGATTCAAGATATAGAGCAATTATTTTTGTAGTCGCATCATTATTAAAGTAATCTAATATCTCATTGAAAGAAATCTCCACAGCATTACCTATGTTTGCGAATTTAGAAATTCCTAAATTAATGCGATCTAGAGCATAGAATAATGCACATCCAATCGAACCAGATTGGCTAATCATACTAATATTACCTGGATTAGGCATTTGAATGAATGAGGCATTAAGACCTATTTGTGTATTTTGAATTCCTACGCAATTTGGGCCCATAACTCTAATATTTGCTTTTTTGCATTTTTCAGCTATAATAATCTCAGCCTTCTTTCCTTCTTCATCAATTTCACCAAAACCTGAAGTGACAATAATTATACCTTTGACTTTTTTTATAATACAGTCGTCAATAACTTGAGAAACAGCTTTTTTAGGCACTAATATAATAGCAAGATCAATCTCATTATTAATATCAAGTAGAGAATTATAGCATTTTATTCCTAAGATTTCTACTGTATTATGAGATACTAAAAACAACTTACTAGCTAGATTTTTATTAGTAAGAATATTAATGGTGACAGCGTTTCCAAACTTTTTGGGGTTTGCAGTTGCTCCAATAATAGCAATAGTTTTAGGATAGAAGAAAAAATTAAGCATTTTATGAGTCGCTCTCCTCATAGATTGCATTTTGAGGACATACATCTATACAAACTTTACATCCTCGACATGATACATCATCAATAGCTGCCTTTTTTGAATCTTCATTAAAATTAAGTGCAGGACACCCAAATTGATTAGTACAAATAAGACACCCAATACATTTATCTTCATCAACTTTAACAATTGAAGGTTTAATGTTTTGAGAACGCATTTCATTTATTTCTACTAAAGAACATGTATGTCTCGAAATGAATACTCGAACGCCCTCTGCTTTCACTGCATCTTCCATCTTATCAATCATTTTTTGTAAATCATTAGAATCTTCAATCCATATATTATTTGGAGCAACACCACATCCTTTTACTAAATCTTCGATGATTATCTTAGTTCCAGGCTCTTTAGTTATTTTTATCCCTGTACCTGGATTATCTTGGAACCCCGTCATACTAGTAGATCTATTATCCAATATTACAACTAAAATATTATTGTTATTGTATACCGCATTAATTAAAGCAGGAATTCCAGAATGAAAAAACGTTGAATCACCTAAAATAGCTAACACCGGATTTTCTTTGGGTTGTATTTTTGAAATTCCATTTGCTAATCCTATTGAACCTCCCATACACACTTCAGTATCAAGCCCTTCCAAGGGTTTATAAACCGCTAACGTATAACATCCGATATCTGATGAATTAACGAATTTTGTGTGAAATTTTTTTTCTACTTTTTTAATTGCGTAAAATGTGGCTCTATGACTACATCCAGGGCATAAAATTGGTAATCTTGGAGGAATTATCATTAAATTTTCAGGCACTTTTACTTTTTTATAAGGTAATCCAATCAAATTTGATATTATTTCAAAGTAGAGTTCCGCAGGAAATTCTCCGTTCTGAGGAAAATAATCCTTTCCATGGATTTTTAAATCTCTTGACACTTCTTCTTCATATGCTAATTGTTTCAATATATTTTCTAAAAATGGTTCTAATTCCTCAACCACCAATATTTCATCAACAGAATCAAATAATTTTTTAACTAATTTTTTTGGAGGAGGATATACCATTCCCAATTTTAATAGGGAAACCTTATCTTCAATACCAAAATATTTTAACGCATCCATCAATTGTGAATAAGGGACTCCTGCAGCTACAAAACCATATCTAGTACCATTTATTCTTTCTTTAGAGATTTTTAGATGATTGTAAGGAAATTCATCAGCAAACTCAGAAATATCTTCTAATCTTTCCAGTAATCTTACTCGTAAAATCCGAGAATGAGATGGTAGGCAAACCCATCTTGATCGATCCCAGTCGAACCCATATTCTCTTTTAATCTCCTTTACATCTCCTAAGATTACATCTGCACGCGCATGATTTAATCGGGTTGTTGTTCGAAAAAGTACAATTGATTGGTATTCCTCAGAAAATTCAAAAGCATACTTAATTAATTCTTTTGCTTCATGTGGAGTAGAAGGTTCAAAAACCGGGACTAATGCATGAAGTCCATAATAACGATTATCTTGCTCATTCTGAGAAGAAAAACAGTTGGGGTCATCTGCTGAAATAACCACCATACCACCACGAGCTCCTGCATAGCAAGCGGTCATAAAAGCATCAGAAGCTACGTTTAGACCAACATGTTTCATACACGCGACAGATCTAACATTAGACATTGAACCACCATAAGCCACTTCAAACCCAACTTTCTCATTTATACTCCATTCTAACATAAGTTTGGGAAAAAATGGGTGCATTTCTGCTAATGTTGTTAATATTTCAGATGAAGGTGTGCCAGGGTATCCTGCAGCTATTATTACGCCTGCTTCTAATATCCCACGAGCAATCGCTTCATTTCCAAGCATTAAAACTTGCTTTCCAGGATTATCTTCAGCAAAATAAGGTCTATTCATATATACCCTCTTTTATTTTAATTCCATTATCATATCCCAATTGAAAAGCTTTTCGATTAATGTCATATGCGTTTTCTGGAACAAAATCAACAATTGTTTCCTCGATTTTCTCTCTTTCTAGGGGAATATTTCCCGAACCAAAAAGAAAACCTAACATTAATACATTCATAACTCTTGGATTACCTAGATTTGAAGCTAATTCATCAGCTTTAATAAAATAAATCTTGTCAGAGACTTTTTTTAAAAAGTCATGAATCTGTTCTTTTGATGGGTAATCCATCTCCATTTGGTTAATCATTGGAGGAATCATAATTAAATCGTTAATCAAAAATGTAGTCTCCGGACCTGCATAGTTAAAGTATCTTACAGCCTCGCTTGCTTCAAATGCCAAAACTATATTAGTATGACCTCTTGGAATTAAGGGCCCCTCAACATCAACCCCAAAACGAAGATAAGAGGTTACAGAACCCCCCCTTTGTGCCATACCATGAGTTTCTGCAGTCCTTACTTTATAACCTTGTCTCATAGCAGCCCAGGAGAGAATTTGTACTGTTCCATTAAGTATGGAGTAATTTGGCTATTATGATGATAATGCGCAAATCAACATTTGTACTGCTCTAATAACTCCTTGACCACCGACACCAACATTAAGTAAATTGTAAGTTTTAACTTGCATAAATCTAATTGTATTTAATTATATAATTTTAATTAGTTTCGATATTTTAATTAATTTATTCGTGATTGATTATAATGGGTATAACGTCCCATTTAGAATGGTTGAAATCGTTAATAAGAAATTAGATAAAAAAGAAAGATGTTATTAATTTAACTTATTATCTTGTGGTGCTCTTCTCGTGCTTTTTTAGTGTTTTTATTTGTTATATAGAATCCTATAAAGTATGCTACCATTACTAGAACAAAAAAGGTTAATGCTGTTATATAGAAGTATCTTCCTGCTAATGAAATTAAATCTTTTATAATCCACTTTAATAACCAAGTGAATGCACCACCACAAGTTACAAAAATTATATCCCAAAACGCATTCACAAAAGTATCTCTTCTATTATGTGGTCTCCAACCCCACCAAAGGATTACCGTATTTTCAAGTATTTCCCAAATAACCCCAACTGAAAAAGTTAATAACAATATAAACCACCATGCAATAATTGCCGGACCAATCAATGCTTCTGTAATGGTTATCATCAATGAAAGAAGCGAAAACGACGCAATTCCTAATGCAATATGACCCCAGCTATAGAAATCCCAAGGTGATCTGCAAAGATAATCCTCAACAGTGCCAACAAATGGAACATATTCAACTTTTTTATCCATTTTAAATTCACCTTAACAAACTTTTGATAATTTATTCATTTTTTTAACTTATTATTGAACCTAGCTTAATTAAAAAGATAGTGTTACTGAAATATATTTCAATTTATCTATAATTTCAAATATGTGAGTAACTCATGAATTTCTTAATGGATTCCTAAATAAAAATAAATATAAACTTCAAATAATTTAAGAAAGTACCCGTTTAATTAGAAATAAAAGTATTATCAAATTATGAAAGTAATTGTAATTGGTTCTGGAATTGCGGGTTTAACAGCTGCAGCTTATCTGGTTAGAGAGGGCCATAATGTGATTATATATGAACAATTCTCTGAATTAGGCGGAGTAACAGCAACGATTCATCAGGATGGATTTTCATGGGATATGGGCCCATTACTTTTAGAAGGATTTGCACCTCATGAAAAGCTTGGTAAAATTTTGACCGAATTAGGCCTATCTGAAAAGATTCAGCTTATAAATGATGACAGAGGACAAGTTCTTCCTGATTTTCAAATATGGCACCCTAAAGAATATGAGGGGCCTTATTGGAGAAGGGAATTCTTTAAAAAAATGTTTCCATTTGAGAATGAAGGACTCAATCAATATTATAAATTTTATGATAGAATGATGTCAATAATGTATATTGGAAATCAATTACCTTTTACAAAAGGATTGAAAGCATTTATTCTCAAGTTAAAATTATTGTTAAAGTTCTTAAGAGTTAAGAAATATAGCAATTGGAGTGCCTCTCAAGTAATGGACTTTTTCTTTAAAGAAGAAAAACTTAAAGCAGTATTTTTAAGTATATTAGCTGATTTGGTCGTAAGACCAAGCCAATTTTTTGGATTAGGAATTCCTAGTTTTAACGTTGAAACTGCATTTGAAAAAAGAATTCCTATAGAATTTAAAGGTGGAAAATACCCCACTTATCATTTCATCAGAAATGGATGTGAACAATTAGTAAAAGCATTTGTTGATTATATTACGAATAATGGAGGAAGAATCTTTCCAGATAGTAAAATCATTAAAATTATAATAAAAGAAGGTAAAGCTGTAGCTGTTCAATTAGAGGATGAAACCATTGAAGAATCAGATATAATAATCGCTAGTGGTGGAGTATTAAACACTTTTTATAATTTGGTTGGCCAAGATTACCTACCAAAAGATTTTATTGAAAATATAGAAAATTTAAGTTATATGGAATCAGTTTTTTTTGTAAATATTGGAATTGATTTTGATCCTTCACAGTATCAAAGAAAACCCTTATGCTATTACTATGGTACTTATGATATTGAAGGTGGAATTGATAACTGTTTAAAAGGTAATTATCACGAAGGGAAAGATGGGTTTCTGATCTATATTCCTTCAATGCACAGCCCTGAAATGGCTCCTAAGGAAAAACATGCTGTTACCATATACACAATTGCCCCTCATGAGCTTAAAAACGGAAACTGGTCAGATAAGAAGGAAGAATTTAGTGAAAGGTTATTAATTGAAACTGGTCAGATAAAAAGGAAGAATTTAGTGAAGGATTATTAATTGAAGCCGAAAAGTATATTCCAGGTTTGAGAGATCACATAATAACAAAATTAATCCTTACTCCTGATGATTTCAAGTCTCGCATAAATGTAGTTCGTCATAGTTTTGGAGGGTTGGCACCAATAATTGGGCAAAAAAATCCTCCTCACAAAACACCAATTGAGAATTTATGGTTTATTGGGGCATATAGTGAATCTGGGGGTGGAATAGCAGGTACACCTCTTGGAGCAAGAAATGCAGTGCAACAAGTTTTAGGAAAACGTTTTTAATCTCAAATTAGATTACATTATTGAATTTATCTCTCCTAAGGGAACAAAATGTTAACAGGTTTCTTCTTTGCTTAATTTTAATCAATCTTCTTCCTTATTAAGATCTTAATAAAATTTTTACTTATAATGATACCCACTTATCGATCGAAAATTTAGAAAAGAAATCGGGTTAAGATTTTTCAAAATTATTCACTTATGTCCCATGAATTAGAAGAAAAATTTTTTTTTTCTATTAAATTTATGAGCCATATTAGCTACTATTTTAAACTCTTAGAGTAAACCTACATCATTAAACTATTTATTGATTTTTAGAATAAATTATTGAATAGAGTGTATTTCAAATAGAGATATTATAGAGATGATATTTCAAATAACATTAAACCATTCTACTTTATTGAATATTCTATTTCAGTGTTTATTAAATTGACGAATTTTTACGAAAAATTTTTATATGGGCGTGATCTTATTAATGATAGAAAATTTTAATTTTCTATTTTGTAGTGGAATGTTTTCTATTTTAGCCAATAATTTATTCCTCCACGAAATTTATCGGCATTAAATAATAAAGCATTCCATTACTCTTTTTTTTTAATTCCCTCATAAATAATTCTTTCATTTTTTGATCTTATTTGTCCTTTATTGTTCTATTTCATCAAAAGAAAGATAAGATTAGGTATTTATCATCGCCTATAACAGAAATAAATAAAGATTAGATGGCTTTCAAATTCTAATTAATTTTTTACTATTTTGGATAACTATTGCCAATACTTATAACTCTCGGTCAATATAGAATGAATTTAGATCCTATTTGAATTTAGTTATGAAAGGTATAAAAAATTTTTATGTAATAGAAATTAATAATAAATTAAATATAATTATTAGAGGTCGAGAAATTTGGATCGATTTAAAGGTAAAGTTGCTTATATTACTGGCGGAGCATCCGGTTTAGGAGAAAAAGCAGCCAAAGAATTCGCAGCTGAAGGCGCTAAAGTAGTCATTTTTGATTTTGATAAAGAAAATGGAATTCGAGTAGAAAATGAAATCAAAAATGCAGGAGGAGAAGTATTTTATTTTTATGGTGATGTGAGAAAAGCAGATTCTGTAGAAAATGGGGTAAAAACTGCTTTTGAAAAATATGGCACCATAGATTTTTTAATCCATTCAGCAGGCATCTTAAAAGATGGAATGATCCACAAATTACCAGAAGAAAACTGGGATGACGTCATAAACACTCATCTTAAAGGATTTTTCTTGAATTTACAAGCTTGTGCTAAACGGTGGATTGATTATTGTAGGGTTAATCCAAAGGAAAATGTAGCAGATTATCCTGATAGAAGAGTAATTACTATTAGCAGTCAAGCAGCAGAGGGAAATATAGGTCAATTAAACTATTCGGCTGCGAAAGCAGGAATGCTTGGGATGGTAAAGACTGCAGGATTAGAATTAATAAGGTATAATGTTCGAACTCATGCTATTATGCCTACTCTGATTGAAACTCCAATTTTAAGCGATTTGTTAAGTAAAGAAGATGGTAAATGGAGAAAGTATTACTCTGGAAGAATTCCATTAGGGATTGGAGAACCAAAATATGTATCTCAAGTAATCCTTTTTCTATGTAGTGAAGATGCGTGGTTTATGAATGGTGAGATTATAGGAATAAATGGTGGGCGTTTAGATAAAGTCTAACTTGAAAATAATTAACTCAATTTTTTCTTTCTTTTTTATTTTATTTAGTCTTCCGCTTTAACTTTTTTAATTTCATCTATAAGAGCGGGAATGACTTGATGCAAATCACCAACAATTCCATAGTGAGCAACAGAAAAGATAGGTGCATGTGGATCTTTATTGATTGCAATGATAATTTGGGAATTTTCCATTCCAACTAAATGCTGTATTGCTCCTGAAATACCACAAGCAATATATAATTTTGGAGAAACGGTTTTTCCAGTTTGTCCTACTTGTCTATCTTGACTCAACCAATTCAGTTCGATTGTAACTCTAGAACCTCCCAGTTCCGCACCAAGAACACTTGCTAGTTCTCTGATTAACTCAAATCCTTCTTTTGAACCAACACCTCTACCGCCCGCTACAATTATCTCCGCATCCTCAAGATTAATAGTTTGTTGTTCTTTTTCAATGATTTTTAAAATCTTGGTAACAGAATCTCTTTCGGTAAACTTCTTTTCCAAAATTCTGATTTTAGGTGCTTTTTTAAGCGATTTTTTTGCTTTAAAAATACCTGGTCTTACAGTTGCCATTTGAGGTCTGCTTGTTGGAGTTCTAATTGTCGCCATTAAATTCCCACCAAATGTTGGTCTTGTTTGCATTAAATTCCTTGTATTGTCCTCAATATATAAGCCTGTACAATCTGCTGTAAGACCTGCTTTCAACCTTTTTGCTACTCTAGGTGCAAAATCTCTCCCTGTAGGCGTAGCTCCTATTAATATTATTTCTGGTTTATTCTGAGATATTAATTCTGATAAAACGTTAACATATAAATCGGAATAATAATTTTTTAAAATTGGAGATCTTACATAAACAACCTCATCTACTCCGTACTCTCCAAACTCATCCAGTTTTTCTTCAAGCTTATCTCCTAAAATAATTACTGACAGTTCTGTATTCAATGTATCGGCAAGTTCTCGCCCTTTTCCTACAAGTTGATAGACGACCCTAGGGAATTCCTTTTTATAATGCTCTGCAATAACCCAAACTCCTTGATACTTCGCTTTATCAACGTTATCTACGTATTCAGCGCGCTCCAGTATTATTGCTTCTATAGGGCATACATCGACACACGCACCGCATAAATTGCATTCTCCTGTTATAACTGCTGCCCCTTCAATAATTTCTATTCCACCATATGGGCATGCATTTATGCATGATTCGCAGGCAGTACATAATTCTCCATCTATCCTTATACTCAAAATTTACACCTTTCAGATAATTTTATCATCTTTTAAATTTTTAGCCAATTCTCGAGCAACCTCATCATTCGAACCACTTAATATAATATGCTCTCCTTTTCTTTCAGGGATAAATATTTTCCATACTTCTGTCATGGATCCATCTAATCCAATTTGAGATTTTTGAGCTTGTAGATCTTTAGCATTATAAGAAATAACTTGTTTTTTTTGATATGCATCAACAATACCTTGCATGGAAGGATGTCTTGGTTTATTAATTTCTTTAACAACCGAGACTAAAACAGGGAGCTTTGTCTCAATAACGACAAGTTCCTCTTTTCTAAAAGCTCGTTCTATAATTACTTTATTTCCTTTTAACTCAAAATTTAAAACATAAGTTATTTGGGGAATACCTAATTCTTCTGCCATTTCAGGAGGAACTTGAGCAGTATCACCGTCAAACGCTTGTACTCCACAGATAACAATGTAGTTTTCCTTCTCCCCAGAATCCCTTAATAACTTTTTTACTGCAAGAGCTAAAGTATGAGATGTTGCTAATGTGTCAGCACCCGCAAATGCTCTATCTGTTAAAAGGTAACCTTTATCTGCGCCCATAGCTAACACTTCGCGTAATGCTTCTTCTGCTTGAGGGGGTCCCATACTTATTGCTAATACTTCTCCTCCGTGTTTTTCCTTAATTTGTAATGCTAACTCTACCGCATGCTTGTCATGAGAATTCACCACTGAAGGAATACCTTGTCTCACTAAGGTATTTGTTTTAGGATCAATTCTTACTTCAGAAACTCCCGGAACTTGCTTAATACAAACGAAAATTTTCAGAGTAGATCACGAAAAATCAATTTTTTTACTACTATAAAATATTTAACTCCTTTTAAACCGTATATTTTTTCTTAATATACATGGTTTAGAATAAAATAATAAACTAGTACTAATATTTGTGGCTTTAAAAATATAACCATGTTTTGATTACGAATTGCATTTTACCATTTATGAAAATTCTACTAACTCTGTTAATTTAATTAATTTTTATTTACCATATTATCATAGATGCAGATTGACATAAATCCTAGTTTAGCAGAAATTATAGGTATTTTATTGGGCGATGGAAATATTTATAAAAATGACGAAAAATGGCAGTATCAAATAGATATCTCATTAAATCAAATTGATGAACCGAATTATGTTTTACATGTAAAAGAATTAATGGAAGATGTATTTCAAAAGCCTATAAAGACAGTTAATCAACATGGAAAAGCAATTAGTCTCAGATATTATAATAAAGAATTAACACTACATCTGATAGAATTAGGATTAAAAGCTGGAAGAAAAACAATCAATCAAATAAAAGTTCCAGATCTAGTTTTTAATGATCATGAGTTGATTAAATTTTGTCTAAAAGGTCTTTTTGATACAGATGGGAGTATAGCAATTGATAGTCCTAAAGACTTACGCCTAAGTTTTAGCAACTGTTCAAAACCATTAGTTAAAGATTTTTTTAATATGTGTTTGAAGCTTGGAATAACACCATCACCAAGATTGAAGTTCAGTATAAAAAAGAACTCTTGGCGTGTAGTTATTGCAAAGAAAGAGGAAATAGAGAAATTTATTAAAATTGTACAACCAGAAAAACTAAAAGAACCCTATAGGAGAAAATGGATCGCTTTAAGGTTGATTCATTTAAACTCCCCGAGTCCCTTAAAATTCGAAATAAAGAGAAAGATAGAGGAATATCTTAAATCCTCTAATCAAACCCAATTTAGATTCTCAAAAGATAATACATTCTTTTTAAAAAAATTATGTGAAGAGCTCCTTAAAATTAGAATAGATTCAGATAAAGTAAATAGAATGATAACAAAGGTATTAACTCTCGAAAAATTTATGTACAACCACCAAAAAGCAGAAGAATTAAAAAGTCTTTATGAAAATTTGAGATCTGCGAAAAGAATTGTTGAATTTCTGATTGATCACGGAGAGATGGTTATTCCGTATCGACAGACTATTTCCAAACATATTCATCGTTATTTTATTGAAACAAAGCAAGATTATAATAATTGGATACGTCACTATCCTAAATTTCGAATTGGTAAAATCAAAAACGGAGAAATAAGAGTTTTTCCAAGAGAACTACGAAACCAAATTACTTATAATATAGTTAAAATTTTATCTTCACACCAAAACAAGATATCTAATTTTGAAGTTTATCAAAAACTAAAGATATCTTTCCAAAAAGATAATCTATTGATAATCACCT
>RDOE01000062.1 GCA_011364975.1 Promethearchaeota archaeon | reverse complement strand
TGCCTTTTTAAGTTTAATTTTAAGATCAAATTCGCTAAGAAAATCAATGAAAAAAAGATCCCAAATTGAGACGCAATTATCGCGATGAAAGTCGTAATAATTTCAAAAGAACCAAAAACAATTACTATGGCAAATAACGCACTTAACATGAAGATAATCGTAGAAATAATGTTTAAAGGTTTCTTTAACAACTGGTTTATGGATTTCTTTTGTATAAAGACTGAGTTAAGTTGCTTTTGTGTTATAGGTTGTATTCGTTTATTATTAAAGTATCTTAAATCATATATTGCGAGAATTATACTTAAAATTAGCAAACTAAAATAGAAAAAATAGATTAGGAAATAACTAAATATGATAATAAATCCATTATTCACGATGATTGCTGATAAGAGTAAATTTCCTCCCATTATGCCAAAAAATGATATCATAATATAAATAAGAAATATCACGCAAAAATGATATATACGATGCCCATTTTTAGTGGATTTTTCGACTTGACTTGAACTTAAATAGATAAGAAATAAATTTTCAAAAAGTGTAATTGGAAGTATTATTCCAAATATATCCCATGCCAAAATGTAGACTGAAAAAGTTATGTATAATACACCAAATATTACACAAAAAGTATTCAGTAAAATCGTAATAATAGAAAAAAATTTAATATTAATAGCGTTTTTCAGTGAACTATAACTGACATTTAAAGCTTTAAACTCCATAGTAACTACAGATACAAAATCCTCTCATCTAACTATAAATACCGATTGCAATAACCGGATCCCTTGAAATTACCTGTTATTTCGACAAATATATGACACTTTTGTCTTAAATAATATAACAATCGGTATTTATAAAGTTAAGCTAAAAATTTTCTTTTTGCGTGATATTAAAACATAATTTAAAATTAAGCTAGATCTGGTCTCAATAAATTAAATGAAATATCTAAGACTACCCTCAAAAAAAAGCATTAGAGCTCTCAAATTAATTGTTAATAATAAGTTAATTTTAATAATAGATAGTTCACTACTATATCATAAAAATAGAAATATTCGTTTGCAAAATTAGATTTTAAGATTCAATATAATAAAATAATAAAAAAAGAAGGAGATTCTATTGGTTAAGAAAGAATATATATGCGACAAAGGTAAAAAAAGCACAATTGTCATTGAAGACCTTTCTAACTTAATAAAACCAGATGCTACAATGATTTTAGGGTTTGCTGGAATTGGCTTAGTAGGTCCCATTGTTGCTAATGCTTTAATTGAGCAGATTCCCGACATTAAAGAAATTGGATTTGTAACCTCAGAATATCTACCCCCAATTTCGGTTTTTTATCAGGGTGTGTTAAAGCATCCTTTTAGAATTTACTATACTGCAAAATATAATCTAATTGTAGGAATTGCAGAAGTTCCATTCCAGGTGTCGACTGCATACAATGACCTTGCCAAGACAATTAATAATTGGTTATTATCTGAGGATGTTAAGGCAAAAGAAGTTGTAATTTTCCAAGGAATACCCCAGAGAGGAATTATTGATGATTATCCTGTGTATTATGCCGCTGAGGAGGACATGATCGCCCGTTTTGAGGGATATGGCTTACAAAAAGTAGAGAAAGGAATTATAGTTGGGCCAGAGGCTACTATACTTAATGAAGCATTAGCAAATAGGCTAAAAGCTTATGCGTTATTCACCCCTGTTTTTGAAATACCTACTCCTGAAGCAGGAGCAGCAATTCTTGAAGTTCTAAACCAAATTTATGGATTAAATATTGAAACTGCTAAGTTAATTGAAGAAGGGAAGGAGATTAAAGCAAAAATGTTAGAATTAGCAGAAAAGGCGCAACAATATCAAAGGCAACAACAGCTACCTGAAAAATCAAAAGAAGGTTATACTCAATACTTTCAATAATTTAATGTTAATATTATGAATTTTAAAAAAACTGATAAAAATTTGGTTTTAATTTTAAGATTTTACTTTATTTTCATATCCTTTTTGTAATTATATCTTCACAGTTGGAAAGTTTAATATTTTATAACCCTTATTTTTATTTTTATTTTATAATTCCAATTACTTAGATAAAATTAAATTTCAAGGTCAATAGCAATAAAGGAAAAATTTGTTCCAGTTCAAATTAATCAAGAACAATGTTTACGATGTGAACGTTGTTTAAGAGCTTGTCAAGTTAAAGCAATCTACTTTGAGCATGGAATTAGAAAAGTAGATTATGCAAAATGTAAGGCATGTCTTAATTGTGTTCAGGTCTGTCCGAGAAATGCTATTGAGGTTACCTCAATTACTAAACATAATCAAATTATTAGTATTAAGATTGATCATGAAAAATGTTCTATGTGTGAAAAATGTCTTAATGAAAACGGGAATTTTTGCCCCAAAAATTTATTCTATAAAGATATAGTAAAGAAAGTGGGAAGAGAAGAGGAAGGGATAAGATATAAATATAAAGAAATTTCCAAGTGCCAAGGCTGTTTGAAATGTGAATTATCTTGTCCAGAGGGCGCTATACAATCAGTAACAATTGTAAATTAAAAATCTAAATTCCAGATTTCTCCTTTAATTTTTTTATAATTACTTTTTTAATTTCCGAAAAATCCGAAAAAACGTAAATTCCTTCAAGTTTTTTTAAACGTTTGATATTCTCAATTTCAATGTCCCTGATTTTTAAGACTAAAGGAGACCCATCTGGTCGGGAAGTGACAATCGGTTCTAAATCTTGATCTGAAGGAAAAATGTAAGCTACTTGTCCACCCTTGATTGCCTGTGCAACACAATTGGTAATTAAGGTATCAGCTATTCCGTAAACTATTTTTGCAACACTATTGGCGGAGGTGGGACAAACAATAAACATATCAAAATTACCCAATTGTAAAGGACCAGCGTAAAATGGCAAATTCGGAGTTTTTTCCACTTTTACTTTTTCTACAACTTCTGTTAATGATAACCATTTTTTATACCATTTTACAACAGTTTCTCCTTCTTTAGATAATAGAACGGTTATCTCAATCTTATTAACTTCTTGTAATTCCTTCATTAGATCAATTGATTCTTGGAGCACATAACCTGTACCCGTTATCGCCCAAACTATCTTAAAAGACATGATTTCTAATTCATATATTTAATTTTAATATTATTATTTCAAATTTTTAAAATTAAAAAATTTTACATTTTAACTTAAAAAAAATCAACAAGAATTTGATAAATAATATAGAAGAGAAATTGTAAAGAATTAAAATTTAACGTGTATTATTAATTAAAATCATTTAAAAGCACAAGATAAACTGTTTTATTTTTTGTAGTACTACTTAAGTTAATACAACTATTATTCCAATTCTTAGAGTTGATCGAATATTAATAATTTAAAATTTATATATTTAGACAATGCAGCAACCACACCAATGGACCCAAGAGTCATCGAAGAGATTGAAAAGCATTTTAAAGCTACTTATGGAAATTCATCCAGTTTGCATTCTCTGGGACAGAAAGCAGGACAAGTACTCACCAAATCTCGCGAGATTATTGCTAGCTTGATAAATGCGAAGCGCGATGAGATTTTTTTTACTTCTTCTGGTACAGAAGCTGATAATCTTGCGATTATGGGAGTAGCTTTAAAAAATAAAAAAATGGGTAATCATATCATCACCTCATCAATAGAACATCATGCTGTTGAAAATACCTGTAAACATCTTGAAGAAGAAGGATTTCAGATTACTTATTTACCTGTTAATAAGTTCGGTCTAATTAATCTAAAGCAATTAGAAGATTCAATTACCGATAATACAATTCTTATCACAATTATGTTTGCAAATAATGAGATCGGGACGATTCAACCGATTGAAGAAATTGGAAAGATTGCCAATAAGCATAACATAATTTTTCATACTGATGCTGTACAAGCATATGGTAAAATTGCTATCGATGTTGATAAAATGCATATTGATCTTTTATCTGCTTCTGCTCATAAATTATATGGACCTAAGGGTGTTGGGATGCTTTATATACGTAATAAGGGATTTAGAGAAGATGGAGAAAGTTACATTGAGCCAATAATGTTTGGTGGAGGTCATGAGTGGAATATGAGACCAAGTACCGTAAATGTACCAGGAATTGCAGGATTCGCAAAAGCGGTTGAACTAGTAAAAGATGAAATGGAGATAGAAATACCGCGTCAAACTAGATTAAGAGATAAAATAATTAAATATGTTCTCGAAAACATAGATGATTCATTTCTTAATGGCCATCCTACTCAAAGATTACCGAATAATGTTAACTTAGGTTTTAAATACATTGAAGGTGAGTCAATAGTGTTAGATTTAGATTCAGAAGGAATTGGTGCTTCCACTGGATCAGCCTGTTCGTCAAAATCGTTAGAACCTTCTCACGTATTACTCGCCATAGGTTTAAAACCTCAAGATGCTCATGGATCCTTGCGTGTCACAGTAGGTAGATTTACTACTGAGGATGAAATAGATTACTTTTTAGAAAGGTTACCCCATGTAATTAAAAGATTAAGAGAATTATCTCCTTTAACAAAAAGAAAACCCAAGGTTGATAAGTAAAAATAAAAATTAAAATATTATAGAATTAAGTAAAAACTCGAATGATAATAATGGCGAAAACAAGAGTTAAAGGTTCTGATGAATCAGATAATGATAACACTGAAGAGTATGGAGTTGTATTAAAAAATAAAAAATATCGAAGGCGAATTTACCCCCAAAAAGGTAAAAAACCTCCCAAAGATGAAGATTCATATAAAATTGTGTAAATGGTTAACAAATTCTTAATTCTCCAAGTTTTTTATTCTTTGTTCTAATTGATCAATTCTACGTTTTAATTGTTCAATATTTTCATTAAATATCAACCTAAATCTTTCATATATGTTGGTAATTCCCTGTTGACGACTTTTTTTTGACATAAGGTCAATTTCGCGTTTAAAATTATAGATATATTTGTATAGATCAGCGTAGAAAGACTCAAAATTATTTCTTTCAAACTCAATTCCTAATTCCCTCGACAATTTTAGTTCTGCTAATTCATTCCAGTCAACATCATCACCTTTCAGAGGAATAATGGGGATTGAAAATTTATCGGCAAGCTGTAATTCATTTCGACAATCAACAGAATCATATAGGGATTTCTTTGTAGCAACAAATAATATCAATTGGGATTTCTGAACTGTATCTAGCATCCATTGATCGATATTTCCAGTTAAATCCTCTTCACAGAAAAATACTTCAGAAATCTCTTTTTGATTCTTTAGATATTCTACAAGTTTTCCAATTTGATATTTTTCAAAATCTATAACTGCATGAGAAATAAAAATTTTTATAGTTGCTTTCTTTCTTAAATATTCTCTAATGGAATCGGGAGCTTTTTGAATAATAGATTTTTCTTCATCACCTAATGGATTATTACTTAGATTTAAATGAGTTAATAAGGTAAAACTCCATAATTGCGTGGGAATCTCATTAAAGAGGTTGTTGCTTAAATTTAAGGTTGAAATTGATTTTAAATTTCTAAATGAGTCTGGTAACTTATTAAGGGAATTAGAAGATAAATCGAGAAATTCGAGACTTGTAAGTTTACCAAAAGACTCTGGTAACATTTCGAGAGGTGTGTGTGTTATAGTTAAGGATTTTAGCTCGTTAAAGATTCCGAAGTTTTCAGGCAAGGCTTTAAATGAATATTCAAACATTCTCCATTCAATTATTTTCCCATCCTCAATTTTCATATTAATGGGATTTACATATTGCTTCATTTTTTCTTTTTCTATGTTCTCCCTTTCAAGTTCTCTTATTATTTCAATTTTATCTTTTGGAAGGTTATATTTAAGCTGGAAGTTAAATAATCTTGTTGCTATAATTTTAACACCTCTTTCTTTTAATATTTCCAAAATTTCAAGATTTTTTTGATTCCACTCAAGATTATCATTGTGTTCCAGGTTTAGATCTTTCAAATCACTCAATTCCAAAATCCATTTTGGTAAAACGGTTATATCATTCGATGCTAAGTTCAGTGATTTAAGCAATGTGAAATTCTTTATTCCCTCAGGGATTGAATTTAAGTTATTTTGACGCAAACTTAGACTTTCTAATTTAGTAAGTTGAAATAACCAATTTGGAATACTCTCTCCTTTTAAAAACTTAATATAAAGTGTTTTAAGGTGTTCTAGTTTCTGAATTATTTCACCAGTCAAAGCTAGAGCTTTCTCACCTATTTCAAGTTTTGATAAATCTAAACTAAGTTCAGTGATATTTTCTTGCTCTTGCTTATATGAGAAGCCAACGTAGGTATCTCTTATTACACTCACTTCACTAAAATCCTTTCCAATTACATTTGATAAATTTTTAATTACAATTTTGTCATCATTCAATGTTTCTAATCACATTTCTTTCCTTATTTTAAAATAATCATTCCTTTTATGTTATTTAATTGACGTACATTATAAAGATTATCAATAATGGGATATGGTTATTAAAATGAAGATTATAGGTGATTAATTTTTTCCCAAAATAAATTTTAACCATTAAATAAACTAAGAAGGAAAAGATATCCAACAGATAATAAAATGTGAATTATTGCAAATGTAGCTCCCACCTTTAATAGCCTTTTAAAGTTTAAATTATCCACAGCATTCTTTTGAGCGATTTTAAGCGTCATCATGTCACAAGCAGCTCCTTGAGGGATCAAATTGCCCCCAATATTTATTGCAATAATAAAAGAATAATATAATGGAACGGATGGAAAATAAAAATCATTAATTAGTAATCCGATTATTGGGATAAAAATCAATGCCGTAGGAGTGTTAGCAACAAATCCAGAGACTAAACTTACCAAAATTAGGACTATAAAACTTACCATAAAAGGGCTTAAATCTTGGAACGGAATATTAATAAAAAGGTCTTTAAATCCTGATTCTAGTAGACTCCCTACTACAACATATAATGATATAAAAAAAAATATTATTTCCCACTCTACTCCTTTTAAAAGTTCCTTTAAATCTTTTTTCATAAATCTTTTATTAATAATTACAATTATTAAAGCCGAAAAAGCTGCTGAAAGATATAAAGCTGGTAAAACAGCGAAAAGAATTATGGTAATAATAATACCGATGCTATTGATATAAAACATCTTTCTATTTGCGATCATAGTATCCGCGTCGACTAAATCTAAAACAAATCGTTTTTGCATATCTTCAATCCCAGGTTCTTTACTTAAAATAAATTTATCCATTAAATATGCTGTAATAAATAACAAAAAAAACGAAAATCCCCAATAATATACAACAAAGTAGAGCGTGTCCAAATTGAAGGCGGTAGAGATTATTATATTTTCTCCGCTTGAAAATGGGGTAATAATTGAACCTATATTAATACATATAGTCATCCCTAAAAGATACGTGCCTGAACGAATTTTTAGAAAGTGACATAATCTTATAACAACTGGCGCTAAAATTAGAACTACAACAACATCACTAATAATTGCTGCTAATAATGTAGTGATAATGCAAATAATGTAAAAAAATAACCTTCTATTTCCTTTTACAATTTTAAATAATTTAATAGCGAGATACTCTAAAATATTCGAATCTTGAGCAATTTTTGTTATTAAACTCATGCATAATATCACAATGATCGCTTCAAATTCGATATACTTAGAAATCGCCAAAGATAGCATATCAATTTGTAAAACCAAGCCGGTAATTAAGCCAGAAACAAAACAACCTAATAATGATATAGCTACAAAATCTAATTTACTTGATGAGTAGCTTACTAGAATAATTCCAAATATACAGAAATTTATTATTAAGAGAATTAAATTCATATATTAAATTAATTTATAGAAGTCTCAAATAATAAAAATAAAAAATAGAATCAAATAAAAAATTATTTAGTATTGTAATTGAAATGTTTTTTTTTTGATTTAAAACTATAATAAATTAAATTCTAAATTATAGAAAAGTTCATATCTTTGAAAGGCGAAGTAATTTTAATCCGTCTAACGGATGTTGGTAGGAAAATAGATCTAAAGAAAGCAGTAGACATAATACATGGGATTCAGTATAAAGTAATCATTAAAAAAAGGGATACTCCGAAATACGTCGATTTTCCTGAGCCTATAAGATTAGAAATTATACAAAGGATTACTACTACATCTCAATATATTAACGAGGTCAAATTACAAGTAAAAATTTATGAAGATGGAGTTATTTCATTAACAGCCCATCTTAAATTTGCAGATATTCAATTAAATGAACTCTATGAAATTAGAAAAATTAAGTTTTATGTTGAAAATATAGAATATAATATAAATCAATTCCTAAAATCTCACGAGACAAAAATTTTTAATCAAATAAGAGATTGTATTGATGAAGTTGGTTATAATTTCGGAATAACTGATACTGAAAAATACACAATGTATTGTCTTACAGACACTTTTGAAAACCCTAAATCCTTTATCAACGAAAATAAAATATTTATAGCAAATTTATTAATGGGAGAAGATCCAGAACTGAACTTAAATCAATATCAAATTGAACGAACTTTAGAAAACAGTTTCTCTTATTTACAGAATGATTATATTATCTTTGATTTTGATCGTGGTTTAATTATCGATCCGACTGAAGATTATAATGATATTTTAACTGTTATTGAAATCGCTAACTATCAATTATTGGAATTAAGAATTTTAGATAAATTATTAGAAAGAAGACTCTCTTTAGCTGAATCGGATATTTCCAAGATTTATTATATGAGTGGTACACTTTGGCGAAGGTTAAGTAAACGAGTTGGAAATTTACTTCGATTAAAATATGATTTATCATATCTATTAGAAAGCGTTGAAAATGTATCAAAATTATTTGGTGACTTTTATTTAGCTCAATTATATACTCAATTAGCTGAATTATTTCAATTAAAAGAATGGAGCGGAAGCATACGGCATAGAATAGATACCATTGGAGATATTTATAACGTTGCTCAAACAAACTTAAATGAAAAATTCTTGCTTTATATGGAAATACTCTTAACCTTTATATTTGTTATTGAGTTCGTATTTCTAATTCTTGGCTACTTCAATTAATTTAAAATTAAAAATAGTAAAGGTTTAAGTAAAAAAGTCAGAAGTTAATGGGACTTCTTTTGATTTATTTTTTACTTTTTCAACCGCTTTTAGCAGATCTTCATATGTAACCATTTCAGAATTCCTCCGTATTGCAAACATGCCTGCTTCTATGCATATGGCTTTTATATCTGCTCCAGTTCCTCCTTCAGTTAAATCTACAATCTTTTTAAGATCTATCGTTGTTTCCATATTAATAGATCTCATATGTATTTTAAATATAGCTTCTCTTGCAACAGGATTAGGTAAAGGAAATTCAATTAATCTGTCAAATCTTCCCGCTCTAAGTAAGGCAGGATCCAAAATATCTGCTCTATTAGTTGCTCCTATGAATTTTACATTCTTCCTCTCATCAAAACCATCTAATTCACTTAACAGTTGCATTAATGTTCTATTAACCTCACGATCTCCTGAAGTTGCATCTTCCATTCTCGTGGCACCGATAGCGTCAAGCTCATCAATAAAAATTATACTAGGTGCTTTATCTTTCGCAAGCTTAAAGATTTCCCTAACATATCTTGCACCTTCTCCAATGAATTTCTGTACAAGTTCAGCAGCAATGATCCGTATGAAAGTAGCATTTGTCTCTGATGCTACTGCTTTTGCTAAAAGTGTTTTTCCTGTTCCAGGAGCCCCATAAAATAATACACCATTGGGGGGTTCTATTCCTACTCTTTTAAATAATTCAGGTTTTAGTAATGGTAACTCAACTGTTTCTCTGACTTCTTGTATTTGATCATCCAATCCACCAATATCACCATATGCTACATCAATATTTTTTTCTAAAAGTTCCATCCCTTTTATAAACGGATCTAACTTAGTTGGTAAAATTTCTACAGCAGCAAAATTTCTTTGATTAAGTGCGATTTGTAATCCAGGACTTAAATCTTCTTGTTTGACTCTTTCAGTAGTATTAACAATATAACTAATTCCTGAACTTGTTTTAACAATTAATCGATTCTTGGATTCATCTAAAATATCTTCTATTTCACCAGTTAAGAGAGGTACTTCATTAAGATGTTCAATTTCTCTTTTCAAACCTTGAGATTCATCTTCCAAGCGTAATAAATCCGATTTTAGTAAATCTATATGATTTTGAACATCTTTTATTTTTGTCTCTAAATGATTGATATATGATTTTAAAAATTCATCATCTTTATTTCTTCTATCTTCTCCTTCAATCATATTCATAAAATTACCTTGAGCTAATTCTTAGTTCTGCAGCTTTTAAAATGTTTCTTAGCATATCAACATAATCAATTTCGGCTAGTTTTGCCATTTTGGATAAATGACCATCCCAACACCATCCAGGATTAGGATTCACTTCCAGAAGTTTTGGATTCCCTTCATTATCTAATCGCCAATCAAACCTAACATAATCTCTACATTCCAATCTTTCAAATAACTTTAAAGAGCAAATTTCAATTGTTTGAACAACATTTTCGGGTAATTCTGCTGGTTTGGATTTAAGGTTCCAATACGGAGAATCGGGCATCCATTTAGCCTCATAACCACATACTTTTGGTAGATCTGGTGGCAATGCAGAATAATCTTCTTCAATAATAGGTAGAACGATATAATTATCTGGCGGATTTCCTATAATTCCAATAGTTAAATCTTTTCCCGTTAAAAATTGTTCTACTAACACTGGTTTATCATAACCAAATTGGTCTCGTATTTGAGAAATCGCATTTAATAGTTCCTCTCCATTATTTACTACACTTTTCTGGGTAATTCCAAAACTTGAATCCCCGAAATTAGGTTTTACAATTGCAGGAAAGTATAATGGAAGATCAATTATTTTTTCTCCAGGTTTGATGTATATTGCTTCGGCAATAGGTACATCCAATTCTTTAGCGATTCCCCGAACTAAAGATTTATCATAACAAAAAGCAAGACATTGAGGACCAGAACCAGTATAGGGTATTTTAAGAATTTCTAAAAGAGCTGGAATATGCAGTTCATAGCGAGGATTATTATAATATCCCTCATCACATAGGTTTAAAACATAATCTAATTGTGCTTTTGCTTTTTGAAGATCCTGAATTAAAGAATCATGACTATTGAAATAAACAAAATTATATCCTTCTATTTCTTTTAAAGCAGCCTTTAGTTGATCAATAGTATAAAAATCATCATCATCGAATATAGTACTTGGTTTCAAATGATCTGGCTTAGAAGGATCTCCAAAAATTACTGCTACTTTCTTCTCTATTGCTTTTGCTTTAATTTTTGGTGTAGACCATTCTTTCTTAACTAAAGCTGTAACAATAATTCTGCGTTCCATCATCCCTAAATCTTGATTACGTTGGGAATCCGGTGTAATTGTGCCATGAAAAATTATATCAGAAAATCCCGCTTTGGTTAAAATTTGCATTATCTGGTCCTTCGTATAAAGCCTTTCAGCATAAAACTGATCCACTAAAACTCCTTTATTCACATGAGTGATAACTTCTCGTGAAATAAGTCGTTGTTCATCCAATGATAATGATCTCTCACGACAAACAAAATATTCTTTATTTATCCACTCCCAAGAGCGTGGTTGAAAATTATTTTTTAAATATTCTCCATCAGATAAATCTATCAAAATTTTACCCCAGGGTTTCAAGACTCGAAATGATTCCTTTAAGACCCGAAGATCATCATTTACTGTTTCGAAGTATCCAAAACTATTACCTAATATTATAAGATTATCAAACTGATCAGGAGGGTAAGGTAATTTTCGTGCATCCCCTTCTTTAAATTTGCAATATAATGAGGATTTTTTAGCATTAGATCTTGCTTTTTGTATCAAATATCTTGAACGATCCAAACCTTCTACTTTTCCATACTCCCTCTTTACTAATTCGATAGTATGACGTCCTTGACCACAACAAAGATCTAAAATTCTATGCTCCGGCTTTAAATCAAGTAGTTTAATAAAATAATCTATTTCTGTTGCGGTAATCTTTTGATCTTCAACTACATCACCATCTGTTTTTAAATAATATGCATTGAAGATATGCTTCCACCAATCGGTTTTAACAAACTGTTCTAAATCATTAACTGGTCCTATGCATACTTGTTCTTTATTCTCATTCTTTATAACGGCTTGAGTTTTGCTTATACCATTTTCTAATTTACTTGTCATTTTTAGCAATTTTTTTTAAGAACAATTAAATTTTCTAATAAAATTGAATTTTTTAAATTTAAAGTGAATAAAATTTGAGTTTTTTATAAAATCTTTTAATAGAAATAGTAAAAGATTTGAAACCCCGATAAGAGCAGCCAATATTGTCTTATTGTTCAATATCTCAGTCTTTTTCTGCGCGAATTTTTTTACTCAGATTTGAAATCAAATAAAACACTCTTTACTTATAAACTTTTGGATGAAAATTTCATAGACTAAAAGGAACTAAAGTGCTATTTAATATGTTAACTTAATTATTAGGTTCATTTATCATTAAAATAAAGATTATTTGAACATTAATAATGTGAATATTTGCTTTTTTACCCTTATCTTATTGAATTTTTATTAGATTTGGGGGAAGCTAATTATATAAATATTAATGAAACGCCTTGCGCTATGATGCATCATTAAATATAAAAAGATTGTATGAAATATAAAATGCTTAAATATCACTCAAGGAATATTTTAATATCATTATTTTAATTAATTCTAATATACCTATATTAAAAATGATTAAATTATATAAAATTAATGACTAGATTATTCCAATTGTCTCTCTTACATTTTACTATAACCCTAAGCTTAAAACTCTGAGCCTAATCATGTATTTAAGCTTTACTAGTTCTAAATTATGGTTATTATTCGATTAATCGATTATTAATTTAGAAATATTTAAATAATTAGCAAGTTACCTATTGTAATTGTTAATCACATATATATTAAATATTTAAAAAATTAAATGAGAGTGAATTTTGAATGACCATGTATACCAATACTGATTTTGGAAAAGATGAAGATGATTGGGATGAAGACGATGATTTCGATGAAGATGATTGGGATGAAGACGAAGATTTTGATGAAGATGAAGATTGGGACGATCTTGACGATGATGACGATATATAACTTTTCTTTAATATAAACAAAAACTGAATTTTAAAAATTTAAGCACTCGTTTAATAATCTAATTTACGCATTTTTTTATTTGATTTAATTTTCAAAATGAAAATATTTTAAAAACAAATTAAACTTTAAATGAAAATGTAAATTTTATTACTGTAAAAACTAACAATAAAGATTATGGAAAATCCAAAATATCTTGCGATCCTTATCTTAATTGGAGGCAAATCAGCTCGATTTGGAATTGAAAAGGCAGCAATTGACCTATTAGGAAAGCCGCTAATTTTACATCAAATAGAAACATTATCTAAATTGGATGAAGACATATTTTTAGCGGCTCATTCAGAAGAACAAATCTTTAATTACAGAAAAACAATAGCCTTCCCGAAGGATGTAACATTCATTATTGATGATAGAGAGATATTTCACCATCCTAACATTTTTAGGCCCATGTTAGGAATATATTCAGGATTAAAAGAACTTAAACGATTAAATTTCGAAAAAGTGTATCTTTTATCCTGTGATATGCCCTTAATTAAGCCAGAAGTCATTCGATTAATGATAGATAAATCTAAGGGATTCGAATGTTGTATCCCAAGATGGAAGAATAGTTTTCTCGAACCATTTTTTGCAATATATCCTGTAGCAAAAGGTTTAGAAAGAGCTAGGCAAATTCTGATAAATGAAAATTATGGATTGCAT
This sequence comes from Promethearchaeota archaeon, assembly GCA_011364975.1. Classification (GTDB taxonomy): domain Archaea; phylum Asgardarchaeota; class Lokiarchaeia; order Sigyniarchaeales; family SOKP01; genus SOKP01. The sequence goes on along the minus strand of RDOE01000062.1, from coordinate 4,815 downwards.
AATTTTATAGACAAGAGTTGGAAGATAAACTATGTTCCTGTGGAGGATGCTATTCAACCCTTAGATCAAAATTTATTGAGTTTAATGAATATTAATGGACCTATTGATATCGCAAAAGTCATGAACTTGTATAAAAAAAATATTTAAACGTTGAATCAATATAACAAGAATATTCTAGCTTAGTTTTTATTAAGAAATTTTAATTTAAGTTAAATCTACTTGATGAAAAATGATCCTTATGATTAATCAACTTTTCGATAATTCAGTTTTCTCCTTGATAATATTGCCTATTCTAATCTTTAGTTTTAGAGTAGTGGATGTGGCATTAGGAACGTTACGAATTGTATTTATATCTCAAGGTAGGAAAAAGTTAGCACCTTTGGTTGGATTTTTTGAAATGCTTATTTGGCTTTTTGCTATGGGGCAGATATTCAGCAATTTAACTAATATTATTTATTATATTGCCTATGCTAGTGGTTTTGCAATGGGGAATTATACGGGATTGATCTTAGAAAGTAAGATTTCTTTAGGATTACTAAGTTTGCATCTCATTGTAAGAGAAAATCATGAGGAACTAGTAAAAACATTGAAAGCTCAAGGATATGGATTAACTACTTTAACTGCGGAAGGATTAAAAACGAGTGTGAAATTAGTAATTTTAGTAATTAAGCGGAAAAATTTAGCTAAAATCTTAGACATAATAAAAAATGTAACCCCAAATGCTTTCATGTCAATTGAAAATGTTAAATCAGTCAAAGGGGGTAATTTTCCATTACCTCAAAAAACAAGATGGGAGTTATTACATCGAAGAAAAAAATAAATTTCATCTCATAATATTAGTTCTAAAATTCTCTCTTCAAAAACGTAAGCATTTTTTTTCTTGATAAATTGTTTATCTTAATGGCTGTAGAGGAATTTAAATTTAATGAAAAAATGATTGAAATTGAAGAGAGAGAAGAATTTAGTTCTGCATATAAAATAAAGTCTTATAAAGAAAAAATATCAGTATTAAACAAGAAGAACGCACCTCTAAAGCCTATAAAAGAAGTTTTTAATCATTTATTTTTAGAAAACAATGATATCACTAATAAAACTAAAAATTCGATAATAAAGGTTTTCTATTCTAAAAAAGATCGTATTATTTCATTAGTAATTAAAAATGGTCAAGAAATTATATGGAATCGGGACAAATTAATCAAACTATATGGTTGGTTCTTCTTTGTTGAAGAACCAAAAAAAGAATCAAAAAAAGCTAAAAAACCAAAACAAAACAAAAAAGAAGAGACAACTATCAATAGAAGCCATTATACATTTGAGAATGCAAAGATTCAGCTTAAAGAAAAGGAGAATATGCGTGCTTTATATCGTACCAAAGAATATTTTCAATATTTAAAGCTAATCAATTCAAATAATATTTCTCAGATGCCAATAGAACGTGTTTTAGACGATTTTTTTAATAATAATAACAAAATCCCATTAAAAGAAAAAAATTCGATAGGAAAAATAATATATTATCAAAAAGAAAAAGTCATAGTAATAAAATCTCTAATTGGAGACCAGATGTATGAAAGCCTCGAAGAACTTGTTAAAATATACGGCTGGTATTTCTATATAACTGGAGTTCCCGTTGGAGAAAGTGAGATCTCTTTAGCAATTGATAAAATAGAAAAAAAATTCGATCAAAATTATTTTAAAAACATTTCCCTTACTGGAATTAAAAATGAAGATAGGATTAGGATAACAATCTACCCAATAGTTCTTAAACCAAATCATAATTGTCATATTTTGGGATTAGGAAAATTAAATATACTATTGGATTGTGGTATATCTGAAAAAGAAAAAGTTGAAGAAGTGAATGAGATTGAGAATTCTGGCGATTTACATGATAACTCTGTTGAACAAAAAGAAAATTTTGACAAACCTGACGACTTTGAATATATAGACTCGTATCTTAAAAACTTATCAAATATGATTTTAGAAGCTGAGCAAGAGTTATTATCTGACGATTCAAAAGAGAATGATAGTCTAAGCATAAATAATAATGGAAGAAATTATAAATTTAATGATGAAACCGATGAAAAAGAGAAAAGTTCCTTGCCCAGAATAGATGCAATATTTGTGTCTCATAGTCATTATGATCATGTGTCTGGTCTAAAAAAACTAATAGAATTATATCCAGACGTGCCTATATTATGTTCTAGAATCACGCTTGATTTATTTTTATTACGGGATTCAAAATTTTTAAAACAAGAAACCGCTGATAGAATTGAAGAAGAAGAGTATCGAAAAATCATCCAAAATGTGATCTATGTAGAAAATGGCGATAAAGTTGAATTTAAAGATAAAGACTGTTACCTTTCATTTTTCCATGGAGGTCATATGCCTGGTGCTTTAATGATGCTGGCAAAAATAAAAGATTTTAGATTTCTTTATACTGGAGACTATACTTTTCATGATATAACACCTTTTGCCGGTACTAGGAGATTTCTTGAACAAATTTCCCGACCAATAGATTATCTTTTAATTGATGGTACAAGTGCTACTGAAGATTTTGGTAATATCTCCGATCAATTTCATAGTCTAATTCTTTTCTTAGAGCAAAAAGCAGAATATGAGGATAATGTTCTTATAGGAACTGATCCTTCCAGCTTAGCAATTAGCTTTATGTTAATATTTTGGAGATATTTTAGAAAATTACAACTTCGACGTGGATATACAAAAAGACCTAATATTTATGTAGATATGATGGTGCGTAAAAATATCCAAGTAATAAATCATCGATACGAATACATCTATGGACCAATCTCAAAATTAATTCGGGATAAAGCCAATCCCTTCAATAGTATAAAATTTAGATGGTTTGATTTGAGTGATCTAGACTTTTTAAAAAATAAGAATAATATAATAATATCTCATCCTCCTGATTTATCTTATGGAATAATAAGGAATATTATTAATATCGTGGGACGAAATCCTCATAATTTAGTATATCTAGCAGGATCTATTCATGATCCCCCAGGGTTAGATTTAATACAAGGAAGTCAAGAAATCTGTTTTTCAGATACTTGGAAAGTTCCATTTCGAGCATTTTTAATTAATACTTTTTTCCCGCAACTTAAAATAAAATTGCATGCGGATAAAAAGCAATTAGCTGAAATGATTAAAGCTTTAGAACCAAAAGAAGTGTGTTTTTTCCATCAATCTGCTAAAAGTCTTATAGATGTTGTTGACTATGTTAAAGAACTGGGTGTTGAAAAAGTATCATTACCTCAAAAAAGAAAACTAATAATCTTGAGCTAATAAACTAATAAATTATTGCTATAGTCATATTAATGATTTTAATCATAAGGCAAAAAACATTAATTTTATGATTAACTTTTATTGTTTAAGAAAGAATTTAATTTAAGTGCTTTTATAATGTATTCTGATAAAGTTATGGATCATTTTAGGAATCCAAGGAATATGGGTGAAATGAAGGATGCTGATGCTGTTGGAGAGATTGGAAATCCAGTTTGTGGAGATTTAATGTATATTTATCTCAAAATAGGAAAAAAAAAATCAAAAGAATATATTGAGAATATCTCCTTCTTGGCTTTTGGATGTGCTGCTGCGATTGCGAGTGCATCTCAACTTACCGAATTAGCTAAAGGTAAAACATTAGACGATGCAATGCAAATAACTCGAGATCAGGTTGCGGAGTCTTTAGATGGCTTGCCTCCTGTAAAATTACACTGTAGTAATTTAGCAGCTGATGCTTTATATGATGCAATTAAGAAATTTAGGGAAAAATGATTTAACTAATTTTCTTTTCAATCTCAATTTGAATTTTGAATTAAGCTAAAAAATAAGAGATTACAAAGAATTTGCGTAATAATTCGATAAAAGTAATAATATATTCATTAATGATTTAAATTCTTCTTATTTTAACTAAAATAAGGATTTTCATTTACAATTTATAACCCATACCTATTTCTAAGTAATTAGATATTTTTATAATAATAAATCCAAAATGGTGATTTTATTTGGAATCTAAAGATAAAGTTAAAATTAAACTCGGTGGAATGACATGTGCGAACTGTGCTTTGAAAATCGAAACTAAATTAAAAGATTTAGAAGGAGTTTCCAGCTCTGTTGTAAATTTTGCAAATGAGGAAGCTACAGTAGAATTTGATCCAATTATTACAAATTATGCTACTTTTAGTAAAGCTATTAAAGATTTGGGATACAAAGCAAACTTAGCTAAAATCGACATTAAACTCACTACTTCCTTATCAGAACAAGAATTTAACATTTTTATTGAAAAGGTAAAGAGTATTGATGGAATTTATGATATTAGGGGAAATATAAGCGCTAGCAAGTTATTTATAGAATTTAATGAATTAAAAATTGATGAGAATCAAATATATTCCGAAATAAAGAAACTTGGTTATAAAGTTGAGAAAGTAGCAGGCGCTATTGACAAAGAAATTGAAGCTCATAAAAAAGAAATGAAGTATCGACTACGAATTACCTTAATTTCCTTAATTTTTACAGGTATTATTGCACCAATAAGTATGATCTTTATGGAACAGCCATTTGAGTTGAAGCTTTTATTATTCTTTTTAGCTATTGCCAATTATGTTGTAGCAGGATCCTTTTTCTTGAAGGGCGCATACAAATCTCTTAAGAATAAGTCAACAAATATGGATGTTCTTGTAGCTTTAGGAACAACCACGGCTTTAGTTTATTCTATTTTAACGACTTTCTTTATTGACGGTAAAACGTTTTATGAAGCAATGTCGATGATATTGACATTTTTATTAATTGGAAAGTACT
>RDOE01000061.1 GCA_011364975.1 Promethearchaeota archaeon | reverse complement strand
AAAGAATATAATCTCGAATCGATCCATCAATACCATGTCCAAATAGATAAACTGAACCTTGATATAGACGATGCTTTTTATAATATTCATCATAAAATAAAGCACTGCGTGTATAATATGAATGCCATATAGTTTCACGAAAAAGTTGAGGCTCATCTTTAATATCTAAGCTGATTATTGATTTTTGCCACTGGTTTGCACTCCATTCTAATATTGATTGATTTGAGACAATTTGCTTGTACTTTTTCACTAATCCTTCTATTTTATCCAGCTCTTCATATCCAAAAAGCGTGATTATTCTTTTATTTCTATCATTATTTAGATTTAGGCTAACTCCTGCACCTAAGCATAAGCCTTGCTTTTTAATTTTCCTTAACTCAACTCTTGAATCCCAATTTATAGAAATATCATTTCCTTTGAATAAATTTCTTTTATTAATAAAAAATTTGACATCTATTTGGTTGAACATAGTTAAAAAGAGGGATTTGGGATAATAGTCGTATTTAGATGGTTCATCCTTAGCAACAGGTGGTTTCTTTTTATACTTTGGTGTTAAAATAATAGTTTTTAATTCCGGATTATAGGAAATTATATATTTGAATTTCCTAGCAAATCTTCTTCTAGTACTTTCTGTATCCCTTCTAATAAGTTTAAAAGTTAATGTTATTATTCTTCCTACTAAGTTGAATAGTTTAGATATTCCGAATCTCTTGCGATTCTTCCAAGTTACAATTAAAGATTTTAAAATTGGGTGAATATTAATATCCCATAAATCCACGATTTTAATTTTATTATTGTTTGAATTATCATAATTGGATGAGACTAAAAATTCGGATATGACAATAGGATCATCTGAAAATGGAGTACAAATGCTATGTTGAATATCTATATCATTAAATTTATATTTCTTCTTGAAATAACCAATTCCGAAGATTCTCTCAAATTTAGTAAATTTATTTAAGTTCTCAAAAGTGTAGAGGTCCGAAAAGCAGGTTTTTTCATTCTCAAAATAATATAGACCTATTCCGCCACCAAGCTTACCATTATTACTGTCTTGGTATGTTAACCATTTAAATCCTCTAGATCCATCTAAGATTTGAACATATCCTCCATTATGAGCAGTGCCCATTATTCTATCATTTCCTATTTGATGAAAATGATCAGTTGAAAAACCATAAGTAGTTTTAGTTTTTGCTTTTGGATCTATTAATTGATTACATTTATAATTGTAAGCAGGTAATCCATGTTCATCGATAATCCATTCACCAAAATAGCCATTACCCAGCATTATGATTTGTGAGAAGAATTTATTAATTTTTAATTTTGTTTTATATGAATTAAGTTTTGTAATTTTAAGAGCTTTGATAGTATTAATTAAATCTGACTCTTTTTATTAGATTCAAAATTATCAATAATTAATGCCCAATACTGGATATAAAGTTGATCCTAAAACAAGATTTTCTTCTCGAGTAGAAAATTATATTAAGTATCGTCCTAGTTATCCTAATGAAATAATACCCTTTCTTATCAAACAAGAAATTCTTAAAAAAGATTCTAAAATTGCAGATATCGGTTCTGGAACAGGAATATTAAGTGAATTATTCCTAAAGAATGGAAACATAGTATATGGAATAGAACCAAATGATGATATGAGGAGGGCGAGCGAAAATTTTCTTAAAAAATATTCTAACTTTATGAGTATAAAAGGATCTGCAGAATCAACAAACTTAAGAGAATTATCTATCGATCTTATAACTGCAGGGCAAGCTTTTCACTGGTTTATGCTTAATGAAACTAAAACTGAGTTCAGAAGAATTTTAAAACCTAAGGGTTACGTTATATTAATATGGAATAATCGAAGGAAATATGGAACAAATTTTTCATCTGATTATGAACAATTCATCCTGAAATATGGCACTGATTATAAAGAAGTCAGAAAGAATGAGAAAAATGTTGATAAATTCTTTAAATATAATAAAGCTACTTTTTATAATTATCAAGAGTTGAATTTTGAAAGCTTAAAGGGGAGATTACTCTCAACATCGTATATTCCACAGGAGGAGAGCGCTAATTTCATTCAAATGTTAAATGAACTAAAAGAGCTATATAATAAACACCAAAAAAATGGATTAATCAGGATTGAATATGATACTGAAATTTATTTTGGCCAGTTAAACTAAATTATCATTATTAAAAACAGCATTTCCCTGTTTTACTCTTGAAGTTTATAATGGAATGGGGATTTGGCGGAATTTGAATAAAATTTTATGGTTTGTAATCACTGGATTTGGAATTACTCTATCCATATTAACATTTTTCTTTAGATTGTCAAATCATAAAAAGCAAAAATTATATTCTTTTTTTTTAATAATGCTTTATATTTATTGAGGAAATTAAATTGGTACATATATTTACCCCTGGAAAATTTAATACTAACACATGGTTAATTGATGCCGTTTTTAAGGATTTAGAAGGGAAAAAAATTAGATTTGGTAATTCCGCTTATTTAATTAGAACCAATGATGGACACAATTGTTTAATTAATCCAGCTACACAGAGTGGTGCTAGAAGTATATTTAATGCTCTTAAAAAGCTAGGAGGGTGGCCTTTAGAAAAAATAATTATAACTCATTCCCACTGGGATCATACTCAGGGTGTAATATTTTTCCGAGATAAGGTTGAAAAGGAATTGGGAAATCCAATTGAAATATACGCTTCAGAGAAAGCAATTCCCTATTTAAGGGATCAATCTTATAACACATGCTTCGTAGCTGAAGAACGTTATGCAATGAAACTACCAAATCTTGAAGGAATTATTCCAATAAAGGATGAAGGAATTATTGAAATTGGTAAAAATTTCTCGTTAAAAATTATTGAAACACCAGGACATATGATAGATCATATTTCGATCTACGACGAAAAAAATAATTCAATGTTTGTTGGTGATACAATTGGAATGTCTTGGTTTCCGGACTTCTTCATCTGTAATGCTAATAGTGCTTTTTGGAATAAAAGTGAATACCTTGAGTCTATTAAAAAAATTCAATCTTTTAATTTGGATTATTTATGTATTGCACATTTCGGAGTATTCACAGAACGAAATATAGCTGATTTTATTAATGGTTCTGTTGAAACATATTACAAATGGATGGAGTTATTTAAACAAAATGAAAATTATCTTGATAATCCCAGTTATATTAGGGATATCTTATGGCAAAATATTTATAAAGAGTTCTCTAAAGTGGAAACTTTAAAAGATACAATTTTAAATTCAGTAATAAATGCTATACATTATTACAGAGGTTTAGTTTTGATTTAATCTTATATTCATGAAACGGTTAGAAAGAACAAAATAAGTTATTTAGTTTTTTAGGTTAATTCATGATTATCATTTAGACCAAAATAGTTTAATAGAACAAATTAAGTAATTAAAATATAGTAAAAAAAAATATTTCGTTAATCATGGAAGAGTTACCCGAAGAGAAAAAGATTGTTAGAATAGAACAGATATATGCAGTAGGGGGAACATATGATGAGCCATCAGATTTTGCCCAAGCGGTTAATAGAAATCTCCAAATTTTACAAACTAGCGAAAAATACTGCCATATAAGAGATATCAAGTTTAATATATTTAATGACAATCGTTATTCAAATGCACCTCCTATTTACTTAGCATTTATTGTCGCAGAAATCGATGTTGATGTAACTCCTGAACCTGAAGATAAACGTAAGAAAAAAAAGAAAAGGAAAAAGTAAAAAGCTGGTTGTATTACTTTATTTATACTGCGTATATTTAGTTATATAATCTTTAAGATTATTAGCTTATGATATCTTGAGAAATATCATTTAAAGATTTACAATTAGTCATTTTCATTGCTTTAGAAAGTGTTTGTTTTAAATATTCCATATGAGTTTTTACACCATAAATACCTGCACCCACAGCAGCTCTTACCATATCACGACCAATTAATACAGCGTCTGCTCCTAAAGCAAGCATTTTTAATACATCATAACCGGTTCTTATGCCTCCATCAACGAAAATGTGAAGTTTATTTTTAACCTTTTGTACAATTACAGGTAAGACACTAGCAGTTCCCGGAGTATGATCTAACACTCTACCTCCATGATTTGATACGACAATTGCTGCAGCTCCTGCTTCTTGTGCAATCAGGGCATCCTCAACACTCATAATGCCTTTAATGATAACAGGTAATTTGGTGGATGAAACTAATTCTTTAAGATCATCAACACTTTTTCTAAATACTGGTTGATTATGAGTAGTCATAGCGAATGATTCACACCCATCCACATCTGTTCCAACGGCTATACATCCAATTTTTTCTGCCATGTGATACAATTTCATAATCATGTCTTGATCTCTTGGTTTAACAATTTTAACACCCCATCCACCCGTTTCTCTAATAGCATCTAATCCAAATGTTTTTTCAAGTGAATAAGTGTATGTATCTCCCCTCCAACCAACAGTTCCCGCTTCTTTACAACCTAATACTACCGCCCGACAAAATTCTTTTTCAGAGATTACACTTTCCCCACCAAAACTATTCACTCCTGCTACACTTGCTCCCATGATCGGCATAGATAATTTATTACCAAAAAATTCATAGGAGGTATCAGGTTCAAAGTGTTCTCCAATAACTTTCATTTTAAGGTGATAATTCTTCAAAGCTAGAAAGTTATTATTAAAGCTTGCACCACTTCCAATTCCTCCGAATTTTAGAGGTTTCCCATAACTTTGACCTTGACAAATCCTCATAGGGCTCCCATCGCAGTCCTTATAGACACCACAGATACCCATTAATTTACTTTTAGCAATTTCTCGTATTTCCTCCAATGACATATTTTCTATAGTCATGATCATTTCACCCATTTAGACCATTTTCTTTGGATCTAGGAGCTCATCTAAATCCTCATCTAATTGTATTTTCATTTCTTTTATTACATCCTTTATACTTTTATTCTCATCATATGCCTTAATGGCAATAGTAGAACATTTTTCATATCCAAGTAGAGGAGTTAGATTAGTCACCACCATTAGCAAGTTTTCCAATTGTGAATTTATTCGTGGTATATTAGCTTTTAAATCTAATAGGCAATGATCTACAAATGAAGTAATAGAATTTGATAATAATTCAATAGATTCTAAAAGACTGAATATCATTAAAGGTTTGCATACATTTAAGTCGAGATTACTACCATATGCTTCTCCCAAAGATATTGTATAATCATTACCTATTACTTTGAGACAAACTTGAATTAATGCTTCAGATTGAGTAGGGTTGATTTTCCCAGGCATTATTGAGGAGCCTGCTTCATTTTGAGGTAAAATCAATTCACCAAGTCCGGCACGAGGACCGCTTCCCATCCATCTAATATCATTTGCCATTTTTAGGAGGGACAACGCTAATAATCTGAGATCACTGCTAACACGGCTTATAGTATTATGAGAAGAGATTCCTTCCGCTTTCACGGAATTAACGCGGAAAGGAAAACTGGTGATTTGTGAAAGATATTTAATTGTTAATTTAGAGAAATCTTCATGACTATTTAGACCTGTCCCTACTGCTGTACCTCCAATCGGGACTTCATAAAGCTCTTCATACGCGTTTTCTATTCTTTTTTTACTGGTTTCTATTTGCTTTTTATACACTTCAAATTCCATTGCTAACGGAAGAGGTACAGCATCCTGAAGGTGAGTTCTCCCTACTTTAATAATATCGTTAAAGTCATTAATTTTGCTAATTAACGCTTCAATTAATTTACTCATTGAAGGTAACAACTTTTTAGTTAGCATATACAGAGCAGAAATATGCATCGTAGTTGGAATAACATCATTGGATGATTGTCCTTTATTTATATGATCATTAGGATGGACAGGCTCTTTTTTTCCTAATGGAAAGCCAAGTAATTCATTTGCACGATTTGCTAACACTTCATTTATATTCATATTAGTTTGAGTCCCACTCCCTGTTTGAAAGATATCAATCGGAAATTGGTTTAAATACTTTTTTTCTAATAATATTTCATTAATTGCTTTAAGAATTGCTTCACTGACTTTATTATCAATTAATTTCAGTTCGGTATTAGAAAATAGGCAAGCTTTTTTCAATTGAGCTAAAGAAAAAATAAAAATCTCTGGAAAGGTACAACCACTTATTTTAAAATTTTGAATAGCTCTTTGAGTATTTATTCCCCAGTAAACATCACTTGGGACCTCTAATTCGCCTAATATATCTTTTTCTAAGCGATATTTCACATTTCATTCCTTTCATTATCTAATTCTTATAAGCTTATTAGAAAGAACATTCTAAAAAAACTTTATATTAATACTAAATTAATTGTAGAAAAATTCAAAGAATTAAGAAATAATAATCTCATTTCTAAATACATATATCTTAATTACAATTTCTAGGTATACTACTCAAATTTAAGTCAATCTTCAAAAATTATTGATTATAATCCAAAACCGAAAAATTGATAGTATTCTGGTATAAGTGAATAAATTATATAAAGAACAAATAAGACCGGTAAAGATATCCATAATGAGATTTCCCAATTAATGTTAAGAAAGTATTTAATTAAACCGAAAATTAATAGCAAACCCATTATTGGAACAAATGATATAAGGTAATTGTTTCCACCATGATCTAATCGTAGTAAAGTCAACACATCCCCCAAAATTTCTAAAAGTAAATTTATTATCCCTAAAAATAACGGTAAAAATAAGACAATTATAAAACTCGATAATATTATCATATATTTTTGTTCCAATACTTTCTCTCTGGACTCTAACTTAAAAAGTAGAAGAGATATTACTAAGGTTGTTGCTAATACAGAAATAATAACCCATAAAATATTAAAGATTAAAAAATCAATCTGAAAGATCATTTGATTCATCCAAATTATTTAATTATTTAGTGTTTAAAGAAAGAAATACTTTTATATCTATAAAGAGAATTTGTCAACTTAAAATTATTCCGAGAATTTAAAAAAAAGGGAAAATAATTTTTAAAGCTAATTCCTAAATTTTTACTTTTTCAGTAATTTTCAAAATAGCGCTAATTATTTGCGACCATGTTTCTGGGGGTAAACTATGACCCATACCATCTATTACTAGTAATTCTGCATTAGGAATCGATTCAGCTGTATCTTTTCCACCTTCAAGAGGTACGAGAGGATCATCTCCACCATGTATTACGAGTGTAGGGATTTTAAGGGATTTAAGTGCATCTTTTCTGCTTCCACTTGCTAGTATCGCAACCATTTGACGGTTAAAACCGGCTGGATAAAAGCATCTGTCATAAGCTTTTCCTGCTAGTTCGCTTCGTAATTCTTCATCATAAGGAAAGCCAGAACCATATAAGATCTTTCCCATTTTTACTATATGCTTTATATAAGCACTCCTTTCTTTTGGAGCAGGAATTATTAAAGCCTGCATAGCTTCTGGTTTGGGTTGGGGTAAATTAGGATTACCTGTTGAGCTCATAATTGAGGTTAAGCTTAATACTCTTGAAGGGTGTCGGATTGCCATAGTTTGAGCTATCATCCCTCCCATTGATGCACCACATATATGGGCTTTCTCTATTTTAAGAAAGTCTAAAAGTCCAACCGCATCATCAGCCATATCGTTTAAAGTATAAGGCGCATTAATAGGGTCTCCTCGTTGAGCAGCATTAATTACTTTCATTATATCTTGAACTCCGGCATTGTCAAATTTAGTAGATAAACCAACATCTCTATTATCAAATCGAATTACGAAAAAGCCTTCTTTTGCGAGTGCATCGCAAAATTCTGGAACCCACATTATCATCTGAGAACCGAGTCCCATAATTAGTAGCAGTGGTTTAGATGATGGGTTTCCAAAAGTATCATATTCTATTTCAATATTATTTGCTTTTGCTATTACCATATGATCACTTCAATTAGGGATTTATAGTTGTTATAAAAAAACCAATATTAAAAGAATTTATGAAAAGCTAATGGACTTATTTGTAAAAATATAACCTTTTTTATACCTTGAATGCTCAATATATAATTAAAAGAAGTAAGCTAAGTTTGTAAAATGAATTCTCTAGAATTAACTCTATCAGCGATAAAAGGAATCCCTGAAAAGATCCCCTTTAATCCTTTTATTATGCATCTGGCAGCGACTTTAGCGAATTTAGACTATAATAGAGAATATTGTGAATATCCGGAAACTTTAGCTGAAGCTCAGATAAAGTGTTCGAACTTTTTTGGTATTGACCATGTAAATGTCTCCACAGACGCATACCGTGAAGCAAACGCTTGGGGTATAGAAATTGATTGGAAGGGTCATACACCTACCGCTAAATCACATTTAAAGATAGATGAATTTGATTCAATAGAAGAACCAGATTTAGAATCTAACCAAAGAACTATGAATCGAGTCAATTCTGTAAAGAAATTAAATCAAAAAGTAGGTGGTAAACAGTGTATTATAGGTTGGATCGAAGCACCATTTGCTGAAATTAATTGTCTATTTGGTTTAGTAAATGTTTTAATGTTATGTAAAAATTCTGATTGGGATAAAAAAATAAGGAACTTAATTAATCGTGTTATTCCCGTTCAAATTGAATTCGCAAAAATGCAAATTGAGGAGGGTGCTAATATTATAGGGGCAGGAGACTCGGCAATTTCGCAAATTGGTCCGATGAGGTATGAAAAATCTTGCCTAGAAGCGACAAAAAATCTATTTGAAGCCATTCAAAAAAAAGTACCCGTTTTATATCATGTTTGCGGAGATAATTCTGTGATTGATAAGGAGGGAAGAGATATGCTAAAATTAATATCAAAAACTAATGCAGCAATATTAGATTTAGATTATCAGGTTGACTTAAAAATAGCCAAACAAAAAATTGGAAGTACAAATTGTATCCGTGGAAATACTAATACTACGATATTGGGGGACCCCACCCATCCCCTGACAGAAATTATAAATGAAATATCTACAACAATTGAGATTGGAAAGCCAAAAGGTAATTATATGTATGCAGCGGGTTGTGAATGGCCATGGGAACCTATAACTATGGCAAGTCGCAATTTAGGTATCGCGAAAACCATAATAGAAAAAATAGGGACTTATTAATTTTAATTCGTAATACATTCTATAAACCAATCTCCTGTAAATCTTGCAACATCTTCATTTTTTTTTCTCCTTTTAAATCAAACCATTTGTAAAAAATCAAAGCTCCAAGAATACAAAAAGCGAAAGGAATTATTCCTTGGATCATACGAAGTCCCATTAACGCTTCATAGCTATGAATAGTCTCATTCGGATTGTAAAAACTAATCGCATGAATTATTGCTACGATAAAACTTTGAACCGTTAATGAAATTCTTACAAATACATTTCTTATACCTACTAATGTAGTTTCATGATGTTTTTTAGTTTTTACAGTAATCTCATCATAACAATCTGCTAGAACGGGTGATAACATTATTAGGAATAACGCACCAGAGATACCTCCTAATATACTTAAAATATAGAATTGAAAAGTATTAATAATAAAGAAATAAAATAATAAACTAACTCCAAAAGAAATTAAACCAAGAGTATAAGTATTGGAATGTCCAATTCTTTTTGCAAGTTTAGCCCATAATGGCATAGTTATAAGGGAAGCGAGTAACATCAGAATAGATCCAATTGATCGTATATATTGCTCTTCATGTAAGATATCATCAACAAAATTAACAGAGTTCATATTTACTAATCCCATGGCTATCATAAAAGAAATATATGATATGATCACTAGCATAAAATTTTTTTGTTTTAATGCCATTTTCATTGTTTTTAAAAACGAAACTTTTTTTGCATTTTTGTAACCCATAATAAAGCGATCCTTAATCATTTCAGATTCTTTTGAACCCGGTAAAAAAATAGTAAGGGATATTGCTAATATGATTACACTTACTAAAGCAGCACTCGTGAATGTGCTTGGAACACCCGGATCAATGATTTGTGAAAATATAGTAATTGCTAAAAAATTTGCTAAAAATGTAAAAGCTTGAGTTAATATTCCTCCTTTTCTGCGGTCATTATCACTCCTAAAATGAGCGGCAAAAGCACCAAAGGAGTGGGTTTGAAGAATAGAATAAGAAGTGTCATAAATAGCTACAATTAATAAATAGTATATGAAGACTATAAATACACTATTAGGCCCTGAGACATTGGGTGGTGTGAAGAGTAAGAAAAAGAAAATAATTGAAGGGATACCACCAATAATTATCCATGGAGTATGAAAACCACGTTTTTTGGTCCATTTCATAGGTTTATCCGTTAAATACCCCAAAAGAGGGTTACTTATTATACTCCATATTGTAAAAATCGTATTTGCAAGAGCCATATAGATTGGCCAAAAAGAAGTTACTTCGATTAATCCGAATTCTCCTTCATAAAACGTCCAGACATAATTATTAAAAGCTAACATTAAGAAAGTGTTTAAGAAATAGCCCGTGGAAAATAATATCATTTTCCTCGTACTCAATTCTTCAGATTTTGTTATCTTTAACCCATTTTCAATCGATTTCAAGTTTTAATACCTTTAATTTTTTTTAGTTCGTTATTGGTATGGACATATTTTAAATGATTTTACTAAAATCATGGTTATTCCAATATTTTTTAATTCCTACAAATTGGAATATTGTATTTTATTAATTATAATCTATTAGAACAAATTTTATTATAAATATGGATAAAAACCTAATTAGGATAATTTTCGATTTATACTGATTTATATTATAATTTTCTTATATTTTATGGGTGATTTATAGATTCGACTTCTTGAATATGAAAGTAAGTTAATTTTTAAAAAGTTTGGAATTCCAATCCCAAATTTTATTATAATCAATAATCCAAGAGAAATTGAAGAAAAAACAATGAATTTTCCATATCCTGCTATTATTAAGTCTCAAATTGCCATCGGTAGTAGAAAGAAGGCAGGTTTAATTAAATTAGCTAAGAATCAAGAAGAAGCTACATCTTTGTGTAAAGAATTTTTCACTAGGGTTGTAGCGGGATTTAATGTAGAGGCGATTTTAATTGAAGCTTTAGTAACCATTCAACAGGAATATTATTGCTCTATTGCATTAGACGCTTCAGGAAGGAGGTTTTTTTTGATTGCAAGTAGAGAAGGAGGAATCGATATTGAGGAAGTCTCAAAAAGTAACCCTGATGCGATAATTAAGGAGGAATTTTCCTATAGAACAGGATTAACAGCGAATTTAGCTGAAAAAATAGCTAATAATCTTGAATTTTCGATTGAAAATTTAATTTCAGCTAAAGACATTTTTCTGAAGTTATGGAAAATAGTTGTTGATTTAGAAGCTCAATTAGTGGAAATCAATCCCTTAGTAATAACGCCATCCGGCTTGATTGCTGTGGATGGTAAAATGATCCTAGATGAGGATTCAGCTTTTCGACAACCTATAGTAGAAGAATTACTGATAAAAAAATTAAGTGAATTTGAAAAATTTGCTAAAGAAGCAGGTTTCTCATTTATTAAATTAAAGGGAGATATTGGCATTCTTGCGAATGGTGCTGGACTTACTATGGCACTATTAGACGTTTTATCAAGCCTAGAGCTAAAACCTGCTAATTTCTTGGATGTAGGCGGTGGCGCAAGTAAAGAAAGAATTTATAAAGCATTAGAACTCCTTTTTAAAATGAATCCTAAAGCAGTATTTGTAAATATTTATGGAGGAATAACTCGTTGTGATGCCGTGGCTGAAGCAATAATTGAAGCTTTACACAATTTTAAAAGTACCCCTCCAATGGTTATCAGGTTAACAGGAACAAATGAAATTGAGGGTATTAAAATACTTAAAAAAAACAATATCACTGTATTTAAAGATGTCATGGAAGCTGTTAAAAAGTTAAAAGAAGTGATGAAAAAATAGATGTATATTGATGATGATTCTAAAGTAGTCGTACAAGGGATTACTGGAACCCAAGGGAGATTCCATACTCAATTAATGCTAGAATATGGAACAAAGGTAGTCGCAGGAGTCACCCCAGGTAAAGGAGGACAAGAAGTTTATGGTGTGCCTGTTTTTA
Source organism: Promethearchaeota archaeon (assembly GCA_011364975.1). Lineage (GTDB taxonomy): Archaea > Asgardarchaeota > Lokiarchaeia > Sigyniarchaeales > SOKP01 > SOKP01. The sequence continues at coordinate 6,707 of RDOE01000061.1, read as the reverse complement.
ATAACATGAAAAAGGCAAAAAAAGAAACTGGATGTGATACCAGCATTGTATTTGTACCTGCAAAATTTGCTTTTGGAGCTGTTAGAGAAAGTTTGTTTTCTGATATTAAAATAACTTGCATTATAACTGAAAATGTTCCAGTATTTGATATGATCAAATTGATTGAAATTGCTCGTGAAAAAAACCTTCATCTGGTTGGTCCTAATTGTCCTGGAATACTCATACCTGATAAAATTAAACTAGGAATAATGCCGGATGATATGTGTCATTTTGGAGAGGTAGCCGTAATTTCTAAAAGTGGTACTTTATCGTACGAAATAACAAATATAATCGGTAATGCGGGAATTGGGGTTTCTGCATACGTTGGTATTGGAGGAGATCCAGTGCGGGGTACAACAATGAAAGAAGCTGTTGAATATTATTCAAAAGATTCAACTACAAAACTTATTGTTTTAATAGGAGAGATAGGGAGCGATGAAGAACAAAAAACAGCTGAATATGTAAAGCGTAATGTCGATAAGCCCATTGTAGCATTTATTGCTGGAAAATGTGCACCCGAAGGAAAACGAATGGGTCATGCGGGCGCAATAATCTCAGGAGATTTTGATACCGCACAAGCTAAAATTAAGGCATTAAAAAATGCTGGTGGATTTATAGCAAGGACTCCTTGGGATGTGCCTAAGTTGATTAAAAAACTATTATAGTATAATCTTTGACTTTACTTTTTCCTAATATTTTTCTTTTATCATTTATATGAATCCTTAGAATAGTATATGTATGAAATAACATCTAAAGATTACTATAATAAGATTTTAGGCTCTTGGTTAGGACGTATTGCGGGAGATTTTATAGGGGCACCTGTTGAGTTTATGCCGTATTTTGATAGAAAAAAGAAATATGGTGATATTACATATTATTTAGAACCTATTGATCTGAATTTTGTCAATGATGATGAGATGTATGAAATTTGTGCATTAATTGCTTTAGAAAAGAAGGGGATTAATCTTACCTCAAGGGATATTGCCGAAGAATGGATCAATCTTTTATATACATTAAATTATACTGCAGAAAAAGTGGCTATAGACAACTTAAAATCAAATATATGGCCTCCAGAATCTGGAACCTATAATAATGAATATTATGATGCAATTGGTGCTCAAATGAGAGCAGATATTTGGGGTCAAATTGCTCCAGGATGTCCTTTTATTGCAAAGACCTATGCAGAAATTGATGGATGTATATCTCATGCAGGTATTGGAATTGAAGGTGAAGTTTATATTGCCGTTATGGTTTCACAAGCATTTTTTGAAAATAATATAGAAAAAAACATTAAAAAAGCTCTTAGATTCTTACCAAAAGAGGATGAAAGCTTATATACTCAAATGATACTTTCTGCTTTGGATATTTACGAAGAATTTCCTGATGATTATATCAAAGGAAGAAAAAAATTAATTAAATATTGGAATACAATTAGAGAAAGATTAGTGAAAGAAACCCCTATTACAGATGAAAGACGATTAAGCTTTTTGAATGAAATAAAACCGGGTATTCATATTCCAGAAGTTCATGTACTTCCTAATATTGGCATTATCATTTTATCTTTATTGTATGGAGCACATAATGATAAAGATCAACTCGGTGAATCAATATGCATTTCTGCAATGATGGGTCTTGATACGGATTGCAATTGCGGAAATGTTGGTGCCATCTTAGGAGCTCAACTCGGAGCTGATAAAATCCCTAAGAAATGGACTAATCCTTTGCAAGATACTTTTTCTACATATGTAAAAGGATATGAAAAATGGAAAATCAGTGAATTAGCAAATAGAATCAGTGATATAGGTGCCAAAGTAATAAAAGAAAAAGGTCTTACTCAGATAAAGTTAATAGAATAAAAAAACACAATCTTAAAAGTATAAATCAGAAAGGTAAAAACTTTAAGTTCTTTCCTATTTACTTCGATTTAATTAAAGCTAATTTAATTAATACCTTAAATCTTTAAGAGCTTGAAAGATAATAATAAAAACATTATATTAAAGGGAAATCCTTCCCATATAAGAAATGTGGGAAAAATTTTTATTAAAATGAATTCTACTCATATTAATTATCTATAATATATAATGAAAATAATAATCTAGAGTTCGAAAAAGAATTGGCTCAAAAAAATATATATGAATATGATGCAAAGAAAATCCTAGCAAAAGAACTACCAAAATATTATCCCAATTTTAATTATCATAATAAATTGCTAATCGTTGACTATGATACTGACCTTGAAAAAGCGATTCCTAAAAATCCTTGGCTTCAAACAGAAAAATTAGTCGCTAAACCGGATCAATTGTTTGGGAAAAGAGGAAAAGCTAAGCTTATTCTTCTTGATGCCAACTACAATGAAATGAAAAATTTTTGTCATAATAACTTAGATAAAGTCTTTGAAATTGGAAATGTACGAGGAAAATTGAAACGATTATTAATAGAACCATTTATCCCTCATGAAAAAGAATATTATATCTCAATTACAACGGAAAGAAACAATGATGTAATTCATTTTAGTTTTGAAGGGGGGATATTTGTTGAGGAGAATTGGGATAAAGTAATTCATATTCCCATACCTGTTGGAACGGATATAAATTCGTTTGATTTAGAAGGAAAAATCCCAAATCTCGGAGACTTAAAGGATACAATAATCCCCTTTATTAAAGGGCTTTATCAAGTGTTTATAAATCAAGATTTTGCATTTTTAGAGATAAATCCTTTTGCTATAACAAAGGATAAAAAAGTTGTTCCTTTAGATGTTAAAGCGAGATTAGATGATACTGCGGCATTTCTCCATACGGATACTTGGGGGAATCCTGAAAAGCCCATTGAATTTCCCGCGGCGTTTGGTCAATCAATGAGTACTGAAGAAAAGAAAATTATGGAACTTGATGAAAAGACTGGAGCTTCATTGAAGTTGACCATTTTAAACCGAGAAGGGAAAATATGGACTATGGTGGCAGGTGGTGGAGCAAGTGTTATTTATACTGATACTATCGCGGATTTGGGGCTTGAAAAGGAATTAGCTAATTATGGTGAGTATTCGGGAAATCCCAGTCAAGAACATACTGAAATATATGCTCAAACTTTAATAGATTTAATAACAGAACATCCAGATCCTCAAGGAAGGGAAAAGTACCTTATAATTGGGGGCGGAATAGCCAATTTTACAGACGTAAAAGCAACTTTCGGTGGAATCGTAAATGCTATTAAAAAATCAGTCGAAAAGTTAAAAAAAGCTAATGTAAAAATCTTAGTTCGACGAGGAGGACCTAATGAAAAGCAAGGACTTGAACTAATGAGGAAGGTTGGAGAAGAAACAGGCATCCCAATTGAGATCTACGATCGATATAGTAGTATGACACGTCCAGTTGCACGAATGGTAGAAAAAATGGGAGGTAAATAAAAAATGGAAGATTATGAACTTTTTAATGAGAATACTCAGGCTATAATTTATGGATTACAAGCAGCTCCCGTTCAAAGAATGATAGATTTTGATTATGTATGTCGTCGGAAAACCCCCTCTGTTGCTGCTATGATTCAACCTACGCAAGAGGCTGCGGTTGCTTATCATAAAGTATTTTGGGGGAGTAAGGAGATTATTATCCCAATCTATAAAACGTTAAATATGGCTATAAAAAAGCATCCTAAGGCAGATGTGTTAATAAATTTTGCCTCATTTCGTTCCGCATATGACACAAGTAAAGAAGCACTTGAATCAGAGACAATCAGGGTTGTAGTCATTATTGCTGAAGGAGTACCAGAACGACAGAGTCAGTTTTTAAATAAAATTGCGCAAGAACGCCGAAAAGTCATTATTGGACCCGCAACTGTTGGAGGAATAAGAGCAGGAGCATTCAAGATTGGGAATACCGCAGGAACACTTGAGAATATTATATTATCAAAATTATATCGCCCTGGATCTGTTGGTTTTGTTTCTAAGTCTGGTGGTTTAAGTAATGAAATGAACTTCATGATTGCTCAAAACACTGATGGTGTCTATGAAAGTATAGCGATTGGAGGAGACCGATACCCTGGTTCACGTTTAATAGATCATCTCTTAAGGTATGAGGCAAATCCGAAAATCAAAATGCTAGTTTGTCTAGGTGAAATCGGAGGTAGTGAAGAATACGAAATAGTTGATGCGTTAATTAATGGAAAGATTAAAAAGCCTCTTGTTATATGGGTAACGGGAACTGCAGCAAGAATTTTACCCAAAGGCTTACAATTTGGACATGCAGGCGCGATGGCTGGAAGTGATAGAGAAACCGCTGAAGCTAAGAATAAGGCCCTTAAAGAAGCTGGAGCAATAGTCCCAGATTCATACGAAGATTTTGATAAAATAATTAAAGCAACCTTCGAAAAATTAAAAACAGAAGGTAAAGTAATACCAATAAAAGAAGAGGAACCACCTAAAATTCCACTTGATTTTAATGAAGCGATTCGTCTTGGAATAGTTAGACGTCAAAGTGATGTAGTAGTCACAATTTCAGATGATCGTGGAGATGTCCCAACCTTTGCTGGTATAGGTCTTGACGAAATTATCCGTAAGAATAAATCCATTGGATATGTAATTGGTCTCTTATGGTTTAAAAAAGAATTACCAGAATTTGCTCAACAGTTCATAGAAATGGTAATAAAGCTTACTGCGGACCATGGACCTGCTGTGAGTGGAGCGCATAATGCAATTATTACTGCTCGTGCAGGTAAAGATTTAATGTCTTCTCTTGCTTCAGGAATATTAACTATTGGACCTCGATTTGGTGGAGCAATTTCTGATGCAGCAAAATATTTCAGAGAAGCCTTGCAAAAGCAGATGCCTCCATTGGAATTTATAGGTTATATGAAAAATGTTGTACAAATAAATATTCCCGGAATCGGACATAGAATAAAGTCCGTTCAGAATCCCGATGTTCGAGTAACCTTACTCAAAGATTTCGTATTCAAAAATTTTCAAAAACACCCCCATTTGGATTATGCTTTGGAAGTAGAAAAACTCACAACATCTAAGCGTAATAATCTAATCCTAAATGTAGATGGATGTATTGGTATTACATTTTTAGACTTATTAGAAAATTTAGATTTTAGTCAAGAAGAAATTGAGGATGTTATTCAAAGCGAAGCTTTAAATGGTTTATTTGTACTAGGAAGAACTATTGGAATGATGGGGCATGTATTTGATCAAAAGCGTCAACGTGCTGGCCTATATCGACAACCTTGGGATGAAATTCTATTTGGAAGCTAAAAAAATATTCTAATTGGTTATTTAGAAATTTTAATTAATTTTTTTTATAAATTTATAATAATAAATTTTAAGAAAGACTAAAAATTAAAAACAAAAGCAAATCAAAAATAAAAATAAAAGATGTATTGAGGAAGAACTATATGGAAGATGTAGTGCAAAAAGCAAAAGACCACTTTGAAGGATTAGTTAAAGCTCAATTGAAAAGAATAGAGGAACTTAAAAAAGGTGCTGATTGGATTGATTATTCCAAATTGAAACCAATAATTATTGGAGTTGCTGGTGGAGATTATATTGGTCCAGAAATTACTAAACATGCTGAAAGTATTTTAAAGTTCCTTTTGAAGGAAGAAGTCGAAAGCGGTAAGATACAATTCAAAGATATTGAAGGCTTAACAATTGAAAATAGAGCAAAATTAATGAAAGCTATTCCTGATGATGTTTTAATAGAATTGAAAAAATGTCATGTGATTTTAAAAGGTCCTACGCATACACCCTCATCAGCGGATTTAGCTTCGGGAAAATGGCCAAATTTAGAGAGCGCAAATGTTTCCATGCGACGTGAATTAGATTTATTCGCTAATGTCCGTCCTGTCAAAGTTCCCGAATTAGGTATAGATTGGATATTTTTTCGAGAAAATACTGAAGGTGCTTATGTTTTGGGATCTAAAGGGATAAGTGTAACTGAAGATCTAGCTTTTGATTTTTGTGTTCACACTAAACAAGGCACCGACCGAATATTACGATTAGCTTTTGATTACGCTAAAAAGACTGGAGCAAATCGAGTTTCTCTTGTTACTAAAGCGAATGTTGTTAAAACAACTGATGGAATGTACCTAAATATGGCGAAAAAACTTGCTAAAGAAGAATATCCAGAAATCAAATTTGATGATTGGTATATTGATATCATGGCAGCAAAATTGATTGATCCTGAACGTCAAAAAGAATTCAGAGTATTTGTTGCACCTAATTTATATGGAGATATAATTACTGATGAAGCCGCTCAAATTCAAGGTTCTGTCGGTACGGCGGGTAGTGCAAACATTGGAAAGCGATATGCAATGTTTGAAGCGATTCATGGTACAGCACCAAGAATGGTAGAAACAGGAAGAACAAAATATGCGGATCCTACAAGCATAATAAAAGCGTCTGCTATGCTTCTAAACCATATTGGATTTGTAGGAAAGGCAAGAAAACTGGAAATGGCATTAGATATCTGTGCAATTTATGAAAAGAAGTTAAAAGTTACAGGACGAGACACTGGGGCAACTGGGGAAGAATTTGGTAAATATATCATGCAAACTTTACAAGATCCAAATCTTGAGAAAAAGTGGGAAAATTATCAGAAAAAGTAAGTATGAATTCATCTTTTTTATTCTTTCTTTTTTCCTTTATCATTATGAAAATCTAAGATTAATACTTTTAAAAT
>RDOE01000060.1 GCA_011364975.1 Promethearchaeota archaeon | reverse complement strand
ATCCACTAAATTAATTAAGAATGGATTGTGTCCTTTAAGCGATTTGTCGTAATATAGGGAAATATTTGAAGATTTCATTGTGATTCCTCTCTTTTGTTCTTCCTCTAAATAATCTAAGGCACGAGCTTCACCTGCTAAGTCTGGGGATAAAAGACCTGCTTCGCTTAATAAGGAATCACTCAAGGTCGTTTTCCCGTGGTCTACATGAGCAATAAAACCTACATTTCGAACATTTTCAATATTTTCCATCAACCTCAATATTTCAGATATTTCTTTACGACGAGGCATGATAAAATAACCTAATTTTTTGAATAATAGATTTTAAGTTTACTCAATTATTCTTTCGATTAAAATTTTAGGTTTGAAAAAGAGAAAAGAGAGCGGGAAATGAAAAATCTCAAAACTCAAGATCATCTTCATTAAATAGATAAAATTTCTTCTATTTTCAGTTGGGTCAGAACTTTCAACGAATTCATCTCCCGCATGATTAATTTGAATAATTATAGGGTGACTTCACCATTGATTCGTACAATTCTTCCCTCAATATGTAATTTATTGTCGCAAAATAAGTCAATTGCTTTGGGAAAAATCTTATGTTCCCATTCTAAAATTCTTGATGCCAAAGAATCTTTAGTATCACTATCATATACCGGAACACATTTCTGTAAAATTATTGGTCCATGATCCTCATTACTGTCGACAAAATGCACCGTAACTCCTGATACTTTTACACCATATGCTAAAGCGTCTTCATGAGCATGCATACCTTTAAAAGAAGGCAAAAGGGCAGGATGAATATTCATTACCTTCCCTTTAAAGGTTTCTATAAATTTTGGGCTTACAAATCTCATATAACCTACTAATACAATTAATTCACATTGATATTTTTTAAAGACATCAATCATTAATTGATCAAATATTTCACGAGGTTTGTCAAGGTGTTTATCGGATTCGATTAGAACATAAGGTATATTATGATTTTTTGCCCTTTCCATGCAAAATGCTCCTACTTTATTACAAATAAGGACTTTTACTTCTGCTTTTCTATTTAAAATACCTGTTTCACACGCTTGAACAATAGCTTCAAAATTACTACCCGACCCTGAAGCAATAGCACCAATAATTACTTTTTTCATAGTACCTTCTAGGTTTCTTTTTTAAAAAAATTTTATATATTATTCTGTCAATAAAATATTTTGTTTATAATCTCGGATAATTTCAACTTAAATCATTAAAGAATAATAATGAAAATGTTTTTATTTGATTAACTCATATATTAATTAGAAATTAGAAGGTTTTCGTTCTAAAGTTTAATCTCTGGGATTGTTTATTCACATCCATGAGAAATATTCTATTTGTTTATATACATCATTAAACAAATCAATATATCCAAGTATCCAAATTATTAAGAAATATAAAATTAAGTAGCTATAATTGTTCAAAAACCTATAATTTTAACGCTTTATAAAGTAAATAAAAGATTAATTTCAAATAATTGAAGATATATGAGTTTTGAAGGAGAATTACAAAGAATTAAAGACGAAATTATACATAATATTCCTTCTGATATTATTGTAAAAAAAGTCGAATTTGAAGGACCTGAAATTGCAGTATATTCCGAAAATTCAAATGTGGAGCTTGTTGAAAATTCAGAAGTTTTAAAGGATTTAGCAAAAATAATGCGAAAAAGAGTTGTTTTTCGCTGGAATGTCGATAAGCGCAAGGATCCTAATGAAACAGAAGGATACATTCGAAATTTAGTAGGTGAAGAGGCTGAAGTATCGAGTATTGAATTTGATCATACTCGAGGAGAAGTTATAATAGAATCTGGTAAGCCTGGGTTAGTTATTGGTAAAAAAGGAGTAAACCTAAAAGAAATAAGATCAAATACATTTTGGCAACCCAAAACAATTAGAACACCACCACTTAATTCCAAGACAATACAATTAATAAGAGGTATGTTACAAAAAGAACGTCAAAGCCAAAAGGATATTCTGCTTAGAATAGGAAAGAGAATTCACCGTCCTATTTTGTTTAAAGATTTGGATATAAGGTTGACGTCTTTAGGCGGTTTTAGAGAAGTTGGTAGGTCTTGTATTTTAATGCAAACTCGCGATAGCAATATCCTACTTGATGTCGGTCTTAATGTAGGTAATAATAATGACAAATTCCCTGGATTTGATATTCCAGAATTTTCAATAAGGGATTTGGATGCTGTAATAGTAACTCATGCTCATTTGGATCATTGTGGAATGGTACCCTTTTTATATAAGTATGGATATCGCGGTCCCGTTTATTCTACACTTCCAACACGTAATTTATCAACAATGCTACAACTTGATTTTGTTCAAATATGTGAGAAGGAAGCTACTCCCTTACCCTATTCTAAAAGAGATGTGAGAAATACTGTGCTTCATACTATTCCGCTCTCCTGGGGTAAAGTTACTGATATTGCACCAGATATCAAGCTTACTTTACACAATTCTGGTCACATTTTAGGATCATCCATGATACACTTGCATTTTGGGAAGGGAGGATACAATTTTGTATATACAGGTGATTTCAAATATCAAAAAACAAGACTCTTAGAAAAGGCTGCAGTTAAATTTCCAAGAGTAGAAACATTATTAATTGAAGCTACGTATGGAGGGCCCCAAGATAGAATTCCTAGTAGACAAGATTCAGAAAGAGAACTCAGACAAATACTTATTGCTACTATAAAAAGAGGTGGAAAAATCCTTATTCCAGTGTTGGCAGTAGGTAGAGCACAGGAGTTAATTATTGTACTAGAAGAACTTATTTCTAAAGGACTTATTGATAAGGTACCAATTTTCTTAGATGGTTTAATCTCTGAAGCTACAGCAATACATACTGCTCACCCTGATTATTTAAGTTCTGACCTAAGAGAAAAAATACTTCATCAAGGAAAAAATCCCTTTTTGAGTGACTTTTTTACCACAGTCAGTACTCCTGAAGAAAGAGAAGAAGTTTTAACTGGTGGTCCCTGTATTATTTTAGCTACAAGCGGTATGTTAATTGGAGGTCCTTCAGTTCAATATCTTAAGGGAATGGCAGAAGATAAAAATAATTCCTTAATCTTCGTTTCATACCAAGTTAATGGCACCCTTGGGAGTAGAATTCAAAAAGGTTGGAGAGAATTTCAATATATTGATTCTCGAGGTAGAACTCAATTAGTAAAAATCAATTTAAACGTATTTACTCTGGAAGGATTTAGTGGACATTCATCTCGTAGTCAAATTTCTCAATTTTTAAGAAGGATCCAGCCACGACCAAAACTAGTAATTACTAATCACGGAGAAGAGAGTAAATGTGTTAGTCTTTCAACAATGATCCATAAAAAGCTGAGGAAAGCAACTAAAAGCCCTAAAAATCGCGAAACTATTTCCTTAAGGTAAATCAAAGCATACACTTTTTACTATAATTGATTTAAATTTAATTCTTTTTATAAATTATTAATTAGGAATAAAGAATATCTTAATTTAATATCTAAATCAAATATTGTTCAGAAAAAGTATTTTTCCTCATTCAATATTTAACTATAGATCAAATAATCAGCAAATTAAGATTATTTTATCAGCTATACCTTTTTAACGATTAATTTTTTTAACCAGAAATTATTTATTAATTTAAATTTCTTGAATAAAGTCTTTGGTATATATGCGGTTAAAAATAAAGGAAAATTCAACTACTATTACTAGACGTTTAATACAGATCTTAGCTTTTTTAACAATAAATTATATAATTATTGAAGCTATTTTTCCGATAAATCTAATTAGTCTTGAAGGCTTTATCAAATTTCTGCCAATACTAAATTCTCCACGTAATCCTCTTTCAAATGGAGCGGGAATTCTTGAATACATATTTTATTCGATGGCTAATGGTATTTTTCCTTTTTTCATGATTGGAGTATTAATTTTAGTATTTTTATTTTCAAATCGCGTCTTTTGTGGTTGGATTTGCCCTATTGGTACTATTCAAGATGCTTGTGCTGCGATTCCAACAAAAAAGAAAAAATTAAGTATCAAAACTCATCAATCTTTGCTTAAAATAAAATATATTTTTGTTATTATTATTATTATTATCATTTTTCCCTTGGGAATTACTCGTAATACAAATTATATATTTTATACTGAATTCAAAAATACTATTGGTGCATTTGCTGATCAACCTGTAGGTTTCTTTTCCTTATCAGAGTTTCTCTTTGTATATTTTCCAACTATTATTCAGGAGATATTTCCATTTAGTTGGGATTATTTTGCTAGTTACACGATAATCGGATTTTATATATTAATTATTGTGATTTCAGTATGGTATCCCCGATTTTACTGTAGATATTTCTGTCCTTTTGCAGCTGTGGCTTCTGCTGTATCGGATTATTCTTTTTTAAAGCTTTCAAGGAATCCAGTTAAATGTATAGGACGCTCTGAATGTGGTTTATGTGAAAGAGTATGCCCTAAACAGATAAGAATCTTAGATGAACCATTTGAGTTTTTTACTGGAAAAGGAGAGTGCAATCTTTGCATAAAATGTAAAGAGAAGTGTCCTTATGATGCGATACAGATTAAATTTATTAATTTTTAAATTACATAATTAAGGTTTAATGGTAATGAATTATGGATCCTGATATCCTAAAAATCTTTAGGTTACATATGAGAAAAGATTCGGATATTGGACCAAAAGCAATCTCTGATTCGGATGCTGTAAGATTTTACAAAGAAGATGAGGAATCTGAATTTGATATACGTCCTCCCTTTTTTAGAGATGTAGATAGAATTGTCCACAGTAAAGCCTATGCTCGTTACATTGATAAAACTCAAGTATTTTTTGGAGTTAGTAATGCGAATATCACTCATCGTTCACTACATGTTATTTTAGTATCAAGAATAGCACGTCAAATAGGTAGAATCTTAAAATTAAATACGGATTTAATTGAAGCTATCGCTTTAGCTCATGATATAGGACATACTCCATTTGGTCATTTAGGAGAGCAAATTTTAGATGAGATTTGTAAAGAATATAATATGGGCAATTTTAATCATAACGCTCAAGGAGTGAGATGGTTATCTTATTTAGAGAAAAGGTTTCCAAAAGAACCTGCTAAAGGTTTAAATCTTACTCTGCAAGTGCTCGATGGAATTCTTTCTCATAATGGTGAGATTACTGAAAGAGAATTAAGGCCTGTTAAAGTTAATGGAAAAACTTGGCAAGATCACTTTAACGAATATGAAGATGCCTTCAATAAAAATAGTATAATTAAAATTCCTATGTCATACGAGGGAATAGCTGTACGCTTTGCAGATACAATCTCTTATATCGGAAGAGATTTTGAGGATGCAATCCTTCTAAAATTCATCAATAGAGAGGATATGCCAATTGTATGTAAAAATGTTCTTGGAGATACGAATAGAACAATAATGAAGACTTTAATTATGGATTTATTAACCTTTAGTCTGGATAATAACAAAATCGGATATAGTGAGCCTGTTTTTGAAGCACTAAAAGAAATGAAGAAATTTAATTATGAAAAGATATATATTAGAAGAGATTTAACAGTAAATGGTTCAGAAATAAACTTTTTAAATACATTGCGTGAAAAATTTAGAACTATTTTTAAAATTTCTCTAAAAGATTTAGAACATAAAGATATCAATTCTCCCATTTTTAAAGATCATATTGAATATATCGATGATAATAAATATTCTACCTATTTTACACCCCATAAAGAACAGAATAAACTAACTCTCATAGCACGGGATTATATCGCCGGAATGAGTGATAAATATTTTAACGATATTTATCTATATTATAAAAATAAAACTCATTCTTAGCTAATTATATTCTTCCATATGATACTTTTCGCGCAAAATTTAACAGATTTTAGGGGATTATCTTGTAAGGGTCACATTACCTCCTTTAATAAAGCTTTTATTTTATATTCTTAACCAAACTTATTAAAATAGCTGGATATATGGCTAAATTGATCCAATCCCAATTTATTTTGATAATTTTTTTTAAAGAGTTGGATTACACAAGGAGGAATTTTTTTTTTTTATACGGGGTTTTGTTTTCAGTTTCCCAAAATGCTCAGAAGTCGAGTATTTTCACGGGGTTTTAACACTCTTAGGAATAAGAGTATTAATAAAATTAGTTTTTTTTATCCTCCTTATGATAATAGTTGTGTAATCCAAGTAATTATATGATTATATTATAATAAAAATCTATCCCTAATTTTCTTAAATTTTTAATGCGGTTATCAAGTATTTTTATAACCTTCGCCTTTCATAATTTCATTTTAAGCAGTAAATTAGAGTAAATTTTTTTATAAATCCATTATTATTATAATTTAAATCTCGTCAGTGAAAGCCCAGTGGTGTAGTGGCCAAGCATTTGGGACTCTGAATCCCGAGACCACGGTTCGAATCCGTGCTGGGCTATATTTCATATTTTATTATCCTGTTCTCTTAATAATATGATAACCAAATTTAGTTTTGACTGGTTGAGATATTTCTCCAATATTTAGTTTTGAGCATGCATTCCAAAATTCTGGGACCATATCAGCTTTAGAAAATTCTCCTAAATTACCCCCTCGTTTTTTACTTGAGCATGTAGAAAATTCTCCAGCTAAACTCTCAAAATTTTTTCCCATTTTAATATCTTCATACAGTTCTTGGGCTTTACTATATTTTTCTACTAAAATATGGCTTGCTTTAATCTTTCCTCCACGAATAGCTGCTCCACTACTTTTATTTCCAGTTGATGATAAATCTTTTTTTTGATATCCTTTCCCATATTTATTTTTCCCTATCTTAACCACCACTTTTTTTAATTATTCATTTCCTTTTTCAATTCGTCTTAACTTAGCTCTCTCATCCATAATTTTTAAATATAACTGTGTTGTGTCTTCAGGTGGAATGACTTCATTTTCCTTTTTAATCAATGAAATTGCCTCTTCAGGGCATACAACAATACAATTTCCACATCCTAGGCATAAATTTAATGTAACATTTGCAATGTTATTATTAATCGATATTGCGCCCATTTGGCATCTATCTAAACATGTTTGACATCCAACACATAATTCTTCATTAATTTCGGCAAAAAAATTTGAATATATTAACTCCCAAGGCCTAGTTAGTTTTTTAAGATTGGTTAGAAGATCACAACAGTCACCGCAACAACAGCATATAAAATTAGGATTAATTGCATTTCCAGGTTGTACGATTAATCCTTCTTCTTGAGCCTTATTAATCAATTTAAAAGCTTCTTCTTTACTGATATAACGACCATTTTTAATTTCTACTACATGTTGGGCAGAAGAATTGAAAGTAAAACAATGTTCCCTAAAATTTGTTTGTTTACAGGAATGACCTATAAGATCCTTGCCTTTCTGGCAAATGCAATCCATCACAGCAACATTTTCTGCCTTACCTATTAAAGTTTTAAAATCATCATAAGTTGCAATTTGATGATGTGGCTCAACACTTTTTTCAATAGGTATTGTACGTAATTGATTAATTTTAGTACTAGTAAATTCATCAACATATGCTTCATCAAAATAAGTTTCAATGTCCATATAAAATTCTGGTGTAATACTTTTAACTTGATATTCATACATTCCAACAGCTAAGAACGCTAAATGATACCATAAATCCTCACTATTTTCAGTTTTAATTCTTTTAACGTTGATTGCGCCCTTTTGATACATTGCATTTAATTTATTTTTTAGATCTTCAAAAGAATCAAAATTCTTTTTCACTCTTCGATGTATTTTATAAGCAGGTTCGGGTATAAATCTTAAATTTAAAGCGATTTCAGCCTCTTCTGGAGTAAACAGAAATTTGAGAATCCTTATCTCTACTCCTGATTCTGTGGGGGGATAGCCGATGGGGAGCGTATCAAGATGTTGCTGTAATTTACGATAAATTTCTAATTCTGTCATAATATGTGCCTTAAAATATCCCTAATTCGATGGGAATAATTGAGTAAAACTAAAAATTCATTTAAATTTATTGATGTTTAATTATAAAAAGGAGTTGATCCTGCTTTTTAATTTAAAAACAGTTTAATTAATAATTAAATACCTAAAATTCTTTATTTCTTTAATGCTGTTTATCTCAACAACAATATTTTGAAAATCTTGCAAATTACCCTCATAAATTAAGAAGATGATGATGGTTTCAGATCCATGGTAATGTTGATTCTTACTTACGATATAATCTACGTACTGATTCTCTATTTTATTTAACTTTCTAAGGATATTAATATCATTTGGTGCAATAATTATCATATTTCCCACTATTTGTTTTTGAATGGAAGCAGGGTCCCCAATTGATTCAAAACTAGAAACATCTACTGTTGACATTAATCTTAGAAGTGCATCTCTAATCAACTTAGATTTATTCTCGTATTGATTTTTTGAAACTAACTTATTAATAAATTCTCTAAGTTGTTCATTTATCGATATACTTATTATCGGAACTTCTAACACCTAAAATATGATATTTTTTTTATTTATATTTATAATTCATTTGTGGTTATTTAAATATTATTAAAAATAACATTATAATTTTATCGCTCGAGCAATTACGTTTTTAAACTTCTCAACATCCTCAACTAGTTTATCCGCATCTTCATCGCTAATTTTATCATCTTTTCCATATTTATTAAGTTGAGTCAACCAAAACTCAATTCTTCCCAATATTGCTTCACTATCACCTAGTAGTTTTCTAAGTCGAATGAAAGTATCATGTAATTTATTTCGAATATTTTGAGCTTTCCATCTAAGCATACAGTAATCACTGACTTCTGCCAAGTTCTGGGTTATGGCCATAACATCAATGGTTTTCTCACGTTCTTCTGATTTGATTTTTCTTATGATATTAATTTCCTCGAACAATAATTCAATGATACGAGCTAAAAATCCTGTCAATTGCCCTGGATTTGCAGTCCATACTCTAACTTCTAATGATTGACTACCCTCTGACACGTATACACGAGTTATTATTCTCCCTCCTGTAACTTTAGCTTCTCCACAAAACCATGCTTCTGCTTCGTACTTTCCTTGAGTATCAGTTCCTTCATGAGAAGTTACTGTACTTACTTCGAAATTTTTAAGAGTTCGTATTGCAGCACGATAGGCTAAACGAGGGTCTAAGTCTGCGATAAGAAATGCTCGCGCATCATTAGGCAAGGTTTGAATCGCCATAGTACAATCCTCAATTGTCGTTAAAGAAGTGCAGACAAGCGGGCATTTAATTTGAACCTCCTTTTTTTGAATGTTAGCAGTATGTTTATCTCCAGTTGCGTCTTTATAGATGACTGTTCCACCAATTTCAGATAATCCACACTGTTTTGGCTCTAAATAGAAATCTACTCCTCTTGAATTATTGGCTTCTATAACAGGGATATTTATTAAAGGTTGCTTTAACTTAAAGCTTGAAGGAGGGTCTAATAACACTTTTACATTATTTATTGCCATTTTGCTTTTATTTCGCACTGCAACTTTGTAATGCAATTGTCCCCCCTCAAAATCGTAATCTCTTACTACTTCAATTTCCTGTTCATTGATTGGTTCTACTTTTGTCTCTTTTGCAGGTGGAGTCTCAGATTGAGTTCTAGGGACACTATATGCTGTAAATGAACGTTTCTGCATATCAATAAATCCATCAATATCTCCCCTCCCTATTAATTGAGCAAGATTCTCTTCAATACTTGATTCAGTAACTCCTAATCTATTTGATAACTCCCTCAATGGCATTGTTCTATATGCTCTAGCGATTTCTTTAATTTTTAATTCTAAATGTTTACTAGTCATAAATTCTCTTCTTTGAGTGAATA
Source organism: Promethearchaeota archaeon (assembly GCA_011364975.1). Taxonomy (GTDB): domain Archaea; phylum Asgardarchaeota; class Lokiarchaeia; order Sigyniarchaeales; family SOKP01; genus SOKP01. Next base: position 9,104 of record RDOE01000060.1, on the reverse strand, counting down.
ATCCTCTTATAGCTCCCGTTTTAATTAAATCATGTAGGGATTTTCGAGCTAATTCTACTGCAATTTGTAATTTTTTCGCTAATTTAGTTAATTCAAAAAGTCCAGTATCCTTCGCATAATCCTTAATTTCTTGATAAATTTTGTCTAATGTAATAATCTCATTTCCACGGTCAGCAAAAAATCCATTAATAGCATTTATCCTCATTAAATTCACACAGAATGATTTGGTTAATTCTCTATCAATTTCAAATATGCTTGCTAATTTATCGACGGTAATTCTCCCTTTTTTATTAATTTCTTTAACCAAATTATCCATTATATATTTTTGAGTGTAATAGAATTTCTTATTTTGGGAAAATGAGCCTTTTATCTGGAATTGACTTATTAACTTATACATTACTTGAAGAGCAACTTCTGAACTCATATCTAACATAGTAGCTAAATCTTCTATCTTTAAAATTCCATCCTCTTGCACTTTAGCTAAAATTTTCTCCCTTATTTCATAAGAGATATAATAGAACATTTGATTTTTTTGATCGATAATTCCGTAAATTCTCTCCTCTTCAATATATTGATTAATTAGCTTAATCATCTGCTGAGCAGATATATTAAAAGTTCCCAATATCGTAGAAAAATTAGTGACAGACCCTCTTTTTAATAATTCAAGAAAACAATTTGGACAAATCTCTTTTCCAGTTATTCTTTTAAGAGTTCTACGACATAAATTTAATCTATATCCTTTAATTAAGTCATATTTTGTAGCTTCTCTTGCTAATTGCTCTTTAGTAGGAGAGAAGATACCAGGTGTTTTTAAATATGAATTCCAACCACACGTTAAATCTGTACATTCAAGATAATATTGACCTGAAGATAATCGCTCTAATCTTAAAAGAGCATTACATTCGGGGCATTTACTATTTTCAATTACAGTGCATCTATAACTTTTTTCAGCAGCACTTGCCTTTTCATACAAAATATCATGTTTACGGCACATCCACTGTTCTGTAGTTGCCATGTGATGAATACAAAAGCTTGATTTGCATTTTTCGCATGTAAATGCTATTTTCTGGTTTTCGCAGAACTTACATTCCATTATATGATATTCTCCTTAATTTGTGAAATATCATGATTTAGTTATTATATATAAAAAAATACTGATATAAATTATTTTATTAGACCAACAGTTGTTTTTGAATTATTGGCAAATTTTTAAGTTTTTTATTAAAATTAATATCCAAATTAAAAACAATTTGATTATTGGTAATTAAAATAAGAAAATACTGGAATCTGTAAAAAAGATAAAATCATAACGATAGTATTGAAAATTATAATGATGGAAATCATTATATAGAAAATATTTTTCCTTTTATGCTCTTTTGTTTTTACAATTTGCGAAGTTCCTTGCTTAGCTAATCCTAAAGGAAAAAGTCCTATAAAAGTACCAAGTGAAAAAGACAATACGACTAAAATACCTTCAAACCATCCATAACCAAGAGAATATGAAACAGATTGAGAATAAATGATCAATTCAAAAATACAAGGAGCAAATCCTGCTAAAATGCCAAAAAAATATGGAGTTTTTTTTAGTTCCCAATTTAAGCTAGTAATATCTTTAGCATATTTAGAATGAGGCATATAGTCCCTTCTAGTCACAAAAAGAAGAAGAAGAATTCCCGCGCATGTTGATGTGAAAGCACCAAAAAAGTTGATTAAGTAAGGGTTTGGAATGTATTCTGGAAATACAAACCGAGGCACTTGAGTAATAAATACAGTAGCACCTGCGATAATCATATTGGAACTGATTAATCCGAGGCCGTATAATACTAAAATAAAGAAACTCTTCCTTGGTGTTTTGGTAATTCCAAAGGACCAAAAAAAGAATATGGCTTTATCTTCACACGGAATTGCTGTATGCAAGATCCCTAGTAAGAATGCCGGCATTATGATTATAAAGTATTCTTGAACCATTGTCTTTTGGATTCAAATATTTTTATGGTTTCAAGTAAATTTAAGAATATAATTATTTAACTTTATTTATTATTATTTGATTTTTTGATATTGGTTAAATTAATATTCTTTTTATAATAAACATTTCTATAATCGCTCCTTTAATACTATTATGTTATAAATTTGGTATATAATGAGCAATTTTTATGCTTCTTGCAACATATTCATTTCTAGGTTCACTTTTCTTAATCCTTTTATTAAAATTGATAATCTATGGAACTAAATCTTTTTAATCTGCAATTTAAACTAACAAATTTATCCTTAGTTTGGCTTTTTTATTAAATATTTTAAAATTCCATAAAATAGGAAGCATAAAATAATAGTTGGAATAAAATTAAAAGGAAATACAGGGTTATTTACCTCGGGATTTATTATCCAAAATAACCCCATAAATGCTAAATCCAAGAAACATAAAAACATAAAAGTTGGTTTAATATAGAGTCTAATTATTTTAGAACTTTTAGACATATTGAAGATAACAATAATTAATAATGGTATCAAATTTAGGAGATGATGATCCCAGGAATCGAAATAAGCAAGTAACATTATAAGCAAACCAATAATATAACTATAAATGATGATATTCTCTTTTACTCTATTTATTATATAACTAATAAACCCAATTAAGAGTAATATCATTGATATAATTGAAAAAATTAAAAGCACGTTTATATCATTAGCATTTGTGCCAATATATAATAAGAAATTTAAAAAGATTTTCGTTATACTAAAGGAATGATTAGGAATTAAAGTTTCGGAGCCAGTAAGATTTACATTAATAAAACCCTCTAATAATCCCGGAATGATAAAAAACATAATAAAATTTAATGTTATTGGAAAAATTACTCCAAATATCCTTACTATACTCCTTACTATATTCAATTTTAGTCTCTTATTTTCATAATCATAAGAAATAATAACCAAAAAGGGAATCATAAAAATACTAGTTGGCTTTAAGATTATACTTAAACCTAAAAAAAAACTTGCTATAAAATCCGTCTTACTTTTTCGATATTTTATAAAAAAGTATAATGAAAGTAATATAAGTAAGGTAATATAGAGATTAATTTGCCCTAAAATATAATTAAAAATTTGCGGGAGGCAATTTAAGTATAAACAAATATATTTTACAATACGGGTTTCATTTTCACCATGATTATTGAATTTGGTAAGTTTAATTATTTTATATAGTAAAACACAGATGATATAATTTAAAAAAAGATTTAATAGGTTAAAAATTATGAGCCCTAACTGGAATCCCAAGAGATAAAAGGGAATAAAGAGAAAAACTGATAATGGGAGATATCTAAATGGCCAATTATAATTTGCAGGATTATATAATTCCATTGGATTGTTTAGAAATACTTTTCCTACCTTATAATATACCAAAAAGTCATTCTTTTCGGGGAAAAAAATTAATGTTAAGAAGATTGAAAATATATAATAAAAAATGTGAAGAAGAAAGCTATATCTAAATATTTTCATATTCCAAAGGCTTTGAAATCGAACAAATCCGTTATCAATTATTTTCTTCAAACTTAAATCTCTCATAAGTTTACTCCTTTGCTCTATTTTTACGTTTAAAGTAAATATATATTCCTATACTGATTAAAAAGGCAGATATTAAACCAATAGTTGATGGGATAGTATAAAAGGGTAAATCAACAAGGGCAATATCCATAATCACAATATTTTCCTCGATATAAAGTTTGTATGAGCTTAATATTCCTTTACTATTGTAGATTGCGATAATTGATATTGATTTTGAAGGATAATTAAAGCTTATCTTGCTTTTTGCCATGTTAATATTTATTGTTGCTAAAACTCTATTATCAATGTCATATATATCCGAGAAACTTAATTCTCCCATATAATCTCCTACTGGTACAGGGAACCATATTGGAATAAATGGTAGACTACTTGTGTAGTTCAAATTATTTCCGTAATCCGAGGGGACAGCGTAATGAAAAATAGTAAGATTTTTATCTTCAATACCCCAGTTATCCGACTCTTTCCAGACCCAACTATTTACATTAATTATTAATGAAGTTGTATTACTTTCGATTAAATTAATTTTCCATTTCATTTTTCTATTTAAGCTTAGATTTTCAAAAAATCCTAAATTATCCCAAGAACTACCAAAAATTTCCTCCATTTCGATTGAATTACAGACATTACAATTCCAAACAAATTCTTCATTCTTTTTAACTCCAATTGTAAATGATTGTTGTTGTAGAAGACTAAGGTTTGAAACGAGACTTAATAATATTGTAAACATTAAATAAGTAAATTTAAGATTTAATCTCATTTTATTATCCTCCTTCTTTCCTAGCCAGATATATAATAATTCCTATAAAGGTGATTAATAGAAAAAAAGTTGAGCCGAAATTATAAGGGAAAATTGGATAGGTTAAAAACCACATTCCTAAAAACACTAAATCAAAGAAACTAAAAAAAAATAAACTAGGTTTAATATAATCAACAATTTCAGATTTTCTGGGAAGAGTAAAAAGAATTATAATTAATAATGGGATTAAATTTAAAAGATGATGATTCCACGAATCAAAATATGTTAGTAACATAATTATAATTCCTAAAGTATAACCAAAAATTATTGAATTATGGTGTTCACTTCTTAATAAAAAGCTAATAAATCCTATACTCCCAAATATTAGTACAAAGCTAATTAGAATATACAATTGACTAAATGGAATATTAAAAAAATAACAAAAGTTCGTAATAAGTTTGGTAAAACTAAATGAAAAATTTAATGCAGTAGGATTACTTCCTGTAAGGTTTGTTGAAAGAAATCCATTCCACAGTTTTGGAAATATTAAAAATAATATTGAATTAGAGAAAACAGGAAGTAATACCCCAAAAATTCTAATAATACTTTCCTTCAAAGAGATTTTAATCCTCCATTTCTTTCTTTCAAATCTTGTTAATAAAAGAAATGGAATCATAAATAACGAAGTAGGCTTAATTATAACACTTATCCCTAAAATTAAACTTGCTAAAAACTGCCAAAAATATCCCTTACGACTTATAAAAATAAGTATTGAGCTTAAAATAAAAAATGTAATAAATAGATTTATTTGACCATAAATATAATTAAGAATGTGTGGCAAGCCCATTAGATAAACACTAAGATACAAAATAATTCGTTTATCATCTTTTTCATGATCTTTTCCTCGTATTAAGATAATTATCTTATAAAGCATTAAGCTAATCAGAATATTTAAAATAAAATTAATAATATTAAAGAGGATAAAAGCTAATCCAAAATCTAAGAATGAAAATGGAATAAAAAATAACGCTGATAACGGAAAATATCGAAAATCCCATAAATAATAAGTTTGATTGTAAAGATTCTCAATATCGAATAAAAAGACTTTTCCAGACTCATAAAAAATGAAGAAATCATTTTTTTCATAGTAAAAAACGAAAAATAAAATCAAACCCAATATAAAATAAAAACTATGGAGAATAATTGCTATGCGAAATATTTTGTAATTCCAAAATGATTTTAATTTATTAAATGCCCGAATTATCAAATCTACGAATCGCATAGAACAATAATTTTTTGTTTAGTTAATTAATGTGTTTTAAAAATACTCTATTTAAATTAAATTTTTTAAAAAAGTGTTTTATATAATATATTCATCTCCTTGTAATTTCTAAATCCTTTTCAAAAAAACCAGATTCTATTAAATTTAAGTTCTCTTCATTTAAACTAGAATAAAATTCTATCGGATTAAATTTTTGCTGCGTATTTTTTCTGGATAACCTATTATTTATCAATCTTTTTCTGGTAATATAAATTGAATAGGGAGATATATCACAACCGATCCACCTTCTATTTAGCCTTTCTGCAGCTAATAGTGTTGTTCCTGAACCACAAAATAAATCAGCAACGATATCCCCTTCATTACTTCCTATTTTTATTATTCGTTCCAGTAATTTATGATGTTTTTGAGTTGGAAAACCCGTCCATTCTTTGGATGCTGGTTGCAAACAAGGTATTTTCCAAACATCATCCAATTTTTTATCAGTGACCATTCTGTAGATAACATGACCATCTTCATCTTTAAGGTTTTTTAAAACTCCATCAACCATTATCCGTTTCAATTGTTTACGAGGTTTTTCTCGAGGTAATCTTATTTCATTAAACGTATATCGATTAGATTTCGAATATACCATAACATTATCATGAGCTCGTGGAAGATTATTTCTTCCAGCAGAATATTTGTTATAATAATACCATATGATTTCATTGATGAATCGATTTTTACCAAAAATTTCATCTAATAGAATTTTTACATAATGATATGCATGATAATCCAAATGTACAAAAATTAAACCATCGTTTGCTAAAAGCTTATGAAAAATTAGAAATCTTTCAAATAACATTTGTAAATAGGAATCCAAATCACTATTCCAATTATCAAAATAAGCGGTTGAATCATATTTGTTTCCCTCATGGGAAATATTTATATGATAATTCACACCAGAAAAGAAGGGAGGATCAATATATATTAAATTTATTTTTCCTTCATAAGAATCTAAAATCTTTAAAGATACTTCTAAATTATCTCCCCAGTATAAAGAATTTTTCCAATCTTTTTCAAGAAAGGAATTTAAATTTTTTGGATACGTCTCAAATCTCTTGAAGCAGTTAGAATTTTCTCTTTTAAGGTCACAAATTTTCTTTGAATTACTTCCCTTAGAATTCCAGTTTAATTTAACCATTTTTCATACTAATATAATTCTTTTGAACCTAAAAATAAGGTAAACTGAATATTATTATAGTAACTACCGTCATGAATATCAATAAACTTATAGTAATCAAAAGATATATCGTTAAATGTAGTGCATATATACGTTTATTCTTTTCCTTTTTCAATGCTTTTGTAGAATAAAATAATTTATTTAATATCGCAGCAGAAAGACCTATAGTCAGCATTATTAACGCATTACCCTCATTTATTGAACTTTTAAAAAAAGCTGAGGCTACAAATAAAGAAGAGGCTCCTCCTGAAAGAAAACCAATTCCAAATACAATTAGAAAATAAGCGATAATATTTAATTCAACAAAACTTAAAAGGATTGAAATTATAAGTGCAAAGAAATATGTTCCGGCAAACACTAGAGCACTTTTTAGAGAGACTGGATTTTTTAATTTCTGCAGACTCAATCTTGTTTCCTTTTTTCTTAATATAAGAAAAGATCCAATTAAGCCAATAAACGAAGTAATTAATATTGGATATATAGCATAATAAAGTAATTCTGGTGTTATAATTAATACGATAATCATTCTAATAAGCATAGTTTGGATAACTAACCAAATCGAAGAAGATGAAGCTCCTGCTTCGGCTAATTCTATGGTTGTAGCTTCGCTATGAGCAAATCCCCCTAAAAAAGAGATATAGTAAAGATTTTTCTCACGAGTACTCTTCAAAAGGAAATAACTAAAATATTTAACTGCTAAAATTACAATAAAGAGAATTACAATCGATTTAACACCTATCTCAAAAAATAACAAATCGTCTGGAATCAAAATGTATAGTAACACAACAATTGCTATAAATTCCACCGTACCTGTCCATTCTATATCTTGTAAAGTTTTTATTTTATAAAATTGCTTTTTTGTAGAAAGTATAATTAGAAATATTACCGAAATAACTATTGCCAAATATTCACTATAATAACACATAATACCTATTATCAAAGCTAAAATCATTGATAAGGTAGTTGTATACCCAGCATCTTTTTCCCGAAATAATCGATATATACTACCAATTAATAGAAAAAGAATCATTCCTCCAAAGATAATCATGATTAAGGCAAATCCCTCTGTTGTTGGAAAAAACTTATCATATAAGATAATTAAAGAAGTAGAAATCATTGAAAAAAATATATGATCCCGCGCTCCATATTGAGCACTTACTCTCGTTCGTTCGATTCCAATTAAAAATCCACAAAAGAATGAAATTATGATTTTAATAAATAAGATATAAAAGTCTATTAAACTAATTGATTGATAAATCATATATAGCACATTTTTTTGTTTATATGAAAATCTTTACCTATTTTTAAAATGATATAATAATAAATAAATAATAGAATGAAAAAAATAATATCAAAATTATAAAATAAAATTTATTAATTTTATAAATCTGAAGTTTTCTCCAAGATTTCTTCAAGTTCTTTATCAGAGAGAAAACCTTTAAGAGCCATGATTTCCTTTATTTGTTCTATAACCTGAGGTGCCCCTTTAGCCTCTTCTATATAACTTTCAAGCGACTTAACTTTTAGGTTTAACGCATCTTTCTCTTTAACCTTTAATTCTAATTCATTTTTAACATTAATTATTTCCTTTTCTTTTGATGCGATCTGTTCATTTAATTCATTTTTCAAACTTTCTATTTCTACATATTTATCAGAAATTGTTTGGTGTAAATCCTTTTTAACACCTTCAAGCTCTCTCTCCTTTTGTTCATAATCTTCTTTCAAAGAATTTACTTGCGGTTCCACACTTTCTAATTTTTCTTTAAGAGAAGAAATTTTTTTTTCAAGTTCGGAAATTTGGTTATTAGATTCTCCTAAATTTTCTTGTAGGCTTGCTTTTTCAGAATTAAGCGAACTAATTTCTGAATCTGTTTTTGTTTTTTCCTCCTTTAGTTTTTTTAACTCTGATTCGATAGTTTTAAGTTTATCATTTGTTTCATTTAATTCTTTCTCCTTTTGTGATAACTTCTCTTTAGTTTCAACTAACTCTTTGGATTGTTTCTCGATTTTGGTTTCTTTTTGTTTTAGTTGATTTTCTAAATCATCAATTTTTGCCCTTAACTCAAGTAAAAACCGGTTATCAACTTTTTGGCTTCTTTCTGGTTTCTCTGAGGCTGTTTTCCAATCAATTCCAGTCATTTTTTAAATCACCTATATTTCCCTTAATTATTTTTAGAAATTATTTTTTTCTTTGATAAAAATATATAATTTTTGCAGGTTTATTTTTTTGATCTTACTGTTAAATTCTTACTAATTAATTAATAAAAATATGATTAATTTTATTCCATTTAATCGAACTCTTTTAAAAT
>RDOE01000059.1 GCA_011364975.1 Promethearchaeota archaeon | reverse complement strand
AGTAGTAAGAAAAAAATGTCGATACATATCAATAGGATTTTTTATTTTCGTTATTTGTAGCTTTTTTGATGGTTTGTTTTCCCGTGGGGGGAGTTATTTATTGGTTATCGTTAGATTAGTTATGACAAGTAGCGTTCCCTTTTTGTATTTAGGTTTAAGGGAAGAACCTGAAAAAATTAAGATAAAACCTGCTAAAAAGGAAGTAAAAATTAAAGATTCCTTATTTAGGATAAGAGAACGCCCTGCTCAAATAACTGAAGCAGAAGTTACCTATTATAAGGAGCAAAAAATATGTTTAGTGTGTAAAGGAAAAGTGTCAGGAGTCAGCTATATTTGTCCAAGTTGTGATACATTGTATTGTATAAAATGTTCGGAAGGATTGAGTGATTTAGAAAATATGTGTTGGGTTTGTAACGAACCTATTGATAAATCAAAACCAGTTAAGCCAACTTTAATTGGAGGATCAGAAGAGGGAAGAAGAAAATCAGATAAGAAAAGTTCCGAATAATTAAAAAGTTTCATAAATTGGTGATATTTTATTACACTATCTTTAATGGGTTGGCTAAATGGACTAACTTGCTTGTTTATTGTTTTGTACTCCTCTTAATCCTATTGGTTCTTGTATGGTTTCAATGGAAGGGACTTGTAATATTTATTATAAATATCACGAATGAGAAGTTTCAATTTATATCCTCCTTACATTTTTAATAAATAATTAAGAATAAATGCATTAATTCCTTTTTTAATACATATATTTTAATCATAATTGTGATTTACGATGACAATCTTAAAAGATACATTAAATGGGAAAGTAAGGGAAGAGATAATTAGGCTAGCTAACTTAGAAAATATCGATAGAAACAAATTAATGAAACGAATCATCAAGGGTCATGCTATTATAATGACAAGACCAAATTGTGATCCTATTGGAATAGGATCTGTATTTACGACTAAAATTAATGTTAACCTTGGCACTTCAGATTCAAAAGTAGATATAAATGAAGAGCTTGAAAAGGTAAAAATCGCTCAAAAATACGGTGCTCATACTATATCAGATCTTTCAATGGGGGGTGATATAGACTTTATTAGGAAAAAGATTTTGCAGGAATCCTTACTCCCTGTTACAACAGTGCCGATTTATCAAGTAGTTGCTGAAGCTAGTTCTACAATTAATATTTCGGAGGACCAGATTTTAAGTACTATCCAAAAGCAAATAAATGATGGTATTAGCTCTATTGTTTTACATGCTGCAGTCAATCTTAATGATCTACATAAGCTGAAAGGAAAAAGAATTATGGGTATGGTTTCCAAAGGAGGTACCTTTACAGCTTCTATAATGGTTGAAAATTCAATTGAAAATCCTTTCATGAAAAATTTTGACTACATCCTGGAAATGGTGAAAGAAAAGGATATAGTTATTAATTTAGGAAATTCAATGAGAAGTGGTTGCATTCATGATAAATTAGACGATCTTCAGATTTCAGAATTAAAAATTAATTCGACACTCGCAAAAAGAGCAAACAAACAAGGAATTCAAATAATTATTGAAGGCTTAGGCGGGCATGTTAATGCTCGAGATTTAAGTAAATGGATTAGAATTTATAAAAAAATATCAAATAAGCGCCCCTTGTTTGTTGCCGGACCTTTACCTACAGAAATTGGGGTGGGACATGATCATATTGCAGCAGCTATAGGTGGTGCTCTTGCTTCAGGTTATGGAGCAGATTATTTGTGTATGATCACACCTGCCGAACATCTTTCTTTACCTTCTGTAGAAGATATTAAAGAGGGATTAATTGCTTACAAAATTGCGGCTCATGTTGGAGATTCGATAAAATTTGGCTTAAATAGATCTTTTGATAAAGATTTAAACCTGTCTCGCCAGAGATTTCTTAAAAATTGGCAAAAATCGTTTGAGTACAGTATTGATCCCGAAGAAGCTCAAAAAAGACATCCAATTGATGAAAATACATGTACAATGTGCGGAAAATTTTGCGCATTATCTATTTCAAAAAGAATATTAAATTTGGACAAAACTCAAGAAACAGAGCGAATATCTTAGAGTTTTGATATAAATTCACGTTATTATGACATATAGAAATATATAAAAAAATTAATGCTATGAAGAAAAGCTTTAAATAAATTTGGACAAAACTAGTCATATCTAAATCATCCAATTAAGGCGAAGAACTCATAATAGAAACTATACTCCAAGAATATATTATAATTATTATATATTCAGTTATTTACCTAATAGCTAATTTTATTTTATTGTTAGCTAGCAAGAAGAATGTAGAGAATTATCAAATTCCAAATAAATTAAAATTAATAGCAATAATTAATATAATCTTCATAATAGTGAATTTATTTCTCATTCCTTTACGTGATAGAGGCCCATGGTCAATTATGCATGATATAATAAATGATATTTATTATATATCAATTAGAGGATTATTTGGGTTATTTCCCTATATTATAACTTTTGGGGTATTAATGTTCAATTTTGGAAGAGTGAATCAGAAAGAATTTGGATTTTATTTGAAAATATCTGGAATTTTGGGGATTATTGGTTACGGGTTATCGATAATAACTATCTCGTTAATATATATCCCTATCGGTATTTTTTCGAATTTACTATTACCTTTCTCATATGGAGGTTCAATAATTATATTTGGCTGTTATATTTTTATTACCTTTCACGGAATAAAAAATAAGGATAGAAATCTTAAAATTTTTGGTAGTTTATATCTAATAGGATTTATACTCTCTACATTAGTAGGTATTATACTAGCTATTTTATTTCCACTTGAATTGATCTAAGGATTAGAAAGATTTAAAATTCTCAAGAAAATGATATAATTGTAATTATAATCCTATCCATCCATTCTTTATCTTATTATTAGCCTAGTCTATCTTATGAATATATAAATTTTTAAATGGATAAAATTCTATTAAAAACAATCTTTTATTTGGAATAACAATTATCCTTATTAAATTCAGATTCTTCTATACGCGTAGATGGATAAGATTCAAACTATAGAAATTAACATTACGGGGATTGTCCAAGGAGTTGGATTTAGGCCTTTTTTATTTAATTTAGCTCGGGAATTTAAATTAAAAGGATATCTGCTTAATAGAGGTAATGCCGGCGTTAGATTATTACTTCAAGGAGAATCTGAAAATATTGATAGTTTTATAGATAATATAAAAACGAGAACGCTGAAAATAGCTTTTATTGAAAATATTGATATTAAACATTTAGAATCAAAAATTAAGTATAATGATTTAGAAATTAAAAAAAGCGAAGAAGGAAGGGGTATAAGTTTATCATTACCACCAGATATTGGCATTTGTGAAGATTGTATTAAAGATATGAGGAATAAACATTTAAAGAAATATTACAATTATCCTTTTATCGCTTGCGCAGTATGTGGCCCTAGATTTACTACGGTTAAAGAGTTACCTTACGACAGAGAGCGAACAACCATGGCTCAATTTCCTTTTTGTAAACAAGCAATACCAGAATCTTGTATTGAAGAATATTCCAATTTCAATAATCGACGTTTTCATGCACAAACGTTTGCTTGTGATGTTTGCGGCCCGAATTATACCCTTTATGATAAATTCAAAAATATTATTGAATATAGCTCAATTAAAGAGATTTTAGGAAAATCCTCAAAAATAGTAAATAGTGGAGGTATTCTTGCTATCAAAGGGATAGGAGGAGTACATTTGGTTTGTCTTGCTGATGATGATAATATAATTTTAAAGCTTAGGCAAAGAAAAGGCGAGCGAAAGAATAAACCTTTTGCTGTAATGGTTCCTGATATAAAATTTATTGAAGATTATTTCTACATATCAGAGAAAGAAAGAGACATGCTCAATTCTTTCAGAAAACCAATTGTTTTGTTGGAAAAAAAGAACTCCTTTAATCAATCTCTTTTTAGTGAATACATTGCTCCAGGATTAAATAATATAGGTATAATGCTACCGTATTCAGGGATTCATTATCTTCTTTTTGATTTTGTTGGAAGAAAGCCATTAATTTACACCAGCGGTAATCCCTCAAATTTACCTATGGGTATTGATAATGGAGTTATTTTTAGTCAACTTGAAAATCTTGCTGATTATTTTCTGCTCCATAATAGACCTATATATCAGAGAGCAGATGATAGTGTACTGAGAATGCATAATGACATTATAAAGTTGATTAGAAGATCGAGAGGATATGTTCCAGAATATTTACCATTACCCTTTGAGGTAAAAACTCCTGCTGCTTTAGCAGTTGGTCCAGAATTAACAGTGACTGGAGCTGTTTTAAGAAGAAGTAGAATTTTTCCAACTCAACATATTGGAAATGTTAATAATCTGGAGATTTATGAATTTTTAAAAGATGCATTGTTTCATTTAAAAAATTTGTTACAAATTAAAGATGATGAAGTAGAGTTTATTGCATGTGATCTACACCCTGGTTTTACTACAACCATGCTAGCAAAAGAGTTAAGCTCTCAATATGGTATTGAATTATACCAAATACAACACCATTTTGCTCATACCCTCTCCTTAATGGCAGAAAATAAAGTAAGAAAGGAAGAAAGTATAATTTCAATATGTACTGATGGTGTAGGTTACGGAGATGATGGGAATGTATGGGGAGGAGAACTTTTTCTCGCTACTTATAAAGATTATCAACGATTAGGGCATTTAAAATATCAACCAATGATAGGAGGTGATAGATGTACGAAATATCCTGCTCGAATGGCTGCTTCTATAATATTGAATACTGTTGGTATTGAAGAGGCAAAAAATATTTTCGATCAACTTAACCTTGACTCACATTTGGAATATGCAGAGGTTGAGTTGTCTACTATTATTTCACAGTATAAAAACTCAAATAATATATTTCCTAACCAGAACATACCTATCTCAAGTTCAACAGGCAGAATTTTTGATACCGTTTCTTACTTACTGGGAGTTACAGATTTTAAATCTTATCAAGGAGAACCTGCAATGAGATTAGAGGGTTTTGCATCACTTGGTAACCCAGATAATATACCTCTTAAGATTCAAAGTGATAATAAAGATGGTTATTTTATTATAGATACATCAAAATTAATTTTGGATATATTAGACCTTCTCAAAATTAATAATTATAAAAAACAAGATATAGCCGCTAAATTTCAAATAGAGCTTGCTAAATCTTTTGCATTACTAGCTATTAAGGCAGCAAAAGAAAATAATGTAAAAAAGATTGGATTATCAGGAGGGACAGCTTACAATTACTCATTTTCAAATACCATCAAGCAAGAAGTAATAAAAAATGGATGTACCTTTTTAGAACATAATTTAATTCCTGCTGGCGATGCTGGAATAAGTATAGGACAATTAATTGGTGGAATATTTAACTACAACAAATTGTAAATTCCAAACTATTAAAGTTAATAAATAATGTATTGAAAGTGAAGATTATGATTAGATCTGAAGATCATAAAAAGAATTTAATAACTATCGCTAAAAAATTAGAGAGAAAATCTCAATCTTATCCAAAGGATGCTAATGGAGAACCTACAGATACTTATCTTAAATATTTAAGTATAATGTATAATCCCGAGATTGCTGAGATTGTAAAACACTTACCAGTTTTTCCTGAGACCATTTCAATTGTAAAACTGGCCAAAAACCTTAATTTTGATAAAAATGAATTAATTAAATTACTAGAAGAACCAGCAAGAAGGGGATTTATTCTCAAATTAGGAAAACAATATTCTCAACCTATGCCTTTGTTCATTTATGATATGCCTTTTATTCTAAAAGAGAATTATGAATCTCATAAAGAAGATGCTATTAAATTTGCTAAATTAAGTAGATATTTTTATGAAAAAGAGGACTATTATAAAACTTGGCAAAATGACAGAAAAGGTACTCCGAGATTTAGAGTACTTACAGTTAGTGAAGAAATTGAGCCTAGTAGAGAGATAATACCTATTGAAGAAGTATATAGTGTAATTGATAAATGGGATGACTTTGCGGTAATTCCATGTCCATGTAGAATGAGAGCGGAGGTAGAGGAAATTAGAGAATGCAAAGATAAGTACCCAATACATAATTGTATTTTATTTGGACCATATGCTAAAGCAGTGTTAGAAATGGGAGATCCTATAATTAAAGGAATTGATAAAGACCAAGTGAAAGTCCTTACTAAAGAAGCAGCAGAAATTGGATTAGTGCACTGTACTGATAATCGAGCTGAAAATTGTACTATCCTATGTGCTTGTTGTGAATGCTGTTGTGGAATGTTGAAGGGTTTAACTAAACTGGATAATCCCAGAGCGATAGCAAGAGCAAATTATTTATCAGAAATAGATAAAGAGTTATGTGCAGCATGTGGAACTTGTTTAGAACGATGCAAATTTAAAGCAATATTTCTAAATGAGACTGCACAAATAATTCCTGAAAATTGTGGTGGGTGTGGATTGTGTGACATAACTTGTCCCGAAGATGCTATAAAAATGGTAAGGTATGAGAGAGAAATTATACCTAGTACTTAAGAAAAATTAATATTTACAATCTTTTACTAATTTTCCTTTTTCAGATAAATTTAATACTACAACTTTAGGGCGACTCATTGCCTCAATTGAGTATTTAATCCCTTGGGTTCCTAATCCTGATGATTTAGTTCCTAAGAAAGGAAAATGATCGGGTCCACGTTCACTTTTTCCGTTGATTTGTACCGTACCTACTTCTAATTCTTGTGCTATATTAAATGCTAGATCAATATTTTCAGTAAAAATCATTCCTTGTAAGCCATATTGTGACTTATTAGAAATTTCAATAGCTTCTTCTGCACTTCTTATACGGATAAAAGGTAGAACGGGTCCAAAAGGTTCTTCCCATGCAACTCTCATATTCGTAGTAACATTATCTAAGATTGTTGGCCATAATATATTTCCTTCTCGTTTATTTCCACATAATATTTTAGCTCCCTTGTTAACAGCATCATCAATTAACTCCTGAACATAATCACACTGTTTGGAATTAATAAGCGGACCAATCGTTTTGTTTTCAGCAGGATCACCAATACTTATAAGAAGTGTTTTTTCTTTCACTTTTTGAATTAATTTATCGGCTATTCCCGGCATAGGTAATACTCTTTTTACGGCCGTGCATCTTTGACCACTATAAGAAAAGGCCCCACTCACTATAGCATCTACAGTTTTTTCTAAATCAGCATCATCCAAAACGATCGCGGCATCTTTACCTCCTAATTCAAACAATAATGGTTTCATACCTGCAACTTGAGCAATATGTTTACCAGTATCTGAAGATCCTGTGAAGCTCACCATATCGATTCCAGGATGACTTACTAAATAATCGCCTAATTCTGAACCACGGCCAGTAATAATGTTAAATACGCCTGGTGGTACCCCTGCTTCCTCTAAAATTATACCATAATATAACGGAGTAATTGCACCTTGGGAAGGTGGTTTTACTATTACAGTATTTCCCGCCATTAATGCGGGGGCTATTTTTGATCCTGTGAGATTAAAAGGATAATTGAATGGACCAATACAAAGAATTACTCCTAATGGAACTCTTGATGTTAAGGATACTTTATCACGGGTAAATCCCTTAAAAACATCCCCAAACATTGATTCACCTTCTATTTGGGACCCTGCTTCTGAGGTAGCTTCAAAGATATCAGCTGTTCTCGAAATTTCTGAAATAGCACTCTTTAATGGTTTACCAATCTCCTTCATTAAAATTGAGCCTAACGGTTCAGCCCATTCTCGCATTAACTTTGCTGCTCTTAACAAAATCTCTGCTCGAGTTCTTTGGGGGGTATCAACCCAACAAGCGATATTTTCACGTGCAACCTTGATTATATCTTCAGCTTCTTGTTTAGTACAAGCTTGTACGTTCCCAACAAGTGCATTGTCGTAAGGATTATTTACTGGAATTACTTTACCCGATTTAGAGTCTTGCCACTCACCATTAATATAGTATTTATAATTAAGTCCATCCCTTAGTATTGAATCATCTAACTTTTTTACTATTTTAAAACACCTTTGATTTTTTTTAAATAATATCTCATTAATATCTTAATAGATCTTCTTATTGTTAACTTAATTTGAAAGGTATAATCATAAATCTAAAATTTTGCCTTATAATTTAAAAATTCGCAATGAGGATTTCAATTCATTATTCACGGATAAAGGGATTACGGCAACTGAAAATCATCCAGAATAAGCTAGAAAAAACAAGATTAATGTAATAAGGATTTTTATAAATAAATGTAAAAAAGTAATAGAATATTTTATCAATTCTAATTTATTCATAATTCCCATTTATTCTAAGTCATTTTAGACTATTTAAAATCTTATTAGATTAATAAATTACTTTAATAGCAGTAATATAAAGTAAATATATAGTGATGAAGTAATGGGTGGTTTATTCGGAGTTGTTTCTATAAGTTCTGATTGTGTAAAAGACCTGTTTTTTGGAACAGATTATCATTCACATTTAGGAACCAGAAGAGGCGGATTGGCAGTGAAGAATTCCGGGGGTTTCCAGCGATTCATTAAAGATATTACTACTAGCCAATTTAGATCAAAATTTGATCGAGATATAAAAAAGATGCATGGAGATAAAGGTATTGGTGTTATTAGTGATCTTGATGATCAACCGCTTATTATAAATTCACATTTAGGCGTTTTTGCTATAGCAACTGTTGGTAAAATTAATAATTTAGAATTATTAGCAAAAGAAGCATTAAGTAATGGATCTCATTTCTCAGAGATGCATGGTGGAGAAATAAGCCCCACAGAAATGATAGCAACGTTGATCTCGCAATGCTCTACCTTTGAACAAGGAATTAAAAAAGTCAATCAATGTATTGATGGTTCATGTACGATGCTTATCTTAACCAATGAAGGAATTTATGCAGTTCGAGATAAGCTAGGGAGAACACCACTCATTTTAGGAAAGAAAGAAGGGTATTATGCCATAACCATGGAAACTTGTGCCTTTCCTAATTTAGGTTATCAGATCGAAAAATATCTTGGACCAGGAGAAGTAGTATTTGTAAGTAAAGAGGGGATTGAACAAAAAATCCCAGCTGGTGAACGTTTACAAATATGTGCTTTTTTATGGGTATATTATGGATATCCCGCATCGAGTTACGAAAATGTAAACGTAGAAATAGTAAGATATAGATGTGGTGCTCATTTAGCAACAAATGATAATGTAGATATCGATCTAATCGCGGGAATTCCAGATTCAGGTATAGGGCATGGATTGGGGTATGCAAATGAAGTTAATGTCCCATTCTCACGCCCATTTGTTAAATATACTCCTACATGGCCCCGTTCATTCATGCCTCAAGATCAAAAAACCCGTGATGAAGTCGCACGGATGAAGCTCATCCCAATTCAAGAATTAATTGAAGGAAAAAAGATTTTGTTTTGTGATGATTCAATTGTTAGAGGAACGCAATTGAAGGATACCGTTAAAGGATTATATGAAAGAGGAGCAAAAGAAGTTCATATGCGTCCTGCATGTCCACCCTTAATTTACAGTTGTAAGTTTCTCAATTTCTCACAATCGAGATCTGAATTAGATTTAGCAGGAAGATGGGCAATTAAAGAACTCATAGGAAAAAATATTGATGATCCATCTGAGTATATCAATCCTGAATCTGAAAATTATAAATCTATGGTAGAAATAATTAGAAAAAAATTATATCTTACCTCTTTAAAATATCAAAAACTTGAAGATTTGGTTAAAGCTATAGGGTTACCAAAAGAAAAACTTTGTACCTATTGCTGGGATGGTACGGTTTAACTTAACATCTATCCATGGCAATTGATTTTTCTAAATCTGCAATTTTAACAACGGATTTTAAAGGATATTCTCCAGTTAAACATGCCATACATAATTGACTTTTTCCTTTGCCTATTGAGTCAACTAAATCGTCAATTGTTTGATACCTTAAAGTATCCGCGCCTATTTTTTTTCGGATTTCTTCAATGAATTCTTCTCTTCCAAATATCTTGAGATATCTTCCAGCAATTAATTCATCAGTAGTGGGAAAATCAATGCCCATATAGCAAGGACTTCTAACAGGTGGACAACTTATTCGTACGTTAACTGTTTTTGCTCCGGCTTCTCTTATTAAGTTAATTATTTTCTCCGTTGTGGTCCCTCTTACAATAGAATCATCTAATATAATAACATGTTTCCCTTCTATAACACTACGAATAGGATTTAATTTTTCTTTTACTGCAGCTTCTCTTTTTTTCTGACCGGGCATAATAAATGTTCTCCATACATAGCGATTCTTCATTAATCCTTCTACATATGGTAATCCTGATTGCTTTGCATACCCTACAGCCGCACTACGACCAGAATCGGGTACTGGTATTACAATAGCATTTTCTCGAAATTCAGGATCTTCTAAGATAGGATCATTTATAGCTAAATGTTTTCCCAACTCTAATCTGGTTTTAGCAACTGAGACACCGTCAATGACTGAATCTGGTCGTGCAAAATATACAAACTCGAACTGACACAAAGCTTTTCTATTATTTTTTAATATATTCTCAGAATGTATACCTTTTTCTAAACTTAAATGTACAATTTCTCCAGGTTCTACATCTCTTATAAGTTTTCCTCCAACAGCATCAATAGCACAGGATTCTGATGAAACTAAATAAATTTTCCTAACATCTGAAGGTATTGTTCCTAAGCAAAGCGGTTTAAAACCTAAAGGATCTCTTATTGCATATATATCTCCATTGGATGTCAATATTACTAACGAATATGAACCATCAAAAAATTTACTCGCATTTTCTAGTATCTCTGGCCAGCTATCGTTGCTCAATGCAATTGAGGCTATTAGTTGGGCCATAACTTCTGTATCGGTATTTGTAACGAATACTCGTCCCATCTCTTCTAACTTTTCTTTCAAATCTGCATAATTAGCGATAGTTCCATTAAATGCTAAACTGAATTCTATTTCGTTATTCTTGAAATGAAATGGCTGTAAATATTCTGAGGATATATAAGTTTGTGAACCTGTCGTTGCATATCTATTATGACCTATACCTACATTTCCCCAATATTTAGATATAACTTTACTGTTTAATACTTTTGACACTAAACCAGTTCGTTTATAAGTGAATAATTTGCCCCCAGATTGTAGTAAAGATATACCAGTGGATTCTTGACCTCTATGTTGTTGAGCTATTAGGCCACTATAGAGAAGTTTAGTAATAGAATAGTTAATATCATTAGAAGCAACGCCGAAAACTGCACAATGATCTAAAGGTTTATCTCTTCTCAGAACTCTGTTCCTTTTTAATTTCATATTATTAGAACAATTAAGAAAAAGTAATTTAATTTCTACTTTAACTACAATTAAATTTAATGTATAATAATTTTTAATCATTAGTTTAATAGAATATTAAGATTTTGTGAGTAAGGTTTCAAGAACATTAGAGATAGAAATAAATACCTAACTTTTGCAATATTAATTGGTGGAAAAAGTAATCGGTTAGGCACTGATAAAGGATTATATGAATATAAAGGTAAACCTTTTGTTAGTTACCAAATTGAAGCAATATTAAATTTAGCGAAGGATATCTTTTTAGTTGCAAATTCTCAAGAACAGGTTCAAAGTTATATTGATAAAATCGATTATTCTAAATTAATGGGTTTTATAATTGATGATAATAAAATATCTTCTGAAAAAAATTTACGAACACCTATGTTAGGTTTATATTCGCTTTTTAAAGAATTAACTAATCTTGGATATGAGAAAGGATTTGTATTATCATGTGATAATCCCTTCATTAAACCGGAAGTCTTAAAATTTCTCATAAAAATATCTCATGGATATGACCTGTGTATTCCAAGATGGGATAATGGTTTTGTTGAACCTTTATTTACTATTTATCCAATAAAAAAAGCTTACAAGACAGCTAAATATAGTTTAGAAAAAAAAAAGTACAAATTAACAAATATTATAAGTCAAAAATGGAAGATTCGATATGTATCTATAGAGCAGGAAATCCGCAGTTATGATCCAGAACTAATATCTTTCAAAAACTTAAATAAACCTAGTGATATGGAAGAATTGGATACAAAATTAATAAAAGAAAAAAATTGAGATTAAAATTTTTGAGATTAAGCTAATCTCTTGGTAAGAAAACGCTAATAAAACCTAAAACTCCACCACCTAATGTTAAATAAACACCCAATCCAAGAGTGCCTAAGTTAACAATTATTGGATAGAAATCAGCATAATGTTCCCCAGCAAACATAAGAGCAAAAAATAAACTTTTAATTCCAAGGAAATCCGTGTATTCTAGAAAAATAAACATTAATCCAACACCTAGTGGAAAGAGAGCAAAGATTAAACTTAACACTTTTGAGTTCATACCGACTATTTGCAGAACCCCGGCAGCTAAGAAAACAATGAATATAATTAATAGAATGTAATAAAGCCATACTTGTGTACCTAATAAGATTGCAATAGCATCAGCGTTCGTAAATAAGTCTGGGATATTCATTATAAATCCGATTCCTGATGCTGCATAAACACCAGCAGTACCATATACAGCAAATACATATGTTCCGACTAAAGTAAGTATTCCTCCTAAAATGGCAAATAATTTACCTGATTCCATTTTTTTCACCACTGTTATATTAAATAATTACAAAAAATAATTGATATGCATTATAAAATAAATGTAATATAAAAATCTAAGTTAAATCTTTTAAATTTTTACATTTTTATGTATTTAAATTCATTTAAAATATGATTGTGGAGAATATTTTATTAAAAAAATAAGATATTTTTAATATTTATAATCTCGAGTTAAAATTAGACCTAGTATTCTAAAAATACATCCAACAATTGATAATGTTTTTCCAATACTCATTTAAAAATCTCAAATTATAATTATTTATATAATTTTTAACAAATTCAAATTGGCCCATTTAACCTGTACATTTTCCTGAGATTGCAAATATGCTTATTAGATTTAATTAATAATGAATTTAAGCAACTTAATAAGCCCAACTCTAATTTCTCATATATTTCTTAACAAAATGAATAGGAAATGTTCTAGGATAAATACTAAAATCTACGAATCTTCTTATAATATAATCTTTGATGTTCAGGATTCATTTTACTGAACACTTTTTCTGCTTTGTTAGGAGATAACACCAGAAGTTCTCCCGTTTCATTTTGAACGATACATCCCGAATTAGTAAGAATTTCGAAATTTTCTTTGGTTAATTTTGGATATCCCCAACATATTAATTGACAATTCCCACAGGTTAGTTTGGTGTTTTTTATCATAGTAAATAATTTTTCTTTATCATTCCCTAAAACCATAGATAATTCTTCATCTTCTTCTAAATTCGCAATTTCCATCCCAATTTCTGTGCCATCATCGGGCCACTTTGAGCTATTATTAACCGCTATTGCCAATAAACGCATAACTTCTTTATCGGTTTCAGGATAATCATATCGTCCAGGAGACCAAGTTGACCATTGGCCCGACTTATCCAATCCAGAAAGACCGCTACATACAATCTGACATCTCGTAAGATTAATTCGCTTGGCACAAGAAAATGTATACCCACCAATATCAATAGATTCCATTTCATCAGTTCCAAACATTCTGAAGGCACATACTTTTTGGCATAGCCTACACTCATTACAAAAAGATTCTTCTTGAGGGATAGGATCAGTTGCTTGGAGTAAAGCATCTGTAACAACGCCTCCTAAAATTATAGTAGCGCCATACCCTTTCAAGCCTAAATTACCAGATAATCCAATAGAGCCCACTCCTGATCTTGCTGCAATTAATTTTAAGCTTAGTTCGGGAATCATATTTATTTCCCATCCAGGAACATCTTCTCGATATTTATAATTTGGAAAAATTGGCTTTGCTTTATACCCTAAACTGTTAAGATAATCAGTTAATTTAATAGCAATTTTAAAAACATGAATATTGGTTTCAATATTATCTAGTTCATGCCCTCTCCGACCATTTGGTAAATCCTTCCGCAAAAATGCACGTATTTTTTCTTTGTCTAAAGGGAGAGCAAAGCATACCACTGATTTGCCTTCGAGTAAAGAATAAGTAAAATCAACAGTAGAGGGGCCTCCTTTAAGGGAATCTTTTGTCGCATATCCAACTTTTAATGCTCCTTGGTTATATAAAAACGTTTTAATTCTATTATTTAACGATATATTGCATCAACTTTTAAATGCTTAATTTAACAAAGAAAAAAATCTCCCCGTTATATAGTAGTAGATAACCAATCTTTTTATTTTAATGTTTCAATTAGATAAGCTTATTCAGAAAAGCTTTATATTGAAATATATCAATATTAATTATTTGATAACTAAAAATTTTAAATTATTAAGTGAACATAATTGGAAGTAAAAAGATATCCAAAAAAAATTATGGCATCTTTCCAGTTAGGAAATTTAATTGGTTTAATGTTTAGCCAGTTATATGCCATTCAAATGCCAGCTTTTTTTCTTGATATCCTTGGATTAGATGTATCGCTATACTTTATAGCACTAATAATTTTTACACTTGTTAACATGTTTAATGATCCAATTTTGGGACATTTAAGTGATCGCTCAACGCGATTTACAAAACGATGGGGAAAAAGGTTTCCATTTATAATCATGGGAGTCTTTCCATGGGCTTTAATGCCTATTTTTTTCTTTGCTGCGCCTTCTGCTTTGTTAATAGGTCAATTTGGTTTATTTTTTTGGTATTTAATAGTTCAATGTACTAATGATACGGCTTTTTCTTTGTTTGATGTAAATAGAATTGCTTTATTTCCGGATAAGTTCCGTGAACCGCAAGACAGGAAAATAGCGGGATTTATTACAGTCATCTTAGAAACCGTCGGTGTAATATTGGGAGTGATAATCCCTATATTAATTTTAGAACTAATGGGTCCAGGATTGGGTTACTTCACTCAAGCGATTATTATTTCAGTAATAGGAATCATATTGATCTTTTTTATGATCCCAGGAGTTCGTGAAGATGAAGAAATGAAACAGAGGCGTGCCCAACTTAATGTCTCTATGGAAAAGATTTCATTTTTTAAAAATTTATTTTCAATAATTAAAGATAAAAATTTAATCGCTTATATAGCATTATATACCTGCTATGGTACAACAATGGGTATTGTGATGGGGTCAGTTCCTTGGTTTGTCCAAGACATCTTATTATTACCTGTCTTAGGTGAATTAATAGTAATTTTCTACATCCTTGCAGTTTTTCCCGGGGCATATTTGTGGTACAAACTCTCTCTCAAGATTGGGATTAAAAAAGTAGCGTTATTGGGGGGGATATTAATGTTCTTTATTGCAATTCCGATTATATCCATCCCATATGGACCAGATGGACTTCCTATAATGATTATAGTGTTATTATGTTTTGGAGTAACCGATGGAGCGATAATAAGCATGACAATGCCACTTTTTTCTGCTATAATTGATGCTGCTGCTATTCGAACTGGTCAAAGAAAAGAAGGTTTATATAACGGAACAAATGTGTTCTTCAATCGAATAAGTATTGCAATAAATGCTTTAGTTTATTGGATCGTTAGAACTCTTTCTGGTTATGAATTAGGCGCAACAGAACCGCTTCAATTGTTTGGGCTAAGAATGCAAATGTCCATATTTCCAATGATTTTCATGTTTATCGGATCACTTCTCTTCTGGAAATTCTATCGTTTAACTGAAGAGAAGATTAATGAAAATGCATTGAAACTTACAGAATTAAAGTTATAATAAGAATTGCTATTTAATTTTCTCTCTTTACTTTTATATAATTGGTGCCTTTGAATCTCAAAAAATTTAACCGATCTTTTGATCTTTCAATATTACTAATGAAATATAAGAATAAACCTGAATTTAAAGAAGCTTTTTATTAAATCGCGTGAATTCTTTCTATAAAAAAAAATTATAAAAAAAAATAATTTATTTACATTTCTCTTTTTCCAGCTAAAGCAAAACTGAGAATTGCCCCAACCAACATTAAAACTAGATCAATATATACAAATGTACCGCTTAAATAAAAAGTTTGAATATACCCATATCCCGCATCGTAAAAATAAATAGGTATAAATGTAGCGAGAATTCCACCCACTGCCGCAATTAAGAGAATTTTCTTACCAATGTCATCTTCTTTATACATTTTAACCACACCGTATAAACCAATAGCGCTCCAAGCAATTGTAGTGCCTGATGAGATATAATTAAGAAAGTAGGGATAACTTGATCCACCCATATAAACTGCACGTAACAATGCTATTCCTGCCAATCCCACTATTAATAAAATTACGCTCCCGATTAACCCGAGAATTGCCCCTACTCTAAAATTCTTTTCAACCATTATTCTAACCTATAATTTTTTTGATAAAAATGTATAAAATAAAAATTTGTTATTTAACATTTTTGTTTAAATTATATATAAAGTTTGTTAAAATATGAGCACCTTATCTTCCTAATTTAGAACTATTTTAAAAAAAAATGTTTTTTTTTATTTTTCTTCAAGAAGTTATTAATTTCCCATCTGTTCAATAAAGTAATATTGATATTTACAAAATTGTAAAGATGCTTATTGAATCTTGATATAGTAATATTCACCGTGTAATCCAATTTTTTAAAAAAAAAGGTGAAGAAAATGGTTTTAATGTATAACCAAGTTATTTTTCCTCCTAATCAAGCAAATATGGTTGCAAAGAGATATATAGAATGGTTAAAAGATAACCCTCCAGATCCCACTATTGAAAAAACCTTGTGTATAGGCATCAGATCAACAGAAGATGGAAATATTGTAGCCATAGGTATATCAGAAGCAGCTAAAGGAAAAGTGGCAGAAGCTTTGCAACTTGGTACCCAGCAAAATTTATTCTTAGCTGCTGGAATTGAGGGATGTAAATATAAACTTGAAATCATGATGGATTTTAAAGAAGGGTATAAAATTTTAGGAATGGCACCCCCCGCCCGAAGTGTAACTTTATTTAAATTCTAAATTCTCTTTTTTACTTTTTATTAACCCAATCTTTTAAATTGTAAAATCAAATTAATTAAACAACTTAAATCAAATAATAAATCTTTTTAAAACCAATAGATTTTTATCATTAATAGAACTAGTTCGATTTACGTTATCGATTTAATATTAATTAAAACTATAGTTTGAATAAGGATATTTATTATGAGCGATTTAATCATTAAAAATGGCGTAGTTTTTGATCCAATCAATAACATAGATGGCGAAAAAAAAGAAATTCACATCAAAGATGGTAAGATTGTTGCTAAAGTTAACGGAGATGCTAAAATAATAGATGCTTCTGGAATGATTGTTATGCCTGGAGGCGTGGATATCCATTCTCATATCGCAGGAGCTAAAGTTAATGTCGGACGGGCGCTTCGACCTGAGGATAAAGTACCTGAATCAAATGAAAAACGAACCAAACTTAGAAGGGCGGGTACCGGTTTTTCCGTTCCATCTACATGGGTGACAGGATATAGATATGCTAGATTAGGATTCACCACTGTAATAGAACCTGCAATGCCTTTATTAGAAGCAAGACATACTCATGAAGAATTCCTTGAAATGCCCATCATCGATAAAGCTGCTATGCCCATTTATGGAAATAATTGGTTTGTTCTAAAGTATGTGCGAGAGGGCGATCTTGAAAAATTAGCGGCTTATATTAACTGGATTCTCAAAGCGACCAAAGGGTATGCCATTAAGATTGTTAATCCCGGCGGAGTAGAAAATTGGGCTTGGGGAAAGAATTGTGAAAGCATTGATGACCCTGTAGTTCACTGGGATGTGACGCCAAGAATGATCGTCGAGAGCTTGGCTAAAGTAAATGAAATGCTCCAATTACCCCATTCCATTCATGTTCATTGTAACAACTTAGGGCATCCCGGGAATTATAAGCATTCAATAGAGACGTTTAAATTGTGTGAAGGAATTGAGCCTAACAATAAAAATGGTAGAGAACGAAGTTTTCATGTTACTCATTGTCAATTTAATGCATATGGAGGTTCCAATTGGGGAAATTTTGAGTCTGGAGCATCTGAAATAGCAGAATATGTTAATTCTCACAATCACATGTCCTTGGATTGTGGCCAAGTTGTTTTTACTAAATACGCAACAACCACGATGACAGGAGATGGTCCTTGGGAATTCGCTCTCCATCATTTAGGTGGAATGAGTCCTTGGGGGGCTAAGCCAGGAGTCAAATGGGTTAATGGGCAAATAGAAGGAGAATCTGGTTCTGGTATAGTACCATATTTCTTTAGTCCACAAGTTGGAGTTAATGCAGTTCAATGGGCGATAGGTCTTGAATTGATGTTGTTGATCAAAGATCCTTGGAAGCTCGGGTTTACTACAGATCATCCAAATGGGGGCCCATTCACATGTTATCCACAGGCATATAGTTGGTTAATGGATGGTAAAGTTCGAGCGGAAATGTTAAAGAATATGTCGAATAAAGCAAGCAGTGCTACTTCATTACCTGATATTGATCGCGAGTACACATTGAATGAATTATGTATTATCACACGAGCGGGAACTGCGAAGCTTCTCGGTATGAGAGATCGCGGTCATTTAGGCGTAGGAGCAATTGGAGATGTAGCAGTTTATAATTTGGATCCAACCAACTACACAGGTAAAGATATCGAGAAAGCATTTACAGCAGCGGCGTATACGATAAAGGATGGTCAGATTGTAGTTAAGGATGGAGAGGTCACGGCAACCCCAATGGGTACTTTGCTTTGTGCGGAGGGAAAAGTGAAAGAAAGTACTATGGAAGCGATGCTGGATGATGTGAAAGCTAGCTGGCGGGATCATTATAGTATAAACTTCAATAACTACGCTGTTCAGGATGTATACGCCCCAAAAGTAAAAATTGTAAATGGAGTGTAAAAATTCTTTTTCATATTTTTTTAAAATAGTGTTCCTATTTTTTCTTAGCTATATAATTTTCTCTTCCTAAGATCCCAATCAGATTTTCAATTAGCTAAATAGTAGAATTATTTGCTCTCTACTTTTTAAAATTTTTTATAAATAATTAAGAAAATGAAGAGGCATTATTCTACTGCATAAAGATATTTGAGTAAAATTTCTTTTATTTTAAGCTTACCCCAAAATAAGAAAAA
>RDOE01000058.1 GCA_011364975.1 Promethearchaeota archaeon | reverse complement strand
ATTTTTACTCTTATTATTATCCTATGGAAATGGATAATTATTACATCAGATAAAGTAGAAAATGTGGAATTAATATAGAAGGAAAATTAAGATATAAAATCCTTATTTACATTTTTATATTGTTATCAAATTCTTATACTATAACTATAATACAAATGTATTACCAATATATAGATATTAGATCGTGAAACTCAGCTTTCACGAAGATTAAAAAAAAAAAGTATTAAAATATTTTTAGATGAAAGATACTATTACAGTTGACAGGAAGGAAATACAGCTAATTACAGTAATTAGGACTATTAACCCAACTTTAAATTTTTCATGCATTAGTTTTCTTGCATTTTTATTTTCTTTAGAATAATTATTAAGAGTTCCTGGTTTTCTATCTTTTATAGCTGTGGGAGTAATCGTTCCTGGCTCAATGATTTTTGCTACTCCTGCAATTTTAGCGAATTTGGCTTGAGAGCTTGCTGAACCCTTAACCAAACTGGCTCCAAGACCCATATTAAGAATAAGAATTATAACCAAAAAAATTGAAACTACGGAATAAAAAGGTAATTCAGGTATAAAAAGTAATCCTATTGCAAAAATGAATCCAAAGATTGCTAAAACATAACAAGATATTATGTAATAAGGATTATGACTTAGAAAAGTAATGAATGATAAACCACAGAGTACTCCGATTGATATTAGATTTATAATCATCAATGCGATATTAGCCTGTAATATTACTGAAGAGAAGATAAGTACGATTGAATTTACAATTGCCATTGATATATCAAAATATTCTATATTTGCCCTCATTTTTCTATACTAAATTAAATATTTCAATATTAAGTGTTGAATAAATAATATAAATATTCTGAATCGGACAATTTAGTATTCTAAGAAATACTAAAAGAAATAAAAAAATTAGGATTTTTTTTGAATCATTGCGAAAGTAACACCAGAAGGATCATTAAAAAGACATACTTTTGACCCGGTTGGTAATTCCAAGGGCTTATCAACGATTAGACCACCATTTTCTTCAATTAATCGCATCTTGTTCTCTAAATCATTTACTTTGATATAAATTGTTAGAAAAGGTAATTTTGCGCGTTTTAAAGTAAAGATTCCGCCCCCTACGAATCCATTTGGACTTCCTTTAGCAGGAATTTCATAAAGTCCAATTATGTCATCATATTCAAATTCCCAACCGAACACTTTTTTAAAAAAATCTACTGATTTTTCAGCATCATTTGACGCTAATTCCCAGTAATAGACTGGATTTTCCATAGATCTTATAACCTTATTTTGAAATATTTTTTATTAATTTGAATCTCATAGTGAATGTCAATATAAATAAAGTTCTATTCTTTTAGCAAATTGAGTACCAATTAATGATTTTTAGAAGCGATATTATATCAGTATAACAAATAAGATTTTATAGGAAAACAAACTTTAATTTGTTAATTTTAAAAATAAAAATGAAGTGATTTTATGCCAATACAAGTAGGAAAAATGATTCTATTTGGGATTCTCTATGGAATTATCTATATAGCAGTACCACTTATTCTCTTTGAAGTGCTGGGTATGATGGGCATAATGACATTTACTCAAGAATTCAAAATTTCTATTATAATTATGGGTGCAGTTGGTGTATTCTTTGCCATGCTAAGTCATGCTTATCCAAAAGATACTTCCGCTAATCGCATTATAGCTTTTTTTTCAACAGTTTTTTCAGGTGTATACTTATTTTATATTTTCGGGGGCTTTAATCCGGGAGTATCATTGGGAACTTATTATATTGAATTTGCGACATTTCAGATTCTTTTTGGATTGCAATTAATTGCTTGGCTATTCCTTGGTTCTTCAGGAATTCGAGCTTTACAATATCTTGTTGAAGCTATCGAACTACGTAAAAAAAAGGAATATAATGTAAGAGTAAAAAAGCAATTCAAGCTTAGTAAGCTATTTAAATTTTTCGGAACTATATTGAGTTTAGTTATTCTTGGATATTTTATTAGTTTGATTTACAGTGGAATGAATCTGGGATTCGGTATAAACCCAATAAATCCATCAGATATAACATATGATAATGGAGGAACTCCTAGTCCACTTGATGATGCATTATATTTACCTCTAACTTTTGATCTTGATAATCAGGGTATTTATGCAATTTATGATGTTTATTTAGATGTTACAATTTATACAGTTTCATCCGCAAATGAAACAGTTTTACCCTCGAATACCCAAATTGGGCAATCATTAAATAATTATTTTGGGACATTCCATTCTTTTACAACGAACCCCGATCAGCTAATTAATATAAGTGTTGCTGGTCAATATGCATTAGGATTAGCTACAACAGATGCCGTGCTTGATTTAAAAATATATTTCAATACTCGATATGCTGGAATAGAAATCGACTTGAATACCACCATTCAAACTCCGTGGACAGCTTTAATATAGATTTTGAATAATCTCTTAATTATATTTTTTTATTATTTGTTCTTTCTACCCTTTTTATAGATATTTTATCTTCCATCATTTTGAATTAGAATTCCTTTAATTCAATTATATGAACAAAAAAGATTTTAGGAATTTCTTATTGCATTATAAAAAAGGTTTAATAATTGTAAAAGCCTTTCCCAGATTTACGTCCTAATTGCCCTACATCAACTAGTTTTTTAAGAGCTTCAGGAGGAATATCATCTGGATTTTGACTATTTTTGTAATAAGACATTTCAATATCATAGACAACATCTAACCCTATCTGATCCATAAATTGGAATGGTCCTATGGACATACCTGTAAAGATACGCCAAGCTTTATCTACCTCCTCCAAGTCTGCATATCCTCCCGCCCAGATTTTTAGGCACTCCTTTTTAATAGCGCGCCATACTCTATTAAAAACAAACCCGTAGCACTCCTTCTTTACTATTAATGGTGTAATTTCGATACTTTCAACCCAATTTTTCCCTTTTTCAAAAGTATCATCACTAGTTTTTGTACCTCTCTGTATATCTGCCATAGGCATGGTAATGACATTATAAAAGTGAATATTTAGCACTTTATCTTTTCTTTCAACGGCATCCTCTAGATTTGATACGGGAATAGATGAACTATTTGTAGCAATAATAGCATGAGGAGGCGCTATTTTGTCAATCAGTTTAAATATCTCTCTTTTCAATTCCAATTTCTCTGGAACTGCTTCAATAATTAAATCTGTATCTTTTACAGCATCTTGTATATTACTATGAGATGTTATTTCTCCAGATATATTTTTAACTCTTTTTCTTCGCTCTAATTTTCTTGAAAACTTTTCTAAATCTTCCTTATTCGTATCATAAAGACGAACGGTGTAGGACTTTAATGCAGTTTGTTCTGCAATTTGTTTTCCAAGATAACCCACTCCAATAACTGATACAATTTTAATATCCTTACTCATTTTTTTCAACTTATCATTATTATGATAATTTTATTTTGAACAACAACCTATAATAATTTAATTCTTATCCTTATACTACAAATGGGATGAAAAAAATGGTTACAGTTGAAGATTTAAATAATATTTTAATAATTGGTGCGGGGACTATGGGTCATTCAATTGCCCAAGTCTATGCTCAGTCAGGATTCAAAGTAATTCTTGTAGATACCAATCTAGAAATACTATCTCATGCGTTAAAACTGATCGAATCAAATCTAAAAGTTTTAGCAGAGTTTGGTAAAGTTAATGTCAATGATATTCCATCAATTCTTTCTAGAATTTACACCACAACAGACTTCAAAAGAGCAGCAGAAGGAAAAACTTTTGTTTTAGAGGCTGTCAGTGAAATGCCTGAAATTAAAAAACATATTTTTAATCAACTTGTGGAAATATGTCCTCATGACGCAGTGCTAGCGAGTAATACATCAACACTAGATATTTTTAAATTATTAAAAGATATTAAAAATCCAAAAAGATTAATTACACATCATTGGTTTGCTCCTCCTCATATAATTCCGTTGGTAGAAGTCGCTCCAAGTAAAAAAACTTCTAAAGAAGTTATAAATTTCTCCATCGAACTACTTCAAAAAATTGGAAAAAAACCGGTTTTGATCAAAAAATTTTCCCCTTCATATATAGTTAATAAAATTCAAAATGCCATAAGTGGCGCTATGTACGAATTGCTTGTAAAAAAGATCGCTTCAGCCGAGGAAATAGACTTTGCGATAAAAACAACTTTAGGAATTAGACTTCCAATAGTTGGTATCGTACAATCTCAAGATTTTACTGGTTTAGATTTAATATATGACATTCAGAAATCCATGGGGGGTATTCTTCCCTTAATAAAAGAAAAAGTTGAAAAAAATCACCTCGGTGCAAAAACTGGTAAAGGTTTTTACGATTATGGAGACTTAAGTGAAGATGAAATATTGAAAAAAAGAGATCGTATGTATTTACAGCAACTGGCATTTCTTGAAAAGCTAAATAATTTCGACCCAGTATAATTAAGTTATTAACAATAAATTATATCTATACTTAATAAATTAAAAATTAAGATTTATAATCAAAACTTAAAAATTAAAGGTGCAAAATGTGTCAGTTTGGTATGAGGAACAGTTGGTAAAAGATATGATGAGTATCCTAGGCGGAAAAGCAATTCGAGGACTAGCTACATCTTTCGCCTCATCAAATATATATATTGGAAAATCAGGACTTTTAACAATGGCAAAGCTAATTGAAGCGATCATTCCTGAAGAAGAAAGACGAGCTCTAATATTTACAGATGCTTTTACAAAGAAATTTGCGAAAAATGTAATTCAATATTGTGACTTTTGTAAAATCAAATATGAAATTTTTTCAGATATTGAACCAGAGGTACCTATAAAGAATATTGAAGATAGCGTTAAAATTTGTGAGGAATTCAAACCAAAAGTTTTAATTGCCATAGGTGGTGGGAGTGTAATGGATGCAGCTAAGGCTACTATGATTAAATATGAAAATCCCGATACCAATTTTAATGCGCTATTACCAATCGGTGATCCTTTAGGGTTAAGAAGAAAAGTACGCTTTTTGGTTGCGATTCCAACTACATCTGGAACGGGTTCTGAAGTTACAAATGCTGCCGTATTAACAGATACTACAAGAGATCCTCCTAAAAAATTAGAAATAACAAATGGAGAAATTGTGCCAGATATGGCTATCTTAGACACGGATTTTGTAGAAGATATGCCCCCATCATTAACAAGAGGCTCAGGACTTGATGCCTTTTCACATGCTATTGGAAGTTATGTATCAAATTGGGGAAATCCTATTGTTGATGCAATAAATATTTCAGCAATAAAGGAAATTCTGAAATATCTTCCAAGAGCTTATAAATATGGAAAGAAAGATTTAGAAGCGAGAAGTCATATGCAAGTAGCAGCAGCAATGGCAGGATTAGGGTTTGCTAATACTATTCCAGGAATAGATCATTCATTAGGTCATAGTTTCGGAAAAATCTTTGGTGTTCATCATGGACTCGCTGTGGGCATCTTTTTACCGTATGTAGTCGGATTTCAAGCAAAAGTAACAGATCGATGGATGGATCTGTGCCCCCTTTTTAAGATCAATACTGATGGAAAAAACAAGGAGATACTTAAAAACGAATTATTGAAAGCTTTGAAGAATTTCATGCAATCTATAGATACTCCCACAGCTATTAAGAATTTGAACGAACCTGTGATCTCCAAAGAGAAATATATGAAAAATATTGAAGTGTTAGCAAACTATGCTGATAATGATGGACCCAGTTTATTTTCTTATAGAGCATTAAATTTTGAGCTTTGTAAGAAAATTTTCGAATATGCCTGGGATGGAAAAGATATAGATTTTTAACAACGGGGTGTGAGATAAAAAATTGACTGAAAATTTAATTGGTTATAATGGAAAAATATTATATGTTGACTTAAGCAACAAAAAATGGGAAATTAAGGATTTAGACGAGCAAGTTGCCAAGAATTATTTGGGTGGGACGGGATTAAGTGCTAAAATAACATTTGATATGTTATCAGAAGAAGATTATGACACCTTAAAAAAAGATCCATTTCATCAAATCAATCCTTTAATCTTTGCAACAGGACCCGTAACAGGTACAATAAGACCATCTTCCGGTAGATATACAGTGACTGGTATTTCTCCACTTAGCCGTATATGGGGTGAAGGTTCTTCTGGAGGTTTTTTCTGTATATCTCTTAGAAATAGTGGATTTGATGCTATTGTAATAACAGGTAAATCTAACACACCAATCTATTTGTATATTCATGATAAAGAAATCGAATTTAGAAACGCAAGTACATACTGGGGAAAAGACACTTATGAGACTCAGGAGCTTATAAAACAAGAGTTAAAAGATGAAAAGGTCAGAGTAGCAACTATTGGATTAGCAGCAGAAAATTTGGTGAAATATGCAAGCATAATCAATGATGAGGGAAGAGCCATTGGTAGATGCGGACTTGGAGCATTAATGGCTTCCAAAAACCTTAAAGCTTTAGCAATAGCAGGAACGGGGCGTATCAAAATAGCAGACAGTAATGTAGGAATAGAAATGATCAAAGAAGCTGAAAAAGCAGTATTTGGTGATTTAGTAGCGAGTATAGGAACTCTTTTATATACTTTCTATGGAACAAATAGTTATCTTGATATAGGAATGGCATTAGGTGATACTCCAGGTTATTATTTTACCGAAACTGAATTTCTAGCAGAAAGGTTAACTGGAAAAACTTTGCGTGAAGAATACCCCGTATTTGACTATGGATGTGCCGGATGTACGATTAAGTGTGGCAAACAAACAATCATTATGGATGATAACAAAGAAATTAAGGTTGATGGACCAGAATATGAGTCTGTTGCTGCATTTGGTCCGCTATGTGGAATTTTTGACTCTAAACATGTCATTTTAGCGCATCATTTATGCAATATTTATGGAATGGATACAATTTCATGTGGTGTAAGTATAGCTTTCTTGCTATACCTCGTAGAAAATAAAATAGGTGTTGAGAAAGTAAAAACCTATTTAAAAGAAGTTAAGTTGGAAGAAATTGGCTGGGGAAAAGGTGATTTGCTTTTAGAATTGATAAATAAAATCGCCAAACGAGATGGTATTGGGAACATTCTAGCAGAAGGAGTTCGAGAAATGGCATACAAATTTGAAGTGAATCCAGAACTAGCAGCACATGTGAAAGGGCTTGAAATTCCTATGCATGATCCTCGAGCTTTTGCAGGACAAGCATTAAGTTATTTAACTTGCTGCATAGGCGCAAGCCATGAAAAATGTGATTGGTTCAGTACAGAATTGGGTACGGTTCAATATCCAAGATTAAAAATTAAGCAAGGAGAAAGATCATCAATCAAAGGAAGAGAAAAAGGAGTAATGTCATTACAAGATATAAGAGCTATTGATGATTCCGCTGTAAACTGTAATTTTAAAAATCCTAGTTTAGAGCATTTCATAGGACATATTAATGCTGCCACAGGTTTTAATTATGATCGAAAATCACTTCTGATGGTAGGGGAACGTATAAATAACCTAAAGCGAGTAATAAATTGTAAATTAGGAATATCTAGAGTGGATGATAAATTACCCCTTCATAATTTACAGATATTAAAATCTGGAAAGACAACTAATGTTAAAATCGAATTAGAAGAGAATTTGAAAAAATATTATAAAGCAAGAGGTTGGGATTGGGAAACTGGGAAACCAACCAATGAAAAATTAGAAGAATTAGGTATTACTTTTAAATAATTATTTTTTAATTTTATTTTATTCATTCAAACATAATCTTATACTCGTCTATACCGATAGTATGCCCCAGGTACGGAAAATTCTGAATTTTTTTCTTTAACTAATTCATTTGGATCGAAATTCTTTACCTTTTGTTTCAATTGATTCGTAGATTTAGAAATTTCATTCTTTGATGGATTGTATTTAGACTTAAACCATTTTTTTATTCCGGTTAAAAAATTTGAACTCATTTTTTAATCACCCGATTTTATAAAATCGAATAAGCTATTTAATAGTTTGGTTTTAACTTTATTAGTCTAATCATCATATAAAGTTTTTACAATCATAACCATATTTAGATTATTATCCGCATGATTCTCTCTTCTTTATAACCTATTATCACTTTAACTAAACCACTAAATAATTCATCGATTTCTTTTTCACCTGTATCCACGCTTAATCCTTTTAGTTCCCTTGCTTTTTCTGCCGTTGATATTATAATTATATTTTTAATGCCTATTCTCTTTAAAACATAGGGTGTAAATTGTTTGTTTCCTCTGCCAAAAATAAAACCTTGACCTCCTATAGGAGAAACTACAATCTTATAATCATTATAATTATTAATCACATTAATAATATCTTTTTCGTTTAAATCTTGGGCTATAATTTGATTATTATAGAAAGCATCAATCCCAAGCAGGGTTTTTGGTAGATGTAATTCGTCAGTTATTGCTTTTACTGTTGTTCCTGGTCCTAAGAAATAAACAATGTCACTTTTTATAGATTCGATGAAAAATTGAGCTATTTCTTTTTTATTAAGTTCAAAACTATTTCCAACCTGGGAGACATCTTTAGCAGATTGAATTAGATTTCTCACTTTGGGTACTTTTAAATATCCATATAACTCTGATTTTAATTCTCCCTTCCTATAAGCGTCTTCATCTATATCTAAAACTTCTCGTTCTTCAAATTCAATTTGATCAACTATAAAAAGATCAATCAACTCTGCAGCAGCTCTAGGATTAATTGTGAATACTGAGCTAAACATTTTTACTCCTGTAGGGACTCCTATTACTGGTGTTTCTAATCCAACAGCATCATATACGTCTCTTGCTGTGCCATCTCCTCCAAAAAAGAGAAGTAAATCAATTGTTTCTTCAATCATTAATTTAGCAATCTGTTTTGTATCCTCGGCAGAGGTTAAATCTGTGATCTTTCCTATAATTTTAGAATTAAATAGTCTACTATCAAGATAATATGCTCCCATTCTGCCGGGTGCCACATAAAACTTAATCCTTTTCTTGTTCTGAATGCTTTCTAAAAATACTTGCACTCTTTTTGGAGCTACATAATCAGCTCCTAATTCTATTGCTTTTTTATAAAGATCTCCATCAGTACCCTTAAGTCCAACACTACCTCCCATTCCCGCTATAGGATTAACAATTAATCCGATGTTGATCATAATAATCGAAAAGTAAGTCTAATATTTTTATTGGTCTTATTTAAAAAAAAATTTATTAAATTACTTATTATAATCTCTAACAAAATTTAAAACATGTATTTCAGATAGATTGTTTTAAGATGGAATATTGGGATAAAAGATTTTTATCAGAAGGAAAGATTTGGGGGGATTTTCCAAGTAAATCTGCTAATTTTGCTCTCAATATATTTAAGAAGTATAATGTAAGTTCAATATTAGTACCTGGAGCAGGCTATGGTCGAAATACTAAACTTTTTTCAAATAATGGCTTTAAAGTTGTTGGAATTGAGATTTCCAAAGTTGCATATGATATTGCATTAAATTTTGACTCAAAAACTAAATTTATCAATGGTTCTATTTTAGATTTCCCTTTTTTAGATGAGATGTATGATGCCATTTATTGTTTTAATCTCCTGCATTTATTTGATAAAGCAAACCGTATACAATTTATAAAAAAATGTAACAATATTCTTCGAATTCCGGGTTACTTATTTTTTACAGTATTCTCGGAAAGAGAAAATACTTTTAAAAAAGGAAGAGAGATTGAACCGAATACATATGAAAGCAAACCTGGAAGACCTATTCATTATTTTACGGATAATGATTTGAAAGAACACTTTAATGAATTTAGAATTATTAGAACTGGAACTTTAAAAGAAAAAGAAAATCATGGGAAATTAGGGTCTCATACCCATCTATTAAGATACATTTTTGGCGAAAAGATTAGTAACCTAACTTTTCACTAATTTTTTTCTTGCTTATTTTAAATCGCCATCAGAAATTCCATGAACCAATTTAGGAAGTAATCTGATCATTCCAAATACCTGAATATTAACATTCATGTACTCATTATTCTGATATATCATCTTCACTTTTGAAACGCTGGTACCTCAATAATGATTTCAGTTTTCTTTTTAACTGTACGTTTCCAACTATCAGGATTATAAGATTCACGAGCAAGATAATCCATAACAGTGTTAACCTTAGGATTAACTCTTATATCAATAACAGCAGGCAGATTTGAATCAAAAGCACGTTGTAAAGCTGGTTTTATTTCCTCAGGGTCTGTCACTAATTCTCCATGACAATTAAAGGCGTGAGCATATTTATCATATC
Source organism: Promethearchaeota archaeon (assembly GCA_011364975.1). Classification (GTDB taxonomy): domain Archaea; phylum Asgardarchaeota; class Lokiarchaeia; order Sigyniarchaeales; family SOKP01; genus SOKP01. The sequence continues at coordinate 9,132 of RDOE01000058.1, read as the reverse complement.
TCGTATCATCACTTAATGTAGAACCTAATCCTGCCATTTTTTTACCAAAAGCAATCTTTTGACTACGTGCTACCATACCCCAAAGCCTATCATTTGAAATTACAACAACAAAAGGAAGGTTATATCTACGCGCCGTATCAAGTTCTTTTCCATTAAATAAAAATGAACCATCTCCGGTTAAAACGATGATTTTCTTTTCTGGATATGCATATTTAAAGGCAATGCCCATGGGAACTCCCCCACCTAGATGTTGAATTCCAAGGCCTCCACTAAAAAAAATAGATCTAGGCTCATGTGCTTTTATAAATGTAAGCCCCCAAACAGTAGTATCTCCTCCATCTAAGATTATTATACTGTCTTTCGGCATAAAATCGTTAATTTCTTTTACTAAGCGTTGAGGTTGGATTGGTATCTTATCTGAAGATCCATCTTTTTCAATTCGTATATAAAATCTATTTAATTCTTCTTGAACGGTTTTAACCCATGGAATTTCAGATCGAGGACTGTGATTTAATTCATTGTTTGCAATCTGCACCATTTGAGAAAGTACAGATCGGCAATCTCCAACTATTGGGACATCGATAGCTCTATTCCTTCCAATTTCCTCTGCATTAATGTCTACTTGAATAAGCTTTGCTTCATCTGAAAAACAAGGCATATAACCAAAATTATACATAGCTGTTAATCTCGAACCTAAAATCAATGCAGTATCAACTTTCTGAAGTAAAGCTGTTCCAGGACCATCTAATGGATTTGCTGGTCCAAAATATAGAGGGTGATCTGGAGGAAAAGTACCTAATCCAAACCCCCATGTTCCAACCGGTATTTGTGTTAATTCTGCGAACTTTCTAAGCTCTAAAGAGCCGTCTGAAAAACCAACTCCTGTTCCAGATATTATTAAAGGATGTTTTGCATTCAATAACATTTTAACTGCTTTTCTAACCATTTCTTCATTTCCAGATGGACCATAAAAGGCGCGAAGTGTTTGAACTGGTTTAAATGCTCTTTGAACTATCTCTAACTCATCATCACATTCACTAACCAGAACATCAAAAGGAACTAATAGAAGTACAGGTCCTGGACGTCCTGTGGAAGCAATCCTGAATGCCATATTAATATATTCAGGTAATCTTGCTGTTTCATAGCAATAGCCACTCCATTTGGTCACAGGTTTAAAGGAAGGAGCTATATCAATTTCATTCATGGCTAGTTTTTCAAATTCCATTAATGGCGTAGATGTACAAATTGCTACAATTGGAATACTTGCATCCCACGCAATAGGAATCGCAGGAAATAAATCCGTAATTCCTGGACCAGATTGAACGGAACAAACTCCCACCTCTCCTGTTGCAATAAAATATCCCATTGCTGCATGTCCAGTTGCTTGTTCATGTCGAAAATCAATTATATCTATACCGAATTCTGTGCATGAATTATCCTTGCAATAGTTATATATTAAATCATTATCACCACATAAAGTAAAAATTACTTTAACACCTTGATTATCTAAAGCCCGAACGATTAATTGGGCACCATTGACTTTTACCATTATTTTATCCTCCTTAAATTTTCAAATTATGTAAAAAAATCTATGATATAATTTTTGATCTATTTTCTTATATAATTTAGCTAAAAAATTCATTTTTTTCTATACTGCATAGTTCTTAAATTTCATCATCAACCTTTCCTCTCTAAGTTAGATTTTCAAAATCAGTTAAAAATATATATAAACAAATGATAAAGTGATACAATATATCACATTTGAAGATCGATAAATAATGGAACAAAATTTTGAATTTAATTTAGATAAGTTAAGAATTGATCAATTAAGTTTTGTTTTTAAAGATATTAAAAAACAAGCGGAAATCATGGAAAAATTGTATGGAATTCCTAAATTTGCGCAAATGGAAGATATAACTCATCAAGATGCTAGTTATCGTGGTAAGGAAGTGACAGTGGTCGTAGATTATGCCTTTAGCCGTTTATTTAATGTACAGATTGAATTGCAGCAGTGGAAAAGTGGAAATTGTCTCTTTAAGGAATTTATAGATCAGGGAAAAGAAGGGCTTCATAGTATTGGTATATTTGTGGATGATTTAGATTCGCATATAGATGAATTTAAGAAAAGAGGTATTGAAGTGCTACAAACTGGCCAAATTGGTAAACAGAAATTTGTTTATTTAGACACTGAAAAAACATTTGGAATTTTATTAGAAATAGAAACAACAGTGAAGCGAAAAAGAAAAAAATAAAGAATTTTCTAATTATTCATGCAACCTTCTATTAATACTTACTTTATTTTTTCAACAAACTTTTTTCTAAATTAAAAAAAAAATTAAATTTTTCTTCCTGTTTTTCTGCGTGCTCTTTTATATAAGCTGTCAAAAACACCTCGAATATCATTAGGATTTTCTCTCATCGTTTTTAATTGAATTGCAGCTTCACCTGGCAATATTTCAAAACGTTCTTCCAAAACACCCTTAATGAATGTATCCGCTACCTCCTCTGCAGTTAATACTGTACCTGCTTCTGATATTATGGCACATTCTGGTGGTTTAAGTTTATTTTCTTCTGCAAAACCAGGAGTGTCAGTATCAACAGGAAATAAGATTGAAACTTTGATATTATATGGCAGCAATTCATGGCGTAACACTTCTGCTAACCCAAAAATAGCGTATTTACTTGGAGCATATGTCGCATAACCCATAAAACCCATAAATCCCAATACTGATGATGTAAATGTTATATATCCATTTTTTGATTCCAAAAAGTGTGGTAATAGAATAAGCGTAGGTACTAGCTGACCATAGTAATTTATATTCATATTCCGTTTAAAATCGTCAAGGGTTAGTTTTTCAAGATACTGAACGTATGCAAAGCCTACAAAATTGAATAGATATTCTGGGACTTTATGTCTATTTATAACATCAAAGATAAGTGGTTTTAATTTATCCATATCTGTAGTGTCACAAGATATAATCTCAATAAATTGTGAATCCTCAGACTTTAACCTATTACATTCATCTTGAGTTAGTTTCAATGCTTCCATCTCCCTTGCTATAATACAAACACTACCACCTAATTGGACAAACAATTTTGCTGTAGCATTTCCCATCCCCTTGGAACCACCAGGAATTACTGCAAACTTACCTTTAAAGGGTTTTTGACCTATTTTATCTTCATTTGACATTTTAATCACTTTTATTTGTTTTTGCTTAAATTTAAATCTTGAACCAGGCAAAAATTAAAGGTTAGATTTTAAATAATAAGCGGGTATACCCACCTCAGCAATTCCGCCATCAACAATGAAATTATGCCCCGTTATGAAATTCGACATAGGAGATGCTATAAACAATGATACATTTACCACATCCTCCACAGTACCATAACGATTTAGTGGAGTTTTTACATGTCCCTCTTCCATAGTCATTTTCATTGCTTCCAAATTATTTTTATATGCGCCTGTTAAATGATAACCTGGGCTTAAAGCGTTTACGGTTATTCTTGGGGCAAGACTCTGAGCTAATATTTGCATCATGGCGATAACCCCCGCTTTGCTTATTGAATAATCAGGGAGTCCTGGATCTACTCTCACTCCAGCAATAGATGCCGTATGAATAATCTTACCCGCTAGTGGCTCAAAAGTTTGCTTCTTCATCTTTTTAGCTACTTCTCTTGCAACCATCCATTGACCTTTTAAATTTAGCGCGATTGTCTTTTCAAAGAGTTCATCTTTTAACCTTAAGGGATCTCTATAAAATCCATATCCCGCACCAGCATTATTATTTAGAATATAAATGTTGTCTAATTCATTAAACGCTTGTTTGGCCATATTTTGGACTTGATCTGGTTTTGAGACATCGCAAATAATAGGAATTACTTTTTGACCAGTTTCTTTTTCAACCCCCTTTGAGGTTTCTTCTAATAACTCTTCATTAATATCCACTAATACCAGATCAGCTCCTCTATGGCCGTATGCATAAGCGAAACCTCTTCCAAATCCAGATGCTCCTCCTGTTATAAGAGCACCTCTCCCTTCTAAAAATTTCTCATCCATTATCATTTTTTACCACATTTTTTATAATTATTTAGACATTTACTTCTAATCTATGAGAAGGAACACCCGCTTCAGTAATGCCTCCGTCTACCGTGAAACAATGACCCGTTATGAAATTGCTTTTTTCTGATGCTAAAAATAATACTAAGTTAACAACATCCTCAATTGTACCGATTCTATTCAATGGTGTTTTCACATCTCCGTCCTTCATAACTTGTAACATGATATCCTCTCTATTTCCATAAATACCGGTAACATGAAAACCCGGAGCCAACACATTTGAGGTTATATGTGGTGCAAGAGTTTTTGCTATAAGTTTATTAAGCGCTATAACCCCTGCCTTACTTATGCTATAAAGAGGTACAAAAGGACTTAACACAATTCCATAGTGAGATGCATTATGAATGATTTTTCCTCTTAAAGGTTCAAATTTTTGTCTATTCATCTTTCGGCTAACAAATTTGTCTACCAACCATTGACCTTTAAGATTAATATTCATGGTTGTATCCCATGCTTTTTCTCCAACACTAATAATATCGACCCCATAAGTAGTAGCTAATCCCGCATTATTAAATAGCACATATATATTATCCAGTTCATCAAATGCTTGATCTGTCATTTTCTTTACACATTTAGAATCTGAAACATCACATATTATTGGTATTACTTTGGTGGCATATTTCTTTTCCACCTGTTTGCTTGCTTCTTCAAGAAGTTCTTCATTTCTATCCACTAAAATCAAATCTGCTCCATTTTCTGCAAAAGTAAATGCGGTCGCTTTTCCAAAACCTGAAGCTCCTCCCGTTATCAGTGCTCCTTTTCCTTCAAGGAATTTATTTACCAAAATTATCACTTAATTTTTATTTATTGCTAAAAATTATGCTGTATAGATATTTAAAACTATAAAAAGTTCATATTGGGGAAAAAGTAGAACTTCAAATTCTGCTTTTGCATGTTCTTAAAGTAGAATCCAAAAATTTATTATTATAACTCAATTTAAGTTTTAATATAGAAAGAAGAAGTGATTCCAAAATATGGTAGAAAAGATTATACCGTTTTTAATTAATGTTGGTGATGTTATTCCTGCAAGATCAAAAGCAACTTTGTTGGATGAGATGGCAATTGGTCTTAACGAATGTATCAACTTATATGGAAAGAAGATTAGTAAATTGGGAAAAGTTAATAGAATTTCAATGTGTTTTTGGCCAGTTCGCTTAATTCCATTGAATGAAACCCGTGCCTGTGTATGCAGTTATTTATTAAATAAACAAGAAAAATTACAAGTTGGAAAATTTGCGCAAGTACCACCAACACCAGATAATATCATTCAAGGTGCGGATCCTGGATCTTTTTTGAGCTCTTTACAATCATATAATAATACTTATTTGAAAAAAGTTAAAAATTATAGAAGGGGAACTGTTATCCAAGAGGCACTCTTTAGTGCCAGTGAAGTGGAATATTTTAAAAACTTCTTCCTTAATCAATATAATATTGGTTCGTTTAATGAACCCCATTTTCTTTTAGAAGGGGGGCCTATTCCTAAGAGTATTAACCAAGCCAAGATAGTACCAGAAGTGTTTGAATTTATTTCACAAAAAGATCCTAAACTATTAGATAATTATGGGCAAATTATTATAAAACTGTGTGACAAGTGGATTCAGAGAGGATCTCAAGATGCAGATAAATTAAGAGGGAGAAAAATTGATACAAGTGAAGAGGAGAAACAACTTGCAGCAATAACTAAAGAATTAGAAGCAGAAAAAGCCAGGAAAATTGAAGAAACTCCAGAAGAGCTTGTAAAGTCAGGGAAATACAAAATCAATGATAAATCTGGAGACCTTTACAAGAATCTAGATACTATGAAAAGTACAGTTGATAGATTAAAGAACGCAGTTAATAAAAATGACCTATTTGAAGTAGAAGCTGCATTAAAGGATGTAAATATTAAATATCAAGATTTAGGAAATACTATAAGTCGGTACGAGACAGAGATCTCACAGATAAGGAAAAATGTTCAAAGAGAAATCAGTGATTTGGAACGATCTAAACAACAAAAAATAAGGGAATTAGAGAAAAAAAAAGCGGAAATAGAAAGTAAAATTCAATCAAAACATAGTGAATTAAGTAGTGATTTAAGCTCAACAGAAGATGTTATTGCCAAGATCAAACAAGAAAAACAATCCTGCTTAGATAATATTGAAACTATTAAGAATATAGAAATGACAGATGTTCAAAACTTTTTTAAAAACTACTCAATTGAAATAAAGACTCAAGATGTTGTAGTTGGTATTCCAATGTTTATCTTCTATTTTGTTGATCCAAATACACGAAGAACCACAGAAAGGGCTCCAGTATTGCCAATTTTAATTGAAAAAGGAAAAGTTCATCGAACAAAGGTGACTGATGCCTTCCGTACTAAATTAAGAGACTTGATGAATAAGGATAATGAAATGATAAACTTGGTTGAGAAGGGCGCTGAAAAAGGAAATTTGATGGAAATGAAAAATCTAGATACCCAGCTTGAAGAAGCAATTAATGATTTACGTATTAGAAAGGTTTTAGGTAAAAAAGAAGCTGAAAGGGATAAGCAAATTATTAATAACTTAGTGTGGTAATTCCGATTACAAGCTTTTTATTACATTATTTCAAAATAATTTAATAAATCCTAATTATGATGAGCTCTGTATTAATTCTATATTCTCAACTTTTTGAAAAATTTAATTCTAATTGTCAGTTTTGTAATATTATGAGGTAAGAGTAATAATGAAAACAGTAATTAAGGTAAGAATGAGCTCCCAAGATGCACATTATGGCGGAAATTTGGTAGATGGTGCTAAAATTCTTGAATTATTTGGAGATGTTGCAACCGAATTATTAATCAGAAATGATGGTGATGAGGGGCTTTTTAGAGCATATACAAAAATTGAGTTTCTCGCACCAGTTTATTCAGGAGATTTTATAGAAGCAGAAGGTCAAATTATTGAGATTGGAAACACTTCCCGAAAAATAGAATTCGTTGCAAGGAAGATTATTTCATCAAGATCAGACCTTAATGAATCTGCAGCAGATCTTTTAAAAGAACCAATAAATGTTTGTAAAGCAACTGGAATATGTGTTGTTCCCAAAGAAAAACAAAGAAGATTATAACAAGTTTATTTTATCAATGTTCTATATAATTCATTGTCTGACCACAACAATCAGGAATCTTCTGATATCCACAATCATTAGATTTACAACAGCACAACATATGAGTATCTTTAACAATCATGCTGTTTTCGCAACATACTGGAACTTCTTTCTCATTACCACAGATATTACATTTTAACACAGGCACTTTTAATATCACCCATTTTAATAAATTCTAATCTTATGAAAATAATTGATTATCAAAAATACTCTTGTTATATAATATAGATCTTTTAATAGAATATGTTTTAGGAAGTAAATTGAAAGATGGCTAATATTTGATACAATAACATATAACAGTCTATTAAAGTAAAATTTTAAATTATAAACAAGAAATTTAGAGAAATCCTCGAAGTGTGTAATATATAAAAATTATGCTAATTGTAGTTCCAATAGATAGGAAAAATATTGCACATGATGTGTTATGCGGTACAACATCCGAAAAGAACTAAAACAAAAATAAAAGATATAAACATCCTATTAACCTGATATATATAGAATAATATTTAACTAAATCATATATAGAACCAAGCTATCTGTTTCTTAATATATTTTTTATTGGGTATTCAATTTTATAGTCAAAAAGATAACAACTTAAAATTCTGTTCAAGTCTGGGTTTTGATAAAAAAAAAGAATAAGGTAATTTTAGGTTAAATTTCTTTTTTATTTTTCCTTTGATTTTAGATTGTAATATGTTTCTTCTAGAACTTTTAAATATTCAACAAGGACTTTATTACTTTTTGATTTTTGCTCATAAACCATTTTAACAATATTAATTAGATATTTTGGAAAGATAAAATCGATATAAATATCAGAATTAAGTGTATAATATTCATTGTTATTCTCATCATGAAACACGTGAATCATCTGGTTATCCCAAAATTTTTTCAACACACCATAAATATCCTCAACACCTTTCTTTTTAAGTTTTTCAAGGTCAGATTTCGTAACAATCGCGGTTCTGAGCAATCGCAATGTCTCATATACTTGGGGGTCGATTAACATCTCAGCAATTTTAATATTATCTTCTTCTGTTGGATAATAATCTTGGAAAAACTTCTTGACCTTCTGAGGATATTCCTTAGCAAATTGAGAGGGTAGGCCACGATTTACAGGATCTGTTAGAAGATGAATGGGAGGTATTCGTAGCATAAAAATATCATTTGTAAAATAAATTAGTTCAGAAGGCATACCTTTGATAGAACCAAATTTTATGATATCTTTCTTGATTAGGTCAGTTAAAATTGTATCTAAATCGAAAAAGTTTTCAAGATACTTGTCCTTGAGCCAAATCATTAATTCTGACTTGGTTATTACAGCTTCTTTTCTCATTAGATTCATGATAAATCGTTTAATTTCATTCTGATAATAAAATGATAGTATTACTTCACCAGAAAGCGATGGATATATGGATAAACGTTGAAATAATGAGGGTATTAGTTGTAAATATGATTCATCTTCAAGATTCTCTAATATTATCTGAATTATTTCAGGCATTCCTTCTTCATATAGATCAGGATCATCATCTAAATCTAAGAGTAAGAGAAGGTAGTAGTCCATTTCTGCTCCAGAATAGTACGATAAGATATGTAATCCCTCTACTGTCAATGTTATTACACCTTTCTCTCCACTATATTCATGGGTACTATATACTTGCATTAAAGTTTTTTTCGAAATTTTAATATCTTCGGGATATTTAACCAAAATATCCGTACCAATTCTATCATCCCATTTCATTAATACCAATCCAAGAGGTTTCAGATCATGAATTCTAACTGAATCGGAAATCTTTCTTTTGTAGTGCTTTTTCTCCTTTTCAATTTTGATCCCTAGAATCTCTTCTAATGATAGACCGAGTATCTTCCAGTTATTATTTATAATTTCTCCT
>RDOE01000057.1 GCA_011364975.1 Promethearchaeota archaeon | reverse complement strand
AGAATTAGAAATCCCTGAAAACATAACTTTGATTGATATTTTTAAAAATGGAGCGAAAAAGTTCAAAGATAAGGTCTCACTTGACTTTTATGGGAGAGAATATACGTTTAATGCCCTGGATATACTCACGAGAAGATTTGCTGCGGGATTATTAGATTTAGGTATAAAAAAAGGAGATGTTATAGCTCTCTGGTTGCCGAATTGCCCACAATTTGCTATTAGTTATTTTGCCACCATTTTAATCGGAGCAACCCTAACTGCAATAAGTCCACTCTTCGTTTCAAGAGAATTTGAATATCAAGTGAAAGATTCAGGCGCAAAAGTCGTAATATTATTAGACCGATTTTTTAAGGAGTATAAACGAGCTGAAAAAAATCTTGATTTAAAAAATGTAATTATTATCAATATTGAAGGTAAAATCCCAGAGATTCCAGAAGATAATATCGTTAAACATTATAATTCAATTATGGAAAATCATCCAACACCATTAGAAGATATAGATATAAGTATAAATCCTAAAGAAGATATAGCTATAATACAATATACTGGTGGTACTACAGGTTTACCCAAAGGTGCATGTTTATCGCATTATAATGTGGTATCCATGACTCTAGAGATAAAACAAATTACAGATTATATGAAGGAAAATTATATTAAAGGAGACCTTATCACACTCTCGATTCTACCATGGTATCATATATATGGTCAAGCATGTGAACTCATTGCAAATTGTACTGCAGGAGGGAGAGGTATCTTGATTCCAACATTCGATTTGCAGAGAATTGCAGAAGTAATTAAGCAATATCGTCCGAATTTAGTGTTAGGTGTACCTACTATGTTTATTAATATGTTAAATTCACCTCACTTAACAGAAGTTGATATGACTTGCTTAAAGTATGCAAATGTAGGAGCTGGTGCATTACCTGCGGAAGTTGCTAGAGAATGGCAGAAAAGGACGGGCTTTCCTATGGCGGAAGGATACGGACTAAGCGAGACTAGTACCGGTGTAACTAGTGCTCCTCCTTGGTCTAAGCAAAAATTAGGAAGTTGTGGACACCCTGTTGCAAATACTTATGTTGCAATCGTAAATGATAATTTAGAATTCTTGCCTATAGGGGAAGCTGGCGAATTAGTTGTTTCAGCACCACAAGTAATGTTAGGTTATCATAATAGGGAAGAAGAAAACAAGAAGGTACTTTTTGAGACTGGAGGGATGCGGTGGCTAAGAACCGGTGATTATGCTAAAGTAGATGAAGAAGGCTATATCTTCCTTTTGGACAGGGTTAAAGATATGATTAAGTATAAGGGACATTCAGTATATCCAAGAGAGATAGAAGAAATTCTTTATGAACATCCTGCTGTTTTGGAATGTGCAGTAATAGGTGTTAGTGATCCAATTAAAGGTGAAGAGATTATTGCTCATATAATCCTAAAGCCAGAATATAAAGAAAAGGTAACCGAAGAAGATATTATCAATTGGGCTAAAGAAAATATGGCCGCCTATAAGTACCCTAGAATAGTAAAATTCGTAAGAAGTCTACCAAAATCTGCTGTCGGCAAAATTTTAAGGAGAGTTATCCGAGACAAAGAGGAAAAATAGGGCCTAAAGCTCTTTATTAAAAAAATTAATCTTTTTTTATAAATAATTCATGTCTTTATGTAAGAAGAATTTAAATCTATAATAAATCAATCTTTGATTAGACATTCATGTAAAAAGATATTAAAATGCATTTACATATTTCAAAAAGAATACTTATCACTACCATTATATCTATTTTTGGAATCATATTATTTTCATTACCTATTAATTATTCTCCGATTATTGGATGCATTCCAGCAAGTTCACAGGTTCAGGATCTAGAGGTTGGAGAGGATTTTACTTATCTTGCATTTAAGGGATTATTAATTGTAGATACATCTGATCCTTCCCATCCTCAAATAATTGGAAATATAAGCAATATAAATCCTCAATGGATCTCTTTGCAAGATAAATTTATTTTCTTAGAAGGAGGAGATCATGATTTAACTATAATTGATGTTTCAAACCCATATAATGCTAGCATTATAGAAGTACTAGAAGATGGTGGAATCGCTGTATCTCAAGGGAATTTTCTCTATTCGATAAGATCAGCTGATTTGATTGGATCGAGAAGATTTTGTGTATATAATTTTTCTAACCCGGAACATCTAACATTAATTTCAGAAAGAAGTTGGGCTAACCGTGGAGCGAGAGATTTCAAGATCAAAGGGGATTATGGATACATTATAGGCGGTGAAGATTTAATGACCATAGTTAATTTAAGTGATATTTTAGATGTGAAAATTGTATCTAGATACTATGAGACAAATATCAGCAGTTATTCGGGTCAGAACCTGCAAATTCATAATAATATCGCATATATAACTAATTACAGGAGTATCCCAAGTGAATTGCGGAGACATGATTTGTATGCTATTAATGTATCTGATCCAACATCTCCAGAGTTGATGTGGAAGATAGATTCAGAAGATATTGTTAATATATGGGTGGAATCTAATTTCCTATATTGTACATCTCCTACAATGGGTTTAATAGTATATGATATTTCTAATCCTTATGATCCTATACTTTTTGATAGATATACATATCATACTTACTCAGTTTTCAATGGAGTAGAGGTTCATAAAAATAAAATCTATATCGCAGGTGCCCCACATCTTTTAATTTTGGATAATACGGTTTTGGGTCAATTTTCGAGAATATCCTTCCAAAGTATTATATTACCTAGTCTATTTTTATTCATGTTTGTTTCGTGTGGAATATTGAGTATTATTTTCCTTATTTATGACCTTTATTCTTCCAAACGAATGAAAAGGACACAGTTTATAATTGATTTTTATTAAAATTTTAATGTGAGATAATTTTTTTTATAAAACCATATTTTTTAAACCTATAGAAATTGTATTTATATTAATACCTATGAGATATAATTTAAGATATCAATAATCTTCGAAGGATTGCGCTAAGGATAATTATGAATGAAAGAATAGCAAAATTGAGATCTCAGAGTCTTAAATCAGTTCCACATCTTTCATTAGAACGTGCTTTATTGATTACAGATTTTTATAAGGAGGGGGCAGCCCAGAAGTATTCTCCTGCTGTAACTAGAGCTAAAGTTTTTCAATATATCTTAGAAAATAAAAAAATTTCTATTGATGAGGGAGAATTGATAGTTGGTGAGAGAGGGCCAGAACCAAAAGCTACCCCTACCTATCCGGAAGTCTGTTGTCATACGTTGGAAGATCTGGATATATTAAATTCTCGGGAGAAAATTTCTTATAAAGTTAAGGAACAAACTAAGAAACAATCTCAAGAAATTATTATTCCTTTCTGGAAAGGCAAAACTATAAGGGAAAAAATTTTTTCTCAGGTAGATCAAGAGTGGATTGATGCATATGAAGCAGGAATATTTACTGAGTTCATGGAACAGAGAGCTCCTGGACATACTGTTGCTGGAGTAAATATTTGGAAAATGGGATTTATAGATTTTAAGAGATTAATTAAAGATTCAATAGATAAATTAGATTTCTATAACGATCCTGATGCTTTCATTAAAAGAGAACAATTAAGAGCCATGGAAATTGCTGCTGGTGCTATTATAACGTATGCTAAAAGGTATGCAGATTTTGCCCATGAACAAGCTAAAATTGAAAAAGACCCTCAAAGGAAGAGAGAATTAGAAAAAATTGCTGCGATTTGTTATTATGTCCCTGCTAATGCTCCCAGAACGTTTTGGGAGGCATTACAACATTATTGGTTTATCCATCTTGGAGTTATAACCGAATATAATACCTGGGATTCATTCAATCCTGGTCGTCTTGATCAACATTTATATCCATTCTATAAAGAGGATATCTCAAATGGAGTATTAACAAGAGATGAGGCAATCGAATTACTTCAAGCATTTTGGATTAAGTTCAATAATCAACCAGCTCCTCCAAAAGTGGGAGTAACTGCTGAGGAGAGTGGTACTTATACTGATTTTTGCAATATTAATCTTGGAGGATTAAAGCAAGATGGAACTGATGGGGTAAACGAATTATCCTATGTGATATTGGATGTTATTGAAGAGATGCGCATAGTCCAACCAAGTAGTAATGTACAATTAAGTAAAATAACTCCTAATGAATTTTTAAAACGTGCTATTGAAATTATAAAAACAGGTTTTGGACAACCATCAATTTTTAATGCTGATGCGATTATTCAAGAACTTACACGGCAAGGGAAATCATTAATTGATGCAAGAAATGCCGGAGCAAGTGGATGTGTTGAAGCGGGAGCTTTTGGTAAAGAGGCATACATTTTAACGGGATATTTTAATTTAGTAAAAATTCTTGAAATTACGCTTAATAAGGGAATGGATCCTTTAACGAGAAAACAAATAGGGTTATCAACTGAGGATCCCTCGAATTTTAAGAATTTCTCAGAACTTATGGATGCTTTCCAAAAACAAATCAATTATTTCGTTAATATTAAAATAAAAGGAAATCAGATTATCGAACGAATATGGGCAGAAAACCCTAGTCCTTTTTTATCTATTATAATTGATAATTGTATTGAGAAAGCAAAAGATTATAATGATGGAGGAGCAAAATATAATACATCATATATTCAGATCGTAGGAATGGGAAGTATTACAGATTGTTTAACTTCCTTAAAATATAATGTATATGATAAAGCGCTTTATTCTATGAATACAATTTTACATGCTTTAAAGAATGATTTCAATGGATACGAAGAATTAAGGCAAAAATTACTTAATAAAACTCCTAAATATGGTAATGATGACGATTATGCGGACTCAATAACCCAACAAGTTTTTGATATTGTCCATGATGCGATAAATGGACGCCCTAACACAAGAGGTGGATTGCATCGGATTAATCTCTTACCAACTACTGTTCATGTGTATTTTGGTAAGGTAACTGGAGCTACCCCCGATGGGAGAAAAGCATTTAGTCCATTGTCAGAAGGAATCTCTCCCGTTCAAGGAATGGATATCAAGGGCCCTACCGCAGTTATCAAATCAGCAGGTAAAATAGATCATCTACGTACTGGTGGCACATTATTAAATCAAAAATTTTCACCAAAATTTTTTTCCACTCAAGAAGGGATTGATAATTTGACTCATCTAATTCGCTCATACTTTAAAATGGATGGTCATCACATTCAATTTAATGTAGTATCAGCAAGTACCTTACGTGATGCCCAACTCCATCCAGAACAGTATCAAAATTTAATAGTACGAGTGGCAGGTTACAGTGATTATTTCAATAATTTAGGGAAGGATTTACAAGATGAAATAATAAGACGAACTGAACATTGCATAATTTAATTTTATTAATTTGGATTTTTTAACATCATTTTGCTTAATTGATTGAATATTTCATCAATATTTTTACCAGTTTTAGAGGAACTTTCAATATAAGCTTGAAATTTACTATGTTTGGCAAATTTATTTGCTTCATCAACATTTATAGATCTTAATCCATCAAGGTCTAATTTATTACCAACTAATATGGTAGAGGGATTTTGTTTTTCTTTTTCATTAACTTCATTAAAAATGGATAGCCAATTAATTAAATTTTTGAAAGTATTGTATCTCGTTAGATCAAACATAAAAATGCAGCCATCAGCCCCTGAGACTGCGCCTGGGAGCAAAAAGCGAAACTTTTCTTCACCAGCAAAATCCCAGATTTGTAATGAAATTTTTTTTCCATCAATATCGAGTTTCTTAATATAAAAATCCATACCAATAGTTAATTGATAAGTCTCTTTAAACACACCTTCAAGAAATCGATGAGTTAATGAGGTTTTTCCAACCCCTCCATCTCCAAAAATACATACTTTATATCTTTTATAATCTTCTTGAATGTTCATTTCCCGATAATAATTTGGATCATTCTAATAAAATTTAATTTATTAGATATAACATGAATTTTCTTAATAATAATACATAGTAATTGCAAAAATTTATAAATAAATTACCACAGAGAGAAATCCTTTAATATAAGTTCATATCTAACATATAAACTCTTTTAAAATGATTAGAAACCATCGGTTCTAGATTTCAAAATTTCTGCCCTTTCAGAAAGTATATTCCTAATTCTAAAAGTGTCTTTTGGATACCAATTAATTGCTAACAACCATAAAATTACTCCTGGAAGGATACATAATGTTAAAAATAAAATAGTTAGCTGATAATTCAGGTTAGTAACTACTAAAAGTAAGCCACTTAATGATGGACCTATTCCCCTACCTAAATTTTCTAAGAATTGATTCCAAGACACTATTTTTCCTTGGGCTTCTGGTAGATTTATTTCTTGTAAAACTGGGCTTTGATTGACGATATACAGTGAGAAAATAGACCTTGAGAAAAAGAACATAATACCCATAAGCCAAATTGTAGGCAGTGTCATTAAGTAGCCTACATCTTTTCCTTGTTCGACTGTTAAATATGGCCATGGAATGAAGAAAAATAGAGCAAATGTTATTATCCCTCCTAATATTGCAATAATAATTATAGGTATCCTTACAGTAGGATGTTTTTTAGCTAATTTATCACTCAATCTAGCAAGCGCTAGTTGCCCTACTAAACCCCCCGTTAAACCAAAGGTAATCATAAATACACTGGTTGAAAATTCTGAGATATTATGAGGGGCATTTTGGATTAAATTTAATATTAGAAAATTTATTGAGCCCATTAGAATCCAAGTAAATATACCTTCGATTAAAGCAACAATATTTGTTTTACTTAACATTGTATGTTTCAATGTCTCACGATTAATTTGAAAGTCATAATCAATATCATTTTGATTGAGAATATCCATTAATTCTTCCTGTTGTGCACCTCTTTTTGGATCATCAGTATTTATAAAGAAGATAAACCCAAACACGAGTATACCAATTCCAGTTCCCCAAAAGTACTGCCTCCAAAATCCAATTTGCACCAAAAGAGCCCCAATTAAAAATCCAAGAATCTGGGTTATTGACCTAATGATTTCATAAATACCAAAAAAACGCGAGCGAGACTCCTTTGGAACAATATCATTTGATAATGAAATTACCGTTGGCCAACTCAATCCTGCAAAACTTCCAAATAGACTTACAAAGATTAAAAAATAAATCCAAGTTGTAAAACCACCACCTTCTAAAGCGAATCCCAACATTATTATAGCTAATCCCCGGAATATTGATATTATTGTTATAATCATCTTTCGCGAATATTTATCAATAAAGTGTCCGAAAACTAGTCCAGAAATAGAGGCAGACCAAGAAAGAGCTGTTATTAAAATTCCCATTTCTAATGCATGTGAAGGCTCATTCGGCCACATTAATCTTGATAATGGAACAATTAAGAAAATAATTCCGCCCCAAGCGATACTTTGGAATCCATTTAAAAAATAAACTGGCCAAAATATCCGATTATAGCCTATGGAATTGTTTTTTTTCATGTAAAGATGTGATTGGTATTAATTTGCAATATAAAATATCTAGGATAATTTTAAATTATTGAAAAATCAATTATTCACTTTTTATTTTCTTATTTAATACGAGGAAGAATATAAGTCCTATAAAAGATATCAATGTTAACAAGTAAAATGATATATTAACATCATTCGTAGCAATAATACCTGTGATTATTGGTGAAAAGAAAAAACCTATTCCTATCATTGTTTCAAAATATATACTATATTTTGATGTATTTTCTGCAATATTGCGGAACACTAAAAGCTTGAATGCCAATGTATAATATAATGAGTTGAAAATCCCAAATAAACCAAATAAAACGCCAAAAAGAACAATGTTTTGATTTAGTCCCATCATCAATAATGTAATTACAACCACTAAATTGGAAATCGGCATAAGGCGTTTTATAATTTTAATCGAAAAATCCATGGATTTCGAGATAATAATAGTTTGTGTTATCATTCTAAAAAAGAAAAATAGATAATTTGAGAATAGTGGAAAAACTAATAATTCAGATTTGATAGGATATATTAACCCTACGCCCCCAATTAAAAACCCATAGATTATTATCATAAAAAGCGGTATAAAGAGGGGAAATTGAATTTGTTCTCTTTTTGGTAAAGCTTTGATTCTTTCATCAATCGGAATAATAATTTTTTTATCAAACTGAATTGATGGTTCTTGAATAAATAATGAAATGAGGAATCCTATTACAGCAAAAATTAGGGCAAAAATATACATTAATTCAATTTCCTCAATTAAAAAGAGGATCCCTGCACCTAATAAATAACAAAAGATACCACCTAAATTCCATGATAAACTATAGGTTTTCATTAATTTGTCTTTCAATCGATCATTGTCCTTGTATTCATCTCGGTTAGAAATGTTTGATATAGCAGCCATTAGGACAGGCCAAAATAGCCCTAAAAACACTCCATCAAGAATTAATAAAAGATATACAATAAGGGGATGTTTGGTAATTTGTAGAACTACTTGAATCGCTAAAAACCCAATCGAAGCAATAATGACCGTTGCCTTTATTCCTATCTTTTTATGAATATTTCTGAAAATAAAAGGAGAAAACAGATAAGCCATAGCAGTTCCAGAAGTTATTATACCGATAAGATTCGGATCTAAATTCTCTTTAACGAAATATAACGGATTAGCTAATCCTATGGCAACTCCAATAGCAACTCGCAAAAACGCTAAGATATGTATCGGAAATGTTTTAAACTTATTTTGTTTCATTAACATTAAATAATATAGTGCTTTAGAATGATAACAGAAGTGATTTTTTACAGTTAAACTTTCTTAAAAATGAATTGAATCAATTTGTACATTTATTTAAAAATTTATAGAATTTATTATAAGTTATTGAGAGAATGAAATTACTTTTATTCGATTTTTTTAATTGAAAGAGAATAAAAATTAGGTTATAGTCAGAAAAGACTAAATAAGATTAAATAAAAGTTTTATAGAAGAAAATTTATTAGAACTATTCTCTTAACAAATTACCCATTTCAGTTAATTTTGTTAAAAAGTTAGGATTTTTTACTTTAATTTTTCGAGTAACTACTTTTTTCACAATTTCACTGCTAGAAAGCTTACCAGAGCCTATATCGCTAAAAATTTCAATCGTTGTTTGCATTAATGCGTCCCAATCAAGTGTTTTTTGGTCAATATTTTTCTTATTTGAATTATCTATACTCTTGACAGTTAATGAACCTCTATCGACTTGAATTAATGCTGCAGTTTCTCCATCCTTAGGATTCAGTAAAATTTTAAATACATCATCCTTAAATTTTTCTTTAAATTTAAGATTAGCATTTAAAGGTTCATATAACTCTGCAATTGAAGCCGCAAAAGATCCTTGCTTAATGTTATTCGCACTTTCACTATTCATTTTTCTTTGATCAACGTTTTGTATTTATTTAAAATAATTTATTTTAAAAGGATATAAAGCTTTCTTTACATTTATGTAAAATATAATGTTCGTCTTAATCTTCCTTGGAATGTTGATTTACGGAAGCTAAAGAAGTAGATTTTTTTAAAAATAGATTAATATAATTCAAATTCATATCCTGAAGCGTTTTAAGAAATTCAGAATGGCGATATTGTTCCCAATGGATCTGTTCGATCATAATTCGATCAACCTCTATATTGATCTTTTGCTCAAATAATTTATAAAATTCACATATTAATGGAATAATATGGGATGAATAAGAAAAAAGAAAAATAATGAAATTTAAAAATTTAACTTTTTCTCGCTTTCTTTTGCTTTAACATGTAATAACCTAATCCAAGAATAAAAGCGCTACCAAAAATACCTACAGTCGACCAAAATATAATTACATCTGTTTTATCTACTAACCAATTTGAAATGGTGAGGAGTAAGCCCCATTCTGAATCAGGGTCATCTAAGTAATCATAAAAAGTAGTTCCATCTCTTTCACTATTTTCTTCATGTTCAGGATGAGGACTTGAAATAAAAACTCTTCCGCTTCCATGATTAAAACAAACCATAGCTGGTAATCCATTTTCTGGATATGTAGCTATTACAATTATTTTTGTTTCACCAAACGAGTTGAAATAACCAGGATTCCATGTGAGCATTGACATAGTATCATTCTTATTTGATATATTGGGAATTCCAGATACTCGATTTAGGTTAATTTCAGCGATATATTCTGCACTTGATATATTTGGGTTTGGAAAAGTAAGTCGTACATCGAAAAGTGGGTATCCACTCCATTCAAAATAGGAGCCACCATATATTCCAAAATAAGCTCCACCGTTTGTTATGAATTCTTGAATCATAGTTCTTACTTCGTAAAGATCTCCCCCAGCAGCCACTGATTCATCATTGATTGTATAGGGAGAGATTGCGGGCATAGCAAGTAAATTTACGTTTTTAAGTTCCCCATTAAGAATATC
This sequence comes from Promethearchaeota archaeon, assembly GCA_011364975.1. Classification (GTDB taxonomy): domain Archaea; phylum Asgardarchaeota; class Lokiarchaeia; order Sigyniarchaeales; family SOKP01; genus SOKP01. The sequence continues at coordinate 9,819 of RDOE01000057.1, read as the reverse complement.
TTGAGCGTTAATCCAATCTACATTCGCATTCATCCATTGAAACATATGAAATAAAGCTGTTTCACTTGCTACATTTTTCGGATCAATACCACCATTATACACTCTTACTTCTATACCTTCTAGATTTTCTTCTGCTTGAGCTACAACATTATTATTTTGATGAAACAAAGGAATTGAGAGTAGAAGGATAATTATTACAAGTAGAATTTTGCGATAAGTTTTAACACCTTGATAAGAAATAGATTCCACCATAATCATCTAGTATCCTTAGATTAAATTTTAAAGGGATATTTCTACCTAACTATTATTTATGTCAACTAAAAAGGTTCATGAATTTTAATTAAAAAAATAAAATCCTTAATATTCAGAATTATTTGAAATACTTCTTAATTTAATTCAAAATTAAATATTTTTAGAGTTATCCCTTTTGTTATATTTTTGAGGTATAGGATCTGAGAGGTTCAAGATCCTAAATCTTGAAAGTTCAGTTTTATTTCATACTTATTAGCGTATTATTTTAAAGATTAATTTTTTAAATAAACAGAAACTTAAGTAAAGATAATTCAACTTTAGTTGAGAGAAGTTATATTTTTACGACATTAATAATGACGCTTGAGAACAATCAATTAATAAAACAGCTTCAAAATGGAAATATACGTGGAATTATATTTGATTTCGATGGAACAATATTAGATATCAGAGAATCTCTACGTAATTCTGTAGAAGAGGTGTATCAAGAAAAAAAGATAATTGCGGATACTGATATTACAATCCAAGAAATAGGAGCTCTTATGGAGACAATCCAAAGCTATCCATTACCTAAGATACTATTAGAGTCCTATGAAATGTTCAAATATATTTCATCTTTACAAAATATCACGTATCTTAAGAAATTACGAATTGCGATTAAGATCTTTTCAAAATATTTAACTTATGCAAAAGATGCTCCCTTTTATCCTGATGCTTATGAATTTATTAAAAAGTACAAAAAAAATTTCGATTTTTTTATAGTTTCGCATAACCAAACAAAAAATATTTTACCTCATTTAGAAGAGCAAAGAGTTAAAAGCTTTTTCAAGGGCATTTATGGAGCAGATCTGATTCCAGCTCTTAAGCCAGACCCTAATTCCTTATCTATTGTTTTTAAATCGTACAAATCATGTAAACTTAGTGAATTTGTAATGATAGGAGATATGCCTTCCGATATTATCGCAGGAAACGAAGCTGGAGTTTGGACTATTGCAATTGCTAGTGGGGTAAGCAATCGAGAAATCCTTTTTGAAGCTAAGCCATCTTTATTAATCGATTCTTTCCAAGAATTAATCAATTTAATAGAAAACAAAAATATAACTAATTCAAAAAATCAAAAAAGTATAAAAATTAATCCGTAGAGGATGAATTATTATGGAACTTGAAGAGGATAAAATACAAATCACTCAAAAGATTGATTACGAACAGCTTTCTGAATCCGAAGCTGAAAAGCTTAAGGGTGATCTCGAGTACGATAAGACACATCAGAGCGTTTTGTATAAAATGCTCAAATACAACCCGATAGATATACTAAATGACATGTACCGTAAAGCTATTCGTGAACTCAATTTAGAGGATTTAGAAGGAAAATTACAATGGTGGGCAGCTACATTTTATGTAAAGTTACTCGTCCGAACGCTTTGGAACTTCAAGGCAGAATACCCAAATAGGAATATGTTTCCGGAGTTCGGTCCCTTAGTTGTGATTAGCAATCATCAATCACACATAGATCCTTTTCTCGTGGGTGCTGCGTGTCATCGAAGGATTCGCTTTATGAGTAAACTCGAGAATTTTAAAACTCCTATTGTGCGAACCCTTTTTACTAATCTTGGTGCATTTAAGGTAGATCGAGAAAATCCAGAAGCCGGTTGGGAAAGAGCAAGGCAATTAATTCGAGAAGGTGAAGTTGTCGGTCTTTTTCCAGAAGGAACTCGCAGTGCTGATGGAGAGTTGGGGGAGTTTAGAACAGGTGCTGTAAGGCTTGCTATAGAAATGGGATGCCCAATCGTGCCAATGGCAATAATTGGTTCACAAAATGCACTTCCCAAAGGAAGATTAGTCATGAAACCTACACAAATTTTAGTTAGAGTTGGAGATCCCAGGTATTATCACGACTATGATATTAATAACATCTCATATGATGAAGTTCGAAGGCTGACTGATGAACTAAGGGAGGATATTACTAAATTAAAAAATGGTACCTACGGAAAAACAGAACAGCAACTTCTTGAAGAAGGTCCAGATGATATAGAAAAAAAGATGAAATTCAGTTTCAAACGATACTTAAAAGATCAGGGAATTTCAATCTTACAAACAGTTGACGACATATGGTATGGATTTGTTAAGGCTTTAGAAGATATAGGAGTTGGTGATAAATTTAAAGAAACGGTGCAGAATTTTTCGGGTTGGCTTGTTCAACAATGGTGTGATTTGATGCTACCTTCTAAAGTAATTGATTACGATAAATATATTCCAGATAGTGGTGCTGCTGTTTTATGTACTAATCATAATTCAGAATGGGACGTAATTATGACTGCGCAAACCATGATATATTATCGAAAGAGAGTTATCTATCAAATGGCAAAACAAACATTATTTAAACCACCCATAGTCAATGCATGGATTAGGAATCATCACGCGTTCCCTTTAAAGCGAGGGCAACATGATGTTGATTCATATAACTACGCTAAATATCTTCTTGACAAAGGACAAATTGTTATGATTTATCCCGAAGGAACCACAAACCTCGGAGATGGTCAGTTATTGGAAGGTCATACCGGAGCTATGCGATTAGCTATTGAAAAACAAGTACCTATACTTCTAATTGGAATTACTGGCACCGAAAAAGTATATCCAAAGCATGCGAAAATGCTAAATTTCTATAAAGGAACGATATACAAAGCAGGACCCCCCTTCATGGAACATAAACAATATTGGGGTAAGCCTATGCCAGAATATGAGGAACTGAAACGTCTCACTAATAATATGATGGCTCAATTAAAAAAGTTGTTATTTTATGATACTCCAGACATCTAAATGAGTTATATAGAATTACTTTAAAGAATAAAACCAAATTAAAAGGTGATAAAAGATTGGTAGAAACTACTCAAGAACCAGAAACGAAAGGAAAGGATAAAATAGTTAGCAAGGATTTAATGGAAGATATTCTTTATGCTGCTGTAAAAGGATTTAGTGGATTCGGTTTAATAAACCTTACTGATTTGAAAATTGAGGGTAAAGAAAATATTCCTATCCGCGGTAAAGCTATTTTAACTACTATCAGCGATAATGCATTAAGAGATATGGCAATAATTAGTCAAGTTTCGGCTCGAAGAATTCATTTTATGGTTCATCATAAACTAATGAAACATCAAATTTATGGCCCAGTTCTTAAGACTTTAGGCATGTTTCGAAGTACTATAGATAAAGAAGATACGGAACCTATTGACATGGTGTTTAAATATTTAAATGAGGTAGGGGATCTTGTAGCAATGACTCCAGAATCGAGACTTGATCCAGAAACCCAAGTAAAAGCAATGGCGGGAATTATCAAATTTGCTGTTGCTGGAGAAGCTCCTATTATTCCCATGGCAATTTTTACAGAAAAGGCGAGAATACTGAATTTATTCGATGGACGAGGAATTCGAGTTAACATTGGTACCCCATTAAAAATTGAGAAACGTTTAACTCGTGAAAAGTATCGAGATCAACGATATGAACTCGCGGGAGATATTCTGAAAATTATTGACACTCTTAAAGTTAGACCAGAACAAGAAGAATAGTTTAAGTTCAAGAATTTTTAAATTTCTTATTATTTCATTTTAATATTACATCTTAAAGATGAAAGGATCCAAATTAATTTCTATTCTTATAAGATTAAAAAAATTAAAGAAAATAGGTTAACTATATTAATTAATACCTAGTTCTTGTGGCTTGAATTCGAAGTTTGGCCTTTGTTTTTTCTTTATCGTCCTGAAGGATTACATATTCAGTAGGTTGAGGTAATCGTATTTCAAATTCCTGCTCAGCAACAGTAAAATCTTTCTTAAGAGGATCTTTTTCTCTTAGAATGACTTTGATAGGTAAAATAATGCTTTGATCAGCCCGAACTGTTTTGAATTGAGTCCAAAGAGACATTTCAGCTTTTGATGTAAATTCTTGATTTCTTTGTAATTTAATTACTCCCTTATTGGGCCACCGAGCTTTAAACAATTTTTCTCCATCACACTTGAAATAAAACTCACCTCGCCAACCGAGTATATCATAATCTTTAAGAGTTTTCAAGCTCATAAGCTCTATGCTAATTAGATAGCGCTCTTTTTCCTCTCCTACTTGATCTTGTGTGAAGGATTGATCCTTGGCGTAAGTTTTCTTCGATTTAGCATAATAACGTCTTGGAATTTTATACTCACCATTAAAAATTTTACTTTTTTTGAGTTTTTATTGATTCGTATATATTGCAGTTATATAGCTTCGTTTTAATAAAAAAACTGCTAATAAGGGGATAATAAAGCAAAGTTCTAAATTTTACTTAAGTATTAAAATTATTATCGAAATTTTAAATAGGAAACTAAGATAAATTTAGAATTATAGAATAAATAGTTATAAAGAAGATCATGGAGTCATTGGAAGATTTTTACAATCAAATTGCTTTAGCTATTGTGGAATTGAATGAAGATAGAGCTAGAGAATTAGCAATTCGTTCTATTAATGAGGGTTTAGACCTTCTTAAAGTAATTGAAAGAGGATTTGGAGAGGGAATCCGCAGAATTGGGAACTTATGGGAAGATGGAGATATTTTTTTACCAGAACTAATGTTGGGAGGGAATATAATGCAAGAATGTATGGGGTTACTATTACCTCATTTAAAATCTAAAAATAAAAGTTACTCCCCCGGATCTATTGTTATTGCAACCATCGAAGGAGATATTCACTCCATCGGAAAAACTATCGTCGCTACTTTGCTAAATGCTAATGGATTTGAAGTATATGATTTAGGAGCGGATGTTCCTGCAGAAAAAATAATAGATGTTGCTATTGAGAAGGAAGCGGATATTATTGGTATCTCTGCTTTATTAACTACAACGATGATCGGGCAAAAAAAAGTTATTAGTTTATTAAAAAAGCAAGGAATACGGAATAAATTTAAGGTTATCTTAGGAGGAGCTCCCGTCACTGAAGCTTGGACAAAAGAATGCGAAGCTGATGGATATGCAGAAAATGCAATAGACTCTATTAAACTTGTAAAGAAATTATTATCTAAATAAAAATAATTAAGGAATGTAAGATGATTTTTCAAGATTGGTTAAAAGATGATTCTAAAATCATATTGTTTGATGGTGGAATGGGAACTGAAATATTTAAGCGTGGAATTAAACCTGGAAAACTTCCAGATCTCATTAATTTAGAGGCTCCTGACACAATTGCTGATATTCATCGCGCTTATTACACTGCAGGGGCAGATATGTGTCAAACGAACACTTTTGGTGCTAGTTTATTAAATCTTAGAAACTATAAAGTTGACAATAAAATTCAAGAAATAAATGAAAATGCTTTAGCAATCATTGAAGGCGTTTGTTTTCCTAATAAATTGATAGTAGGTGATATCGGTCCATCAGGAGTATTTAAACCTCCTGTAGGTAAGGCAACATTTGAAGATTGGAAATCAAGCTATAAAGAACAAGCAAAATATCTTGAATTAGGAGTAGATCTTTGGCATATAGAAACTATCTCTGACATAGATGAAATGTTAGCTGCTATAAAGGCGATTCAAGAAGTATCAAAAAAACCAATAATTAGTTCTATGACGTATAAAAAGACAAAAAGAGGATATTATACTATAATGGGTCATTCAATAGAAAAATGCGTAAATGTATTAGAAGAAGCAAATGTTAGTGTAATTGGTGCTAACTGTACTATAGGTTCTGACGAAATGGTAGATTTGGCGAAAGAGTTGGTAAAGTTAACTGATCTTCCCTTTTCTGTGAAACCTAACGCGGGAAAGCCAAGACTTGATGAAAATCAAATAGTTCATTATGATCAACCCATAGCTGATTTTGTAAAGCATATTAAAGAAATGATATCATGGGGAGCAAAAATAGTAGGCGGTTGTTGTGGAACATCTCCAGAAACAATCAAAGAAATTCGTAGGTTGTTAACCTCTTTAAAAAGATAATTAAAAGTTATGAGGTAGAAAGGATGGAAATTTTAAGACCAAAAATACAAATTTTAGACGAAGAACATAAAGAGAAGATTTTTAATGAAGCTAAAACTATTCTCGAAACCTTAGGTATTTTTATAGAAAATCACGAGGCTAAAGAGTTATTTGGAAAGGAAGGTATAAATCATGATGAAAATCGATACTTTATACCAAGTGATTTAGTTGAAAAAGCATTAAAAACAGTTCCTTCCGAGATTAAACTATTTGATAGGGAGGGAAAGGAACACCTTTCATTAAGTAAAGATGAGGTGCACTTTGACCCTGGTTCAGCAGCAATTTTATATCTTGATGAGGCTTCTGGAGAGATTAGAAGTCCATTATCTAATGACTATGTTAGGTTTTCTAAAATAACAGAACACTTAAAATATATTGAAGCTCAAAGTACCGCAATTGTATATCAGGATGTGCCAAAATTGGCTCAGGATTGGCATAGACTCTACTTAGCGCTTAAAAATTGTTATAAGCCGGTTATAACAGGCACATTCAGAAAAGAAAGTTTTTCGATAATGAAAGAATTCTTACTAACTTGTAGATTATCGGAAAATGATTTAGCCAAAAAACCTCTTGCTATTTTTGACGCATGTCCAAGTCCGCCATTAAAATGGTCAGATTTAACTACTCAATCTGTTATTGATGCTGCTAAAAGCATGATCCCTTCCGAATTTGTATCTATGCCATTAGCAGGAGCAAGTGCTCCAATCAGTTTAATAGGATCTATTACACAACATTGTGCAGAATCTCTTGCTGGAGTCGTAATAACTCAATTAGCAAGATCTGGAGCACCAATAATATGGGGCGGTTCCCCTTCAATATTGGACATGAAACAAGGTACAACACCCATGGGGGCTATCGAAACTATGATGATTAATTTAGGAGACATTGAAATGGGTAAACTCTTAAAGCTACCGACTCATGCTTATATGAGTTTAAGTGATTCAAAAATTCCTGATGCTCAATCCGGTTTAGAAGCAGGTATGGGTGCTTTACTTGGAGGTCTTGCGGGTGTTAATATGATCTCTGGACCAGGTATGTTAGATTTTGAGTCAACCCAGAGCATTGAAAAATTAATTATTGATAATGAAATTGTAGGAATGGTAAAAAGACTCATTTGTGGGATAAAGAATTATGGAGAGCCTTTTGCTATGAACATTCTGAAGGATTACGGGGAGAGAGAAGAACTGCTTTCTCATTCTACAACGCTTAAGTTATTTAGAAAAGAATTCTTTATAGTAAGTCCTATCATTGATAGGTTAACTAGGGATAGCTGGAAGAATCAAGGATCGAAATCAATTAGAAAAAGAGCAAGAAGTGAAATAATTAAATTAATCAATACTCCTCCCCTAAAACCAATAGAAACGGGTCTCTCTCTGGAATTAGATAATCTGGCGACTATGTATTTAAAAGCAATATAATCATTTATAATTAATTACAAGAACTCCGAATAAAACAATAAAACCACCAAAAATATTCCAAAATACAACAATTTCACTTCGATTCAACATAATCGAAAACAATAGTGTAATGAATGGTTCTATATACAAAAAAGAACTAACTTTAAAAGACTTAAGAGTAACTTGCGATTTTTGCCATATATAATATCCTAAGATGTAGCAACCTATTCCTAAATAAATACCACATAGAAATAAGGGAAAGTTAAAAATATTTTCAAATAATATAAGAAGTTGATTTCCAATTGCTGCAAAAATCAACAACTCTATTGTCCCAAAATATGCAACTAATTTATTCAATTTCATACTTGATTTCCTTCGTGCTATTTTTTTGGTGAAGGTTGAATAAAGCGCCCATAATATAGGGGTTGCTAGTGCAGCAATATATCCTAAAAAGTCCGGAGACTCTGGTGTTAAATTACGAATATTATTGCCCGTTATTAAAAAGAATCCTCCGATGCTTGAGATAATAAATCCTAATATTTTTAGTTTATTTAATTTTTCCTTAAAAAATGTCAATGCTAGCATCGAGATTAATACAGGAGCTAACAAACATACAAAAAGCGCTGGTAAGGAGGGCCCAATTCTTTGAATTGCATAATATTGAGCAAAAAAAAATAATGACACTCCACATAAGCTTGATAATAATACCATAATCCATTCATTTTTGGTGTATTTTTCATTTTCAGGTTCACAATTTATGTTTTTTACGCGATTGTGTTTTGAGAAGACTTTATATAAGTCAAGAAATAAAAAGGCTACTGAGGCAATTATAAAACGATATAACGCAATTGATAGTGGTGGGACGATCTCAATAGCAATATCAACTAAAACAAATGAAAAACTCCAAATTATTACCATAAACGTGAGTAATAAATAGATTACTATCATTTCCGAAAAAATTACATATGCAATATTTTAATGTTGTATCATTAATTTTTATTATATAAATTAAAAACATTAATTATTCTTTTTGAAATAGTTAAACTTGAAAGAATTTAGTTATAAGATTAATCTAGCCATTATTGGGACTGACACGAAATGTAATGAGATTTTTTTAGATTATTTAGATCAAATTTCTTTAAACTCTCAAACGATTGAGAGCGAAGGAGAGAGGTTCTTTATACAGAACGACATTCCAGTAAAACTTAAAGTGTTTGTAGCATTAACATTTCATGAAATGATAAATAATTATGATCAAATCAAAAAGTTAAGTATTTTAATATATGTTTTAAATATCAATGATATTAATTCTATTAATAACTTGAATTATGATAATTATACAGATTTTTGTAATATATTCAAGTTTAAAGGGATTTCTGCATTGGTGGGGGTTGATTTAAATCATATCTTGGAGAAAAACAATAAAAATGAAGTCCATATTAATGAATTTTCCTTAATACAAAAAACTCAAGAACTTAATTTTATATATTGTTTTGAAGTAAAAGATACTCCGAAAGATCTCATTTTACTTTATAATAGCATTTTTAAAGATATCTCCTTAAAATTCAGTATTCTTAATCCTGAATTATTTGAAAAAGCAAAAAATTATGGTAAAGAATTACAAAAGCTCAAATTATAATCAGAATGATGATTCTAACTTAGGATTAATTTACCCAAAATTTGATCTTTCTTTCTACTAAAGTTTAATAAGTTCAATTTTTAATATTTATTCAAACGGAAAGTTATTAATAATTAAGCTTAGAGTTGAAATTTAATGGGAGAAAATAATCTATTAACCATTGAGAAATCTGAAGGCCGTAGAAAATGTCCTTCATGTGGGGAGGAGAATAAACTAATGATCCATGAGTCTACTGATAAAAGTAATATCATCCTCGATTATCCGCGAGTTTATGGTAAAAAGTATCGCTGTGGAAAATGTGCTACTGAATGGCGCGAAAAATAGAGATTTTAGATTGCTTTTATTATTAAAAATAATTAAGTAAGCAAAAACATATTCCCAAGAACATTTGTAGGCAAAATTAAGTTTATTTTGTTTTCTAGTATATAAACATAAGGTTCTAAAGAAAAAATGCCGTTATGATTAAATTAGAAACATTAAGATATGCTTAATTAAATATTACATTTCTAAAAATCTACTTAATTTGTACGCGATTATAA
>RDOE01000005.1 GCA_011364975.1 Promethearchaeota archaeon | reverse complement strand
GTGAAATAGCATATAATTCCTATTTACCCGAATTTAATATAAAAAAAAGCAAACGCTCAAAAATTAGGCTTGAACGTAAGGAAAATCTACTAATCTTCAATGTGAAAAGTGAAGACATTACTGCTTTTAGGGCATCTATTAATGAAATAATCAGTTTTGGTAAAATTATTGAGAAATCCCTACTCCTAATCTAATAAAATTCGGTTTTTACCATCAAAGAGACCCCATTAATCCCTTTTTCCGAAAATTTCAAATTCTAACAATCATTTTGTTTTTTAAAAAAAAATATTACATAATAAAAATGACAATTAATTTAGACCGATTAGATGAGGAAACTAAGAAAAAAATCCAAAATTTAACACAACTTGGCCAAAGTTTAGAATTTCTAGTACAACAAAAAAACCAATTGGATCGAGCATTACGAGAGACCGAGTTAGCGATTGAAGAATTAGAAAAAGTCAGTTCTGATACCAATGTGTACAAAAGTATTGGTGGTATCTTAGTTAAAAGTGAGAAGGATAAATTACTTAATGAAAAAAAATCCTTAAAAGAAACTCTTACGATGAGGGTAAAAACAATAGAGCAAAAAGAGGAAAGAACTAGAAGTTCTTTTGAAAGTATGCAAAAATCACTCCAAGCAGATTTACAAAATCAATAATCATATATGGCAATAATGGCTTTTAATCAAATTTTTAATTATTTGAAGGATAAATCAATATTAATTACTTCTCATAATCTTGTGGATCTTGATGGTTTTGTTTCTAGTGTATTATTAGATTTTTTTTTACGAGATTTTAATCATAACTACAATGTTAATATTTATTTTTCTGGAATTTCAAAGAATACCTTAGATTTTATGAATAATTTTATTACAATTTTTCCAGATTTTAAATATGAGATATTGGATAAGATTAACCTATCTGAATTTGATATCATTATTATTTTAGATACTAATAATTTGGATTTATTAGATTATTTAAATGAACATAATCGGGACTATCCCTTTATTTTTATCGATCACCATCTAAATCTTGAAAAAAAATACACAATGAATTTAGAATCATATAATATAATCTTTGATGAATACACTTCAACTGCTGAGATCATATTTGAGATTTTTGACTTTTACGATGTTTTACTTCCACTTCCATATAGATATCTTCTTGCATCAGCCATTTTAACAGACTCTGGTTTTCTCAAATATGCCAATAGTAAAACTATTATGCATATGTCAAAAATATTACAGGAAGAAATCGAATATCAAGATGTTATTGGATTATTTAATACCTTTACCGACGTATCTGAAAAAATAGCTAAAATAAAAGGGCTACAAAGAGTAGAATTATTCCGAGTTGAAGAGTGGCTTATTGGAATATCCCACGTAAGTAGTTTTGGTTCAATAATAGCATCTATGTTAATAAATATAGGTTTTGATATAAGTATAGTCTATTCCAAAGTTAAATCAGAATTTAGAATAAGTACCAGAGCAAATAAAGAGATTTGTTCAAAGACAGGACTACATCTTGGAAAATTATTAAATGAAATAGGCAACGGAACCGGAGGAGGACATGAGGGTGCTGCTTCTCTTAATGCTGAAATTAATATTGAAAACTTCCTTAAAACGTTATTAAAACAAATTAAAAAAATCTTAATTAAAAAACAACCTCTATAAATTAAAAAAAATGTCTTTAACTTATTAAAATGAATTTAATTAAATTTAGCAATTTTTATTATCGATATAAAGGAAACGAAGAATATGCTCTAAAAGATATTAATTTAGAAATTACTAACAATAAATTCATTTTATTAGCAGGAGAAACAGGATCAGGAAAAACTTCACTAATCCGATGTATGAATGGCTTGATTCCGCAATTCTATTCGGGCTATTATAAGGGAGCGGTTGTAATCAATGGCAAAGACACTAACAAAACCCCAATATCAGAATTATCTACTGAAATTGGAATCGTATTCCAAAATCCGGAAAATCAATTAGTAGCAATGAATGTAGAGCATGAAATTGTTTTTGGGATGGAAAATTTGGGATTTCCAAAAGAAAAAATTCACCAAAAGATGGAGGAAGTGATCCGTCTTACTGAAATCGAAAAAATCCTTAATAAAGCCCCTTTTGAGATTAGCGGAGGAGAACAACAAAGAGTAGCAATTGCTTCTGTATTAGTGTTAGATCCTAAGATTATAATTCTTGACGAGCCGACAGCTAATCTCGATCCTCTTTTCGCAAATAAAATTTTACAACTTCTTAAGAAAATACAGAAAGAACGAAATATTACAATAATTATAAGTGAACACCGAATGGATTTAATATTTCCTCTTATTGATGAAATTATCCTAATTGATAAGGGTGAGATTATTTCACATGATTCTAAACTAAATGTTGTTAATAGTCTTGAATTTAAAAATTTACAAATAAACAAACCAAGAATTTATTCAATTTTTAATGAATTAAAACAGAGAAAGCTATATAATGATGAAATACCTTTTTCTATTGAAAAAGGTATCCAGCTACTTAAAACTTTAATATAATCTAAGGGTGGTAATTTTTAAAGTTGATAAACCGCTAATTATGCTTGATAATGTAGACTATTGTTATCCAAATGGAACTAAAGCTTTAAAAAATATATCATTGAATATTCATAAGGGTGAATTTATAGCAATTATGGGTCAAAATGGAGCTGGAAAAACTACATTAATTCGATTATTGAATGGGTTGCTAAAACCAACAAAAGGGGATATCTATTTTGAAAACGAGAATATTAACACTAAAACTGTTGCGACACTTTCAAAAAAGATCGGTATCATTTTTCAAAACCCAACTCATCAATTATTTTCTAATACTGTGGAAGATGAAATACTATTTTCATTAAAGAGTTTAGGATTAGATAAAAGCGAGATGAAGATAAAAGCCGAAAAGGTGATAAATCAATTCAACTTTGTAAACTATCGTAATAGATCTCCTCTAAATTTATCAGGGGGAGAGGCAAAAAGGTTAGCTATTGCTTCAATAATATGTAGAGACCCTGAAGTAATAATTTTTGACGAACCTACACTAGGTCAAGATGAGGAGGGCATCAAATTTTTTATAAATTTAATTAATCAAGAATTAGATAAAGGTACGACCCTTATAATAGTAACTCATAATATAGAATTTACCATAGACTTTATCCCAAGAACTATTTTGATGGTGAATGGAAAAATAGTTGCAGATGGCCCTACAAAGGATGTCTTAATAAATGAAATGCTTATTGATAAATCTTCCCTTATTTTACCACAAATTCATCAATTCAAGATTGAACTTAAAAAAATAGGAATAACAATTCCGGATAATGTGTTTCATGAAAGTGAATTAATAGAATTTCTTTCAAATTTATTACAAAATAATTCTAATAAGAAATAAGGTAAAAAGTACATGTCTCTTCAATTTCTTAATGCATTTAAATTTCTTAAAAAAGATTCATTTATACATAGGTTAGATCCGAGAACCAAACTGATTTTAGCTTTATGTTACACATTTCAGTCATTACTTTTTACGGAAATAATCCCTTTATTCCTTATTTTTATATCTATTCTACCTATAATCTTGTTAGGTAAATTATTAAAACAGTGGTTAAAAAGTATAAAGGGTATGGCAATTTTATTTCTAATAATAATTCTACTTAATACATGGTTTTATCCGGTCAATGGTTTATTTTTCGGTATCGCTATGAGTTTTAGAATATTGATAATGATATCGGCATTTTCAGTTTTCTTTTTGACTGTTGACCCTAATGAGTTTGCTTTATCATTAATATCAATGAAAATCCCTTATGAATTTGCTTTTTCTTTTTCTTTAGCCTTCAGATTTGTTCCTACCATAGCTTTAGAAGCCCAAAATATAATAGATGCCCAACAAAGCCGTGGGTATGAAATGCAAAAAAAGGGGTTGATAAATCAAGTAAAAAATCTATTTCCACTCTTAGTACCTCTGATAATCAATGCAATTAAAAGGGCGTTCAATGTGGCTGAAGCACTTGAATCAAGAGCTTTTGGGAGTAAACGAGAGAGAACTTATTATTTCACAATCAATTTTAAATTTTGGGATTTTATCTTTTCTATTTATTTAGTAGGATTATTAATATTATCATTTTATGTAAGGATCTTTTTCATTAGTATGCCTATATGGTTTAAATGGAGTTTTCCTCTATGATCGAAAAATTTATCCGTAATTTAGAAAGTAATTTAAAAATATATGTTGGTTTACTTGAAGTAACTTTAGAGTTAAATGATTTTTCTTCAAATGAGTTTCTTGCTTTAAGTAATTATATTGAGAATAATTATAATCATGTAGTACTACAAATCTTTAACGAAAAGTATATTGTCAATACCGAACATATATTATCCGCTTGTTATTTTGCACATAAAGCTTTTTTATCGAAAATTAATATCTCCAAATCTAAAAATATCGAATTATTACTGTACCTTTCAACAAATAGACAAATTAAAAATGCCATTTATGATTTTGGACTTGATTATAATAACGGTTTAAAACAAAATTATCTCATTTGCATAATTTCCCCTCAGAATAATCTTGAAATGATTTACTTGGATTTAAAAAAGAAAATCACATTAAATGAAATTAAGTTAGAGATAGAAAGTAAATCGATTGAAAAATTTTATCGAATTAAAAATTATTTTAATATTACAGATAATCAATTAAAAGTAATTCTAAAGTCATATAACTTATATAAGGAAAAAAAAAATTTGCTTGACTTTCCATTAGATGATCTTTTTTTAGCTCTTTCTGACATAATTCGAGAAAAAATGATACTCTTAAGTCTTGAAAAAATAACACTTAACTCATTACTATAATTCTGTTGTATTGATAATGTCAGTTGGTTTTAAAAATGATATTCCTGACATATTTCCTAAAATTTCAAACCTTATTATTTTGTCTGGAAAATCTAAATTAACTTTGTTCTTGATAAGGTTCGCTATAGTATTAATAAAAGAATTTCGCTCTATAATTTTACTTTTCCTTCTTTTTAGATCAATTCGAAAAGTATCATTTTCATGAATATATTGACTATAATGAAAATTAACAAATTCCTTTATAAAATTCAAATTGGTTTCACAAACGTGGTCAATGGGGACAATCTTCAATATGAATTTGAAAAAATTTTTATCTTTGCTCAGAATCTCCTTAACTTTTGAAAGGATATCCCTGTTGTTTAAATTAGTTGTTGCGGTAATTAGACCAGGAAAATCTAAACTAGATATAATTGGATATTTGTCCCCACATATTAATAATGTAAACCATAATTCTGCCCCTGCATTAGTTTCATTATATCTAGAACTAGATATTAATAAATTAAAATTATTCATTAAACGCTAACCATATAATTTTAGTTCTGATTCAATATATTGATTATTTCTTCTTCTGAAATTAACCCAATTCGAAGGAATTTCGGCTTATTAGTCGTACAATCAACAATGGTTGTTGGTATCTTAGATTTTGATTTACCCCCATCAATGATTAGGTCAATAGGAGTTAAAAATTTTTTCGCAATCTCATCTCCACTAATAGCAGGCGGTTCATTTGAATAATTCGCTGATGTACCGATAAGCCCTCCAAAAATGTTCTGCTTCTTTAAAAGAAGTAAGATATTTCTTATTATCTCATTACTCGGAACTCGAATTCCAATTGTATCTTGAAATGCAGTTACTTCTGCTGGAATTATATTTGGAATTTTTCTTTTTAAGATTAATGTTAATTGACCCGGCCAGAAATGATTCGCTAATTTCTCTGCCATTTCATTAAATTCAGCAATTTTTTTTGCTTCTTCTAGATCGTACACTAATAATAGTAAACCCTTCGATCTGTCCCTAAATTTTATTTGAAAAATTTTTTCAATAACATCTAGATTCTTTGGATCACCCCCAATCCCATAAACAGAATCCGTTGGGAAGGCGATAATCTTTCCTTCTACAATCTGTTCTAAAGCAATATCTAGAACATATTGGATTTCTTCAATTTTTTTAGATGAGACTTTGATTAAAAAACCCATATAAAATCTACTGAGATTGAAGTTTTTAATTAAAAAAATTCTACCAATTTATAATTTCTCTTGGCAACTTAATTGATTTGCGATATGTTTCCAATTTCTATCTATCTCTTCTTGAAGTTCAATCATATCTTTTTCTGATAATTTTGCAAATCTTTTCTGTCTTGAAAGATAATCAATTAGTGGTATCCGTTTAGCGGGATCAAGAACCGACTTACTCCTCTTGGATAACGTTACTACCCCATTCTCGACTTCATACAGTATCCATGCTCCTGTCTTAACAGCAAGACGTGCTAATTCAATTGATTCATTTGAATCATAGCCCCATCCTGGAGGACATGGTGCAAGAATATGGATATATCGACACCCTTCTATAGATTTTGCTTTCTTAAATTTATCATATAAATCTAAAGGTTCACTTATTGAACATGTAGCGACGTATGGTATCTCATGTGCCGCCATAATCGCTGGTAGATTCTTTTTATACCGATCTTTTCCTAGAGTTGTAGTAGTTGTTATAGCACCGTGCGGAGTACTGGAGGATCTTTGTATTCCGGTATTCATATATGCTTCATTATCATAACATACATAGATTTGATCCGAGTTCCTCTCAGCTGCACCACTTAAACCTTGTATACCAATATCTGCTGTTCCACCATCTCCTGCAAAGGTAATTGTCGTCATTTTTTCCCACTTCTTCCCAGGAAAACGATATGCTTTTGCTTTAAAGGCAGCAGACATGCCTGTGGCTGCTGCAGCCCCTGCTGCAAATGCCATATTGGTAAATGGAAAATTAGGTGCTGTCTTTGGCCATAGTCCTATAACTACATTCAAGCAAGAAGCAGGTGTTATTAACGCAGTATTAGGCCCGAGAGCCTTCATTGCCCATCTTAAAGCTAATTCTAATCCACATCCCGCACAACATGAATTTCCTGGAAGGAAATACTCTTCTTGGCATGAATCTAAAGCTTCCTTTATAGTTGTCATTTTTTATTTTACCTCTAGTAATCCATCCCAGAGAGTTCCGTTCAATAAATTTTTAGGAAACTCTCCAGTTTCATTTAATTTAACTAACAATTTTAATTGCTCTTTTTGTTGTTCCAAGGTCACTTCTCGACCTCCTAAACCATTAATAATAGGAAATATCTCTGCTGCCCCATTCACTCCTTGAAGTGCAGCTTTCACTTCACTACTTACCGGACCACCAGTTTGAGAACCAAACGCAGTTGCGCGATCTATTACTCCAATTAATTTTACCTTTTTGGCTATTTTAATTAGATCTTCTGTCGGGAATGGTCTAAAATGTCTTAATTTTAACATCCCCACTTTGAATCCTTCCTCTCGTAATTGATCAATTGCTTCTTCCATCTGTAAGGCCAAATCTCCATAGTTTACCATTATAACCTCAGCATCATCAAGTTTATATTCTTGAGTTAGACCATTACCATAACTTCTACCAAAATGCTTTTCAAATTCTTTAGCAATAAGCTTAATTTTATCTTTAGCTTTTAAGAATGCATCTTGGATCTTCATTCTAAATTCATAATAGAAACTAGAAGGCATGATAAGATTTCCGAACATCATTGGTCTATCAGGATCCATCCAAATATGAGGCCACCCTTCTTCACTGGGCAAAGGAGGTAAAAATTGATCCACTTTTTCTTGATCTTCAATAATTACAGGTTTAGATGTATGAGAAAGAATAAATCCACCATAGGCTACAAATTTAGGTAATAAAATCTCTGGATCTTCACAAAGTTTATACGACATTAATACTTCGTCATATATTTCCTGATGAGATGCACAAAAAGATGTAATCCAACCTGTATCTCTTTGACTCATAACATCCGTAAAATCTGCCCATATATTCCATGGGGGTGCTGGACCTCGGGAAGCAATTGTCATAACTATTGGTAATCTTGCTCCTGCTGCCCAATGAACCATTTCATGCATATAAAATAAGCCTTGACCAGAAGTTGCTGTGAAGGTACGGGTCCCTGCTTTACTTGCTGCTACAATTGAAGCTAATACGCTATGCTCTGATTCCATTTTTATATACTGTGTTCCGGGCATCTCCCCATTATCAACAAATTCCGATAATTTTTCAACTACTGTAGTTTGAGGGGTGATAGGATAAGCACTAATAACTTGAACTCGAGCTGATTTTGCAGCATAAGCTGCTGCAACATTACCCTTTATTATTATTGTTTCTTTCTCTTGAATAAAATCATTCTGACTCTGGGTCATCTTTTTCCTCGCTTTCTCTTATCATTTCAATATTATTTGTTGGGCATTCATTGGCACAGATTCCACAACCTTTACAATATCGTAAATCTATTTCAAATGAACCATCTTCTTTTTTTTTTATTGTCCCTTCAGGACAATACATCCAACATATACCACACTTATTGCAATTTTCATTTATTACCGGTCTAAAAGTTCTCCAATCTCCAGTTGTTCCAATACTACCATCAATAGGTAGTGAGATCGGAATAGGAGGTAATTCCTTCCAATTTTTATATTCTTGAACTTTTGGACGTTCTTGACGAGATTTATTTATTTTTTTCCATTTTTCAGTATCTAATTCTGACAAATTTAAACCTCCTTAACTGTATCATAAGCATCTTTTGCGACGCTCATATTTTTGGTTAATCTTGCTTCACCAAACTCTTTTTTTATCACTTTTTCCATAATTCCAAGATCATAGTATCCCGTGATCTTTCCAAATGCCCCTAGCATGGGAATATTTAATATAGGACCACTTGAATGCATGAAATTTCTTGTTATGCAGATACCTGTCGCATCAACAATAAATAATTTAATATCATTTCCAAATTTCTTTGTATCGAAAGATTTACTACTATTAACAATCAAAACTACTCCATCTTTAATGGTATCTTTTATTTCTGGCATAAGTAATAGTGAAGTATCAAAAATTACCATATAGTCTGGATCGACAACACTATCATAAGTCCGAATAGGCTTATTTTCAGAAAGTTTTGTAAAAGCTTGAATTGGAGCACCTCTTCGCTCTGCGCCTATAATAGGAATCGCTATAGCATCTTTAAATCCTTTTTCGAAAGCCATTTGCGCGAGGAGTTGACTTGCTGTAATAGCAGTTTGTCCACCCCTCCCATGAAATGTTATTTCGATAATTCCTTTATTTTTCAATTTTCAACAACTTTTAGGTCAATGACTAAATATTTGAATGATAAAATTATAATAAAGCAATCTCGTGAGCAATCTTTTAAAAATATCTTTAAGTGAACTACTAAGGTAAATTAATTACCATTAAATTAAAAATTTCTTAAAAAAATTTATAAGTAAGTGGTTTAATAGTCATGAACTATTTGATTAATTATCTCTCATAAATTGCCGTATTAGTTGTAGGTAGAAAAAGAATTTAAAACTAAAATATTTTATCAAAGAATAGTACGAAATGTCAGAAAAATCTAAAGAAACTGAAGAAGAATTTTCATTTATTTGTCCAAGTTGCAAACAAGGTAAAATATTTATAAAAAAGACGGTTTATGAATTGCCAGATAAAGATCAAATGCTAATTATTAAATTTGAATGCAATCACTGCAATTTTACCAATAATGATATTATCCCGTTAACTACTAATATGGAACCAGGTATAAAATTATTAAAAATCGAAAATGAAGAGGATTTAAAATCTAAAATTTATCGATCTCCAATAGCAAAATTAGAAATTCCTGAATTAGAACTTATGGTAGAGCCAGGACCGAGTGCTAATTTTTATTATACTAATGTTGAAGGTATTTTAGACCGATTTGAAAGCGCTGTATTAATATATTTTGATAATCTTCAAACTAACGACCCAGAGAAGAATGAAATTCAAGAATTATTAGATAATATCGCTAAAGCTAAAAAAGGGGAACTACCAGTAACTCTCAAACTTACTGATGAGGGAGGAGGAAGTTATATCATCCCTCAAAATGAATCAAAATATGAATTCATTCGATCAAAGTCCGTTAATTCTAATGATATCTAATTGCCATAGATATAATAATTATTTTATATTAGAATTCAATATTATTAATTCAATTATTTAAAAGTGAATAAAGATGAATATAAAAAAGGTGGGGATTTTAACGGGCGGAGGTGACTGCCCGGGACTAAATTCCGTAATTTATGGGATAATGTTAAAAGCTTATGATGCAGGAGTACAATGCGTTGGTATTTTAAAAGGTTGGAAAGGATTTATTGAAAATAAAACAATTCTGTTGAATATTGCTGACCATGATGACCTTCATACAGAAGGAGGGACCTTATTATATACTAGTAGAACAAACCCTTTTAAGGGGGCTACTTCGAAAGAAGAAAAGGCTAAAGAGTTAACTAATCAGTTTAAAGCGTTAGGTATTGATGCTCTAATCGCAATTGGAGGAGATGATACACTTGGAGTGGCTGATTATATGTATAAACACGCTAATGCAAAGATAGTAGGGTGTCCAAAAACGATAGATAATGATCTAGCTGGAACTCATTATACATTTGGATTTTGGAGTGCTGTACAATTGGCATCTAATGCGATGGATAATTTAACTTCAACTGCTCGTTCTCATCAAAGAGTTTTCGTAGTAGAAGTAATGGGACGCGATGCTGGTTTTTTAACGATGTATAGTGGTATCTCTGCTGGAGCGGACATAATCTTAATTCCAGAAACACCTTTTGATTTCGAGAAAGATGTTGTCGATGTTTTAAAGAAAAGGGTTAATGCAGGATACACGTATCATATTATTGCTACTTCTGAGGGCGCTTATCCCAATTTTAAGTCATTAGAAAGAGATTTTAAAACTCTATCAAAAGAAACAATAAGTAAATTACCTAAAGATACTTTTGGTAATCCCCTACTGGCAAAATTAAATATTTCTCAAATCATAGTAGATGAATTAAATTTAAGGGATGATTTAAAACAAGAATTTGAAAAAAATGATGTCGAATTTGAATGTAGAAGTGTAGTTTTAGGACATACAATGCGAGCAGGTACTCCAAATTCATTCGATCGAATTCTCGGTTTAAGGTTTGGTTTAGCTGCGATGAAAATGGTCCTTGAAGGCAATTTTGGAAATATGGTGTCATTACAAGGAAATAAAATTAAAACAGTACCATTGTCAGAAGGAGTAAAAAAGAAATATATCACTGCTGAAAATGATAAAATGGAATTAAGAGATTTATTGGTTAAAATTCGGTATCTTTCTAAACAGAAATAATTTAACCAAAATGCTTTTCTTCCTCATGGTCTGCATCAATTGCATCTTTTTCAACATCACGATCTAACCATTTTTCGCTCAATAGCTCTTTATAGTACTCGTGTTGGATTATGAGATTCATGATTTCTGTTGTTCCAGTCCATAATTCTCCAATTCTTGAATCGCGAAGTATCCTTTCAATTGGATACACGGTAGTATATCCGATGCCTCCCATTATTTGCATTGCGTTATTTATAATTTTCCAACAAGATTTAGTAGAAAACTTCTTTGATTCCGAAACTAATCTTCGTTGTAATGCAGATGGTGCCCCATTGTCAATTGTTTTTGCAGTATTAAGTACAATTGATCTTGCTGCATCTAACAGAGTTATGCTATCTGCAATTTTAAAATTAATTGCTTGAAAGTTCTTTATTGTTTGTCCAAAGGCTTTTCTCTTGGTTGAATATTTAGTTGCAATATGAAGACAAGTTCTTGCGGAGCCTAATGAACCTGCTGCTGTTGTAAGACGCTCAGGAACCATCATTTGATAAAAAATTTGACCTCCCTTCCCTTCCCCCATAATGATGTTTTCTTGGGGGACTTTAACATTCTCAAATTTTAATCTTCCTGCGCCTCCACCTCTTGTCCCTAATAAACCGTATATATATTCCGTTTCAACCCCTTCACATCGATCAACAATAAAAAGACTAAGTGCCGATCGAGGATCAGCTTTAGGATCGAGATTTGTTTTAGCATAAACTAAAAAGAAATCAGCACCCTCAGCTCCTACAACAAAACGTTTTTCACCATTTAATATGTAAGAATCTCCTTTTTTAACTGCGGTACACGTTGCTCCAAAAAAGTCTGAACCTCCTCTTGGTTCTGTTAAAGCTTCTGCAGTATATTTCTTCCCTTCACACATTGGTTTTAAATAATTTAATTTTTGTTCTTTAGTGCCAAACATATTCATAGCTTCTCCAGTAATTATTGGCAAAGAATATAAACATGGTAATGAACTTCCCAATACGCCTACTTCCTCAAGTGCAACAACTTCACATTCCCAATTTAACCCTCGACCACCAAATTCTTTTGGAAATCGTAAACCTATAAGGTTATGTTTACCAAGCTTTTGTAAATATTCAATTGGATAATTTATTTCCTCTTTATCCATCTTCTTGATTAATGTGTGGGGAATTTCTTCTCTTACAAATGCTCGTACCTCTTCCTTTATATTTTTAGCTTCTTCGCTTATAATGTAATCAAACAATTTTGAATCTCCCTTAATAATATACTTTTCGATAGTTAGTAATGAATAGTCTAATAAAAATTATAATATGTGAAAAATTTCTAACGATAATTTTCAAACTTCAGCTAAAGTTCATGATTTTAAACTATAAATTAGATTAATCTTTCTTATTGATAGCATAAATGATAAAATTTTTGAAATTAGATCTCATCCTATTCTCATGAGATTCCCATAACTAGATGATTCAAAAATGTTCTCTAAAATTAAAAATTCCTATCACGAATATCCTAACCCATTTAAGGTGCTCGTTTTTGCGACTTTCATAGATAGATTAGGAAGTTTTCTATTATTCCCTTTTTTTGCGTTGTATATAACCGATCATTTTGGAGTGGGGATGACACAAGTAGGATTCCTATTTATGGTATTTTCTGCAGGAAGCATAATCGGTAGTGGAATAGGAGGTGCCTTAGCTGATAAATATGGACGTCGTGCGATGCTTCTTTTAGGTTTGGTTGCAAGTGGAGTAGGAAGTATAGCAATGGGGTTAATCAATGATTTGAATATTTTTTTCATTATCGCTTCAATTTTGGGAGTATTGGGTGATTTAGGAGGTCCAGCCCGACAAGCAATGGTAGCTGATTTACTTCCAAAGGAAAAACAGGCAGAAGGTTTTGGACTTTTGCGGGTGGCAGTTAATCTTTCAGCCACGATTGGTCCTATTCTTGGTGGATTTTTAGCAACTCAGTCTTATCTGTTTTTATTTATTGCTGATGCAGTGGGTAGCTTAATTACTGCAATGATTGTATATTTTGTAATTCCAGAAACAAAACCACAAGTTAAAGATAATAAACCTGAAGAAACAGTAATTAAAACTATTATTGGATATAAAGAAGTTTTAAAGGATCGGGTCTATATATTATTTCTATCGGTTTCTGCAATAACAGTAATAGTCTACATGCAGTTAAATAGCACACTATCGGTATTTTTAAATAAAGTTCATGGATTTCCGATTGAAAATTTTGGCTTTTTACTAAGTTTGAATGCGCTTATGGTGGTTGTATTTCAATTTTGGATAACTAAGAAAATTTCAAAATACGCCCCTATGAAGATGATGATAGTTGGGACTTTGTTTTATATGATTGGATTTGGGATGTATGGCTTTATCTCTGCCCCATATCTTTTTTATATAGCAATGGTTATCTTAACCATAGGAGAGATGGTTGTGATTCCTGTATCTTTGGGTGCAGCAGCTTCTTTTGCTCCTGAAGACAAGAGAGGACGATACATGGCTGTTTTTGGATTCCATTGGTCAATTCCAAATTTGTTTGGGGTCTTAGCCGCAGGATTAGTCATGGACCACCTTGGTCCAAATTGGGTATGGTATTTAGCAGGTATTCTTTGTATGATGGCTATAGTAGGATTTTGGTTACTTAATGGTGTTACTAAAGATCGCTTTAAAGAACAAATTAAAATTCCTATTGAAGAAGTTCATCAAGTTTAAGATAATATCAAGACATATATTGTATATCGTAAAAGTTCTGTTTCACGAACTTCTTAAAATAAAAAAATTAAAAAGAAAAATAAAAATCTAAATTTCAAAAATTTTTCGAGCTTTTTCATCAATAATTTCATTATTTACTAAGTCCCAGATTTCTCCATAAAAGAATTCTTTATCATTTTTAACAATTATAGGAATTCCCTCAACACACGCACTCATATCACAATAAAGACTATTAAACGTTGGATTCTTCATCAATGGATCATTAAAATCTTTTGGATCTTGATAATCTAATATCTTATAATCAACCTTTTTATCTGCAAGCCATTCTTCCAGTTTTTCGCAAAAAAAACAATTCTTCTTCGTAACAATTTTAAATTTTGCCATGGGAAAAATTAATTTTAAAATGTTTTTAAATATTCTTTTTATGAGTTAACATATATATAATTTCTTTCATAAACTAATTATGGAACAGTATTTTTCTATTTACACATTGACTCCTTGGGATAATCTTTCGGGAGAAATATTATCTCAGGTAAAATTGTTATCATTAAAAAGTATTTTGAATAAATATCCGGTTATAGAACCCAGTTTTTTTGAAGATCTTTATTCAAACTTAAAAAATCCGGGAAAATATACCTCTATAGATACTATTAAGCGCATTGTAGGCCCTAATAATGAGGATTATGATATAAAAGATTGGATCTTTATATGGGCTATGGATAATAAAAGTAGAATGTTTCAATTTCTTATTCAAGCAGAAAAATCCCCTAAAGAAACTCAATATATAATGGTAGCTTTAGCTCCACCCGAAATTGGAAAATTATTTGCTGATTATGGAAAAGAAGCAATTATTAAAACCCTTTCTCTCTTAAATAATCCTCTTAAAATAAAATTTTTAATTCTATTAAAAGCTAAAGGTAAGTCCGTAGCTGAGGATGCTCAGTCTTCAATCTTCAACAAGGCACAACTTGATAATTTAAAATTCATACAACAATTAAAAACCCAGCCAAATATCAAAGGACAATGGTTTCCTACTTTTACTCCTAGATGTCCAAGATGTAATACTCCTTTTATGGATATCACGACTTATCAAGTTGGGTTTGGTAAGCTTATTTGTCCAAAATGTGGTCATGAACTAAAAAAGTTAGGTTAAAATCTAATAATTATTTTAAAATAGTTTTTATTAAATATATCGATATATAATTAATAATCAAAACTTAATCATCCTAAGTACTATTTAATTATGTTTATTGCAGCTCTCGATTTAGGAACTACAGGCTGTCGTACCTTTATTTTTGATATCGCCGGTATGATTTTAGCTAGTGATTATCAAGAGTGGGAGAGTTTTTACCCTCAACCTTCTTTTGTAGAACAAGATGCAAATTCTTGGTGGGAATCAATTAAGAAAACAATTGAAGGTGCTATTAAAAAAAGCGGGATTGATAAATCTGAAATTGTGAGTCTTTCTGTTACAAATCAGAGAGAAACGATAGTTCCAGTAGATAAGGAAGGAAATCCCCTTCATAATGCTATAGTGTGGCAAGATAGGAGAACTACCGAACAAGTTGATTATATTAAGAATAAAATTGGAATTGATAAAATTTACAATACTACGGGTTTAACTATAGATCCTTATTTTTCGGCAACAAAGATACTGTGGTTTAAAGAGAAAAAACCTAATATTTATCAAAATGCTCATAAATTTCTTTTAGTTTCAGATTTTATCATTTTCAAATTAACTGGAAAGTATGTTACTGATCATTCAAACGCGTCTCGGACTATGTTATTTGATATTAATAAATTAAAATATTCAGATGAAATTGCCTCCGATCTTGGTTTAGATTTAGATAAAATGCCAGAGGCTATGGAAAGTGGTCTAGAAATAGGTGAAATTCATACTGATGAAACTTTTTTTGATAAAAAAACTCTCGTAATAACAGGGGCAGGAGATCAACAATCCGCTGCATTGGGAGTCGGTGTTGTTTCACCAGGAACCATTAAATTAACCACAGGAACAGGGAGTTTTATGCTAGCTTTTTTAGATAAACCTAATTTTGATCCTTCTAAAAGAGTATTATGTAGTTGTCATGCAGTTCCAGGTACGTGGGTTCAAGAAGCAAGCATATTTACCACAGGAGCTTTTCTAAGATGGTTTAGAGATCAATTAGGACGTGAAGAGTGTATTATTGCTGAAGAACAAAATTTAGATCCCTATGAAATTATAACTCATGAAGCAGAGAAATCTTCTATTGGTTCTAATGGATTAATTGCTATTCCACATTTAGTTGGAGCTGGAGCCCCCAATTGGAATCCCTATGCTAGAGGGGTAATTTTTGGATTAGCCTTAGGCCATCAGAGAAGAGACATTGCACGAGCAATTCTAGAAGGGGTTGCTTTTGAAGTAAAAAAAAATCTTGAAGTTTTCAAAGAACTTGGTATTGATCCAATAGAACTACGATTAACGGGAGGTGGTTCAAGATCAGATCTTTGGAATCAAATTTATACGGATGTCTTGGGAATTACTTGTGTAAGAAATATAATTGAGGAAGCTACATCTTTAGGAGCAGCAATATTAGCAGCAGCTGGAGCGGGATTATTTCCTGATATTTCAAAAAGTGCTGAAAGTATCTGCAAAGTTGATAAAAAGTATAGCCCGGACGTGAAAAATAAAAATTTCTATGATAAGCTCTCTGAATATTCAAAAAACTTATATGATTGCTTAAATGATAATAATTTCTACAAAAAACTTTTTGATATCCTTCAAGTTAAAGAATAAATTACCTGGATCTCATCCCTTCTTTTTTCATTAATAAATTGTTATGTAATAATCAATTTTATATATTTAGAATGTTATAAAATGATTAAAAAAATAAAAGAAGTGAAAAAATGAACGAATCAATTACTAACTATAAAGAAGTCTATACATCAAAACAAAGAGTTGTTGGAGAATTATTTTATATCTTTATCGTAATTGCCTGTTTAATCACTTTAACGGGCTTGATATGGTCAATTTTTGATTTTATTATGCCAGAAGGAAAATTCGAATTATTTCTGAGTCTAAATTTAGGTTATCAAATCGCAATAGTCGCTGGATTTTCAGCAGGGTTATTCTTTTTACTGGTTTTCTTCTTTGGCTTGTTTAAAAAAGGTAGAAGATGGGTTACCAAATTTGTTTTTAAAATAAAACAAATTGAAGAGAAATATAAAAATCGGTTAGATGTTAAAATCGCTGCAGGAGGATTATTAATTAGTATTATTCTTATTATCATTGGAATGACTTATGCTATAGTTCAAGATATGCTACTTGGGCCATCTAGTGGGTCTCCTTTTTCTGGTATCTTAGAAAGCTTCAGTGGTGGAAATTGGGTTCTTTTTGCAGGAATTACTTCATTTGCGTTCTTAGCTGTTACATTATTTATGATATACTTTTGGAAAAATGGCTATTACGTTATTCTTAAAATAATGGGTCTTTTAGAGAAAGAAGAAAAATAAAAAGCATTAATTTTTTTTAATATTCATTTAAACTCTAATAAAATTAGAAAATTTTGGCTCTTATCTTATTTTTATTAAATATACATTGTAACTAAATTTAATGTCCTTTAAGGTTGGTATAGTTTTCAATTTTCTTCAATTACCTGATGTATTACAATATCCATTTGTTATAAATAAAAGAAATGATGGAGTAATCGTAAAAAAAGGTTTGTTCGTCTATACTAATTCAATTGAAGGATATTTGATAGGTATAATTGAAAAGATTATATTACTAAATGAATATTTTTCTGATGCTTTAACAATTAAAGCCTATAATAACGATAGTAATCCAAATATCCTCAAAGGACTGTTTCCAAGCGATGATTTCGAGTATGCTATTGCTATCGTGAGAAATCTAGGCATTATACAATTTCAAAAAGATGATAAAAAAATAATAGACAAGATTAGCCGAATGACTTTTCCTGCTAGTCCAGGAAAGGAAGTTTACCTAGTCGATGATGATCTACTTAAAGATTTCTTAGGACTCAGTCCTGAAAATGGGTTAAATCTAGGTAAAATTAAGGTTACTGATTTGAACGCATACATAAATATGGATCGCCTTTTAAATAAGCACTTTGCAATACTATCAATATCAGGAGGCGGAAAAAGTTATTTAACTTCAATTATATTAGAAGAATTACTATCGAGAGAAATTTCCTTAGGGACACCAGCAATTATTTTGATCGATGTTCATGGGGAATATACTTATCTAAAGAATGTTTCACCAATTAAAGATAAAGTAAAAATAATTGATACCCAATATTTCCAAATTTCTATACCTCAATTGAATCCATATTCTTTTAAAAAGTATCAAGAACAGATTTCTAATGTACAAGTTAGAGAACTTTCTAATTACATAAAGAATTTAAAAGATAATGATAATTCAAAAAAAGGGTATAGTTTGAATGATTTAATAAGTTTTATTGAGAAGGACACAAATGGTAACAAAAGCACTAAACAAGCATTAATAGGTTGGTTGGCTGATCTCGAGCATTTAAGACTATTTGGTCCACAAGAAAATCCCAAATTAAAAAATATAGTTGATGGGGGACAATTGACTATATTTAATCTTCAAAATGAAATTTCAATAAGGAAAAAACAAATAATCGTGGACTATATTTGCAATCGCTTATTTTACTTAAGACGGAAGAATGAAATCCCTCCCTTTTTACTCATAATTGAAGAAGCACATCAATTCTGTCCAGAAGCTGCTCATTCAAAAGCACTTTCTAAAAGTATTATCGAAACAATTGCGCGAGAAGGTCGAAAATTTATGGCATGCCTTTGCCTCATAAGTCAGAGACCCAAAAAATTAAGCACAACTGCCCTATCCCAAGCAAATTCTAAAATGATTCTAAATATAAAAAACCCCTATGATTTAAAACATTTGATGGATAGTTCTGAGAATATTACTAAAGATTATGCAAGGATGATCTCTAGTTTAGCTGTAGGAGAAATGTTGTTAATGGGTAGCGCAATAAATTATCCTATCTTCATCGAAATAAGGCAGAGAATATATAAATCTGAGTTAGAAGATATTTCACTCTCTCAAGTTTGCTCTAAATGGGACAAGATCAGCTCAAACTGACGTACCCATAATATCTTCTTTGATTTCTTGGTTGTTCTTATTAAGAACGATCATTTTTTTAGTTTTAGATACTCTAAATACGTTTATAATATTTAGGCTTTCTAATTTCATCAATATTTCTTCAAGCATTAAAGGATTTATAAATGGGAATTCCTTTTTCAATAATTCCTCGAGCCGTTTATCTAAAACTTCTCCCTTATTTTTGATTATTATATCAATCAGAGAATTAACTATTGGTTTTTGATTCCAGCGGTGTGCTTCTATGTTAAACACCTTTTTACTATACTTATATTTTAAAAATAGAATTCTAATTGTAAAAAAGATTTATGATAAATTAACTTTATTGTTTATTTTAAACAAATAAACGATCTTCTTTAGCTTTTTCAATTATGCGACTTTTTAACTTTTCTCCAAATTGTTCATACCATTTAATGATTTCTGGAGTAATACTTGGGTTAACTGATTCTTTAGCTACTTTTAGATGTTCAAAAGTAACTTTTCTTGCTCTTAAATTTTCTCTTAAGGCAATCATTGCAGCTTCACGGCATAATGTCTCTATATCTGCCCCTGAAAATCCTTTTAATTTCTTATTTATGAGTTCTAAATCCACATCACTTGCAAGGGGCATGTTTTTGGTAAAAATTTTAAAAATTTCCATCCTTCCTTTTTCATCGGGGGCAGGTACTAACAAAATTCTGTCAATTCTTCCAGGCCTTATTAATGCAGGATCCAATATATCTGGTCTATTTGTAGCTGCAATCACCAAAATATCCTTGTTTACTTCTAATCCATCTAATTCGGTTAAAAATTGAGAAAGCACCTTTTCTGATACCCCTGAATCGGAAGTATATCGACCTCTGCTCGGGGCAATAGAATCAAATTCATCAAAAAAAATGATACAAGGTGCTGCCATTTTTGCTTTTCGAAATACTTCTCTTATTGCTTTTTCGCTCTCTCCAACGTATTTAGATAATAATTCTGGACCCTTAATTGAAATGAAATTGGCTTTACTTTCATTAGCAACAGCTCTAGCCAGAAGTGTTTTTCCGCACCCTGGTGGCCCATAAAGTAATATGCCTCTAGGAGGGGTAATTCCCATACGCTCAAATATATTGGGATGAGATAGAGGCCAATCTACTGATTCAATAAGTTTTTGTTTTAACTCTTCTAATCCTCCAATTTGATCCCATTTGACATTTGGGACCTCCACAAACACTTCCCGTATTCCAGAGGGTAACACTTCTTTTAAAGCTTGTTCAAAATCTTCTTTTGTTACTTCTATTTGTTCTAGTAATTCTGGATCAATCATATCTGAATCTAAATCAATTTTAGGCAAATATCTTCTTAATGCGGACATCGCTGCTTCTCTACAAACTGCAGAAATATCTGCCCCAACAAATCCATGAGTAATATTCGCAAATTCTTTCAATGATATTTTTTTATCTAAAGGCATATTTCTCGTATGTATTTGAAAAATTTCCCTTCGTCCTTTTTCATTTGGGACCTTTATCTCTATTTCCCGATCAAATCGACCGGGTCTTCTTAAGGCTTCATCTAAACTATTTGGTCTATTGGTTGCGCCTATAACAATCACTTTACCTCTACTATGTAATCCATCCATAAGTGCTAATAATTGTGCTACGACCCTTCTTTCCACTTCACCTGTTACTGTCTCCCTCTTAGGAGCAATGGCATCTAACTCATCTATAAAGACTATAGAAGGACTTTTTTCTTGAGCCTCGTCAAATATCTTCCTCAATTTTTTCTCTGATTCACCATAAAATTTACTCATTATCTCTGGACCATTTATGGAGATAAAATAAGCCTCACTTTCATTAGCTACGGCTTTAGCTAAGAGTGTTTTTCCGCAACCCGGGGGTCCTCTTAATAAAACACCTTTTGGGGGATCAATTCCTAAACGTTTAAATAATGAGGGATGTCTCAGTGGTAATTCTACCATTTCTCTTACTCGTTGAATCTCTCGGTCTAAACCTCCAACTTGCTCATAAGTAACATAATCTGCACCCTGTTCTTCATCCTCAGTAATAGTTTCACTAATATTTAAATCTGTTTCTGGTTTAATTATGCAAACACCAGTAGGTTTCATGCTTATAACTTTGAAAGTTATTTCACGACTGATTCCGATCGAGATTGAAATAAAATCCTCAAGGGTTACTGGATAATTATTTAACTTTCTTTTTACAAACGATTCAAATCTTGTGTTTGTTTTAATTTTGACTGTTGTAGGAGCTAAGGTAATATTTCTTGCCGGTTGGATTGTTATTTTATATATTTCAATAGTATCATCGATACTAGTCCCTGTATTTTTCCTTAAACTAGAATCTATTCTAACAATTCCAAGTCCACTATCTTGAGGATAACTTGGCCAGGCAATCCCGGCACTTTCTTTTTTCCCCGTAAGAGCGATCACATCACCTGTTTGAACATTTAGTTTTTCCATGGTATTAGGGTCTATTCTGACAATATTGCGTCCAATATCTCTTTTTTTAGCTTTTTGAACTCGTAAAGTGATTCTAACATTATTACTTTCATTAGATTTAGGCTTATCATTATCTCTTGCAGACATTATTGACTAAACTAAATTTATTAATTTTATTAATTAAATAAAGCAATAGCTTTGTAAAAATTTTTCTATATTTCTTTAATTTAAAAATCCTAAATTATTTGAAAAAATTATCTAAAGATACTTGTCTTTTGGATGAATCTTGCTTTCTTAAACGTTCAAGAGCATTTCGAACTCTTTGATCTGAAAAATTGTGCTGTTCAATCAACAACTCTTCAATTTTTTCATAATTTATTTTTTCCCACTTTAACGTTGGGTAATTTTTTTCTATATCGGGATATAAAAAGATATCTTTTATTTTATCGATAATATCTTGATCAATATCAATTTCAACCTTTCCAATTTTTACATTACTATTTATTATATTTTTTAAAGATCCATACTGTTTTATTAATTCCAGTGCTTTATGCTGCCCAATTCCTTTAACCCCAGGAAAAAAATCGGTTCCAATTAAAATTCCCATCTCTATTAATTGTTCTTTTGTAATTTTTAACTGTTCTAAAAATTTAGATAGTGATATATATTCAATATCAAGGGTTACCGTAGTATCCTTTACCTTTTTACTCCTACTAATAGCAAAGTTCCTTAGTAATCTTTCCCCCCCAAATAATAGTGTGTCGTAATCCTGAGATGCACAAGCCCAAGCAGCACCTACCTCAACTAAATAAGCAGATTGGGCCTCACCTTCAGATTTAGCATCAACAATTGGTAATCCCAAATACTGAATTAATTTTTTACTCTCCTCAATCATATTAGCATCCAATTTTGAAGTCAATTGCGCATATTTCTTTGCTTCTACCAGATCTTCTTTATCTTGTGCTATAATCATCTTTTGTTTTGCTTCCTCTTTGACCTTTTTTCGTTCTTTAATGGTATCTAGCTTTAACACAGAAGGCTCTCCATCAAATACATAAATAGGCCTTATATTATGTTCCAAAAAATTAATTGTTCTATAAAATAATCCAGAAAGATGAGAAGTTACATTTCCGCCATAATCCTTTAGTGGTGTTCCATCCTGTTGTCTTATTATTGCAAGGAACTGATATAGAGTATTGAATGCATCAATTGCAATGACTTTGTTCAATAGATTTTCAAAATTTATAGTTCTTTTTACTTCTTTTACAAGTTCATTTATTTTAATTCCCATTTTTATCCACTTTTTCGTCTTGCTTAATATTAAATTAGTAATCTCAATTTATATTATACACTCATTTTATTTGAAGGATAAAGCTCTTCTTTTCAATCTTATTCCACAGTTATCGCAATTGTTATATATAATAGTAGAAGGATAAACCTTGTTACAAATTGGGCAATAGATTTCAAAATTTAATTTCTTTTTAATCCCTGGTTTGAAAATTGATTTAAATTTTAACCCAAGATGAAAACACAGATTTTCCATTGAATAATCATTCGTATAAACAATAACATCACTCTTCTTGGCATCTTGTAATTCTAATGCTAACGCAATTAGTCCGATATCCGTTTCGGATAAACTACTAAAATCTCCCGTTGATTTTGAATTAATAGTTACGTAATTTATGTATTTATTAACAGGTGTTTTTATTATGAGTTGACCAGTTTCTTTTGCAGCGAAAATTCGAGTGGCAATAGCTCTATTTTTCTCTTGGTATTTAACTACTTCAATTTCCTCTATTACTTGAGTTGTAGTGTAAATTTCATTAGGAATAAGACTAAAATCAATCCCAGTTAAAAAAATATTTGTATCAAAAACCAGAATTGAATTCCTCTTCAGGACTGTCATCTAAAGGAACCTTAAGAGTACCAATAATTTTTTTTCTTAATCGTTTAATATAATTTTCACTTTGACTTTGAGATAGGCGTATAAAACTATTATATGCGTTAGCTTTTCGAATTTTTATAATAGTGTTTGGTGGTATTTTTTTAAAAGTTCTTTGACCATCTATTATAATTTTTGCATTTAATCGAGGTCTTAATAATTGGATCTCAATTTCACTGTCAATAGGTAATACTATTGGCTTTAAACCGGTTCTCGCAAAACTATTTAAAGGGGTTATTTCCATTATATCCATGTTTGACTTTACTATAGCACCACCCGCGCTTAGATTATATGCTGTGGATCCTACAGCTGTAGAAATAATAATTCCATCAACATAACTTCGATTTAAATATACCCCATCAATTTTTACGGATAAGAGTAATACTTTAGAACTTTTCGATGACACTATTAAGATTTCATTTAAAGCACTATTCAATTTTATTTCTTCATTATCCTTAATAATATAGGGTACTATTTTTGAACAGTTTTCGATAACATATTCCCCATTTAATACCCTATTTATGTCATTGAATATTGTTCTTTCATTTGATTCATCGAGAAATCCTAAGGAGCCAATATTTACTCCTAATATAGGTGGTGCTTTACGCAGAGGTAGGCTACTTACGACACGTAAGATGGTACCATCTCCACCTGTTGAGATCAAAAATTTAGTATTATCTGTATTCATCTCACTTAAATCTTTTCCACTATGGGGAAAAATTTTTGGTGCAATTCTAGTTTCTAATTGAACCACTTCCCCCTTTTTAACTAGGAATTCAAAAATTCTCTTAGTCAACTTTATAGCTCTTTCCGAATCCATTCTGCAAGCTAAAGAAATCGCCTTTTTATCCATTAATCTCAAACTTTGCTATAAAATATTCTATATAATACAATAAATTACTAAAAATATTAAATTATAATAAAATAAAATTTAAACTTCACTTAAAAAGAAATTGTAATTATATTAATTAATAATTACTCGATTAATCAGCTTTTTACCAGCGATTTCCCAAAATTCTACTTGAGAAGTCCCCATTTTAGGAGGATTACTTTTTAATTCTTTAAGTTTAGCTCTTGAATCCTCTTCTGCCGGCCATTCAACATCAAACGACTCATAAGTTTCAAGATTCATGATATTGATAATATTATCTTCAATAAAATTTATCTGTGCATTTCCTTTTAGTATTTCTGGAGTATCAACTACATGACCTGATGGAATTGTAAGAGATCTTTTGTTATTATCAAAAACTCCAACACAAACTATCCGAACTTTTGCATGACCATGCTTTCCACTCTTAGATCGTTCTGTAGATTTAATAATACATGGTTCACCCTCGACCATCATGTATTGTCCCGTTTTTAACTTTTGAATTTCAGTTTTGCGTATCGACATATTTACTTCATCTTTTTTTTTTAAATTTAATATTATCAGTGTTTCTTGAAAAAAAAGATTTGGCATTTTTACAAGATTGACTATTAAAATACTTATAATTAAATTAAAGTTTTAGATTTAAAATGAAGATTTTAGAAGTGTTAGATATAAATCTCCTTTCAAATTCTAGAAACCCGGTTTTTTAATTTGTATTCATTTCTTTAGTAATTTTTATAATAATACCCTTTTTTAAAAAATTGACTATCTGAATTACTCGCTTAAAGGAATCGATATTATTTCTTAACTAAAAAGTTAACTTCACATAAATAAAAAACATATAACGTATAACCCAATTACACTTAAACAATTTAAGAGAATAATAACTTTTTATAAAAATAAGGGTAAACAAGTGGTAAATCCTGTCAAAATGCCCCCAATTATGCCTCCAATGAGCATTATAATGGATTTTTTAGCATCTTTTCCTCCTTTATTTACTAATAACCATATACTGATTATAATATTTAAAAGAGAGGCAAATGAACCTATAGAAATAAGGTAATATAATGTTTTTTCAAATTCAAATTGAGCCATATTAATATCTGAGATTCTGTTTAAACCATAAGGATCAAAAATATCAGTAAATTCTATGAAATTAAATACAAATCTATCAGGAAGTGGATTTAGGCTGATTATTAATAGATATGTGAACCAATTAAATAAAATTCCAAACGCAATTATTATATAAATCGTGCCTATTATCAATCTTGGTTTAGTTATTGGATTATCGGCAAGTTTTTGCTCTTGGCTATACCTTAAACGCTCTAAAAAGTATCGCCCTCTTAAACTGATTAATGTAAGAATTCCTATTACTAATAAGATCACAAAAAATATGTATTTCAAATAGGAGAATGTTAGTTCGAAAAAATAATTAATACCAATTAACCATTGGTCAATATTTGGAAGAAATTGTGCTGGGTCAATCTGAAATTCCATTATAAATGAATATTTAAAAAACTATATATACTACAATAATCGTGAATCCCCCCCTCTTAATTTTAAATTTAATCAAGAGGTAGTTTCTTTTATAAAGGCGTTTAAAATAAATCTTAGGAGTGGAACAAGCTTTTTAAGATCTACATATCTGTCATAAAGTTATTTGATTTATAACATTTTTATAACTAAATCTATGTTTTTAAATTCAGAATTAATATATGCTAAAAAAAAATTTAAATTTATAATCTATAATATTCCAAAAAAATATTAGTTTTTAGAGATATTAATTACTAAAGATAATTTTAAAATAACGGTAATCATGGCTTTTAAAAAATTTGGACGCGACTTAGAAAATATTATGCGAAAATTACGTGGGTTACCTCAAATTGACAAAGATACAATTAATGCAATAATTCAAGATTTACAACGAGCTTTACTTAGTGCTGATGTGAAAGTTGAGTTGGTTTTTCAAATGACCGAAAATATAAAAAAAGATGCAATGAATACAGAACTGAAAAGAGCAAGAAGGAAAGATTTTGTAGTTAAACTTGTGCATGATGAGTTAGTTAAGACAATTGGAGGAAAGCCTGCCCCTATAAGAATAAAATCGGGTAAGAGTAATGTAATTTTACTCGTTGGAATACAAGGATCAGGAAAAACCACGACAGTAGCGAAATTAGCCCGATTTTATAAAAATAAAGGATATAAAGTAGCTGTAGTCACTACTGATACTTGGAGACCCGGTGCTTATGAACAACTTGTACAACTATCAACCCAAATTGACGTGAAATGTTACGGAAACCCAAATGAAAAGAATGCGATCAAAATTGCAGTAAAAGAAACAAAGAAAGCAATAAATGATGGGAATGATATTATTATTGTTGATACTGCAGGGAGACATAAAGAAGAAAAAGAATTAATGAAAGAGATGGAGAAAATTGAAGAAAGTTTAAAACCTAACGAAGTAATATTGGTTATTGATGGCACTTTAGGACAACAAGCATACTCTCAAGCAGAAGAATTTGCTAAAGCCACCAAAATTGGGAGTATTATTGTAACTAAATTGGATGGAACAGCTAAAGGTGGTGGAGCGTTATCAGCATGTGCTGCTACTAATCAACCAATAAGATTTATTGGAGTTGGAGAAAAAGTTGATGAATTAGAAGAATTTGAACCAACTAAGTTTGTTGGTACCTTATTAGGCAGACCTGATATTGAAGGGTTAGTTAAACGAGTAGAAGATGCAGAAGTTGAAATGGATCCAGAAATGGTTAAAAGGATGATGCGAGGGAAATTTACACTTGAAGATCTTTATTATCAATTAAAAAGCATAAAAAAAGTTGGTAAAATGAAGCAAATCTTAGCTATGATCGGTGGCGGTAACATACCTGAAGCCTTGACAGAAGATGCGGAACAAAATTTAGCTAAATGGGAAATAGTTCTCAATTCTATGACAGCAGATGAGAAAAATGAGCCAAAACTTATAAAGAAGTCGAGGAAGAGGCGAATAGCCATTGGAAGTGGTACAGATTATACCACCATTAATAGGATGCTAGATCAATATAATCAAATGAAAAAATTCTTTAAACGATTTAAACAAATGGGAAAGAAAGGTAAAAAAGGTGGTCCGGGACTTCCTCCGGGATTTGACAAATTATTTAAGAATTTTGATGGATTTTAAGAAAACATTTACTGATTAAATTGGTTAACTTTCTACTACTTATAAGTAAGTATACTGATATCACTAAAAAAGAGATTGATATTGGAGAAATATCCTTATCTATTTACTCATTATGCTCAATTATTAGGGAATGTTTTTGTCTTTCTTATTCTATACGAAAAGAAAATAATTTGGTAATCTACTTTTCAAGTTCGAAAATATTTATAAAATTTGAGGGTAACCAGTTAAGATTTTTAGGATCAGATGAACGCTCTCAAGCAATTTTGATAGAAAAGGCTCTCAAGAAAGTAAATGAAAGGAGTAATTTAAAATGGGAAAATTCAACTCCAGGTATTTTTACAAAAAAAACAGAAAATCAAGACTCAATCCTCTATGAATTAGAGGATTGGATTAATGATAAAGCAATTTATATTGTTAATGATAAAGATACTATGGAGGTTGAAAGTTTGGAGGAACAAATCAGCTTGAAAGATTTTTCTTATATTATCCCTTCACCCAATGTATCTTTAGACTTTACTAAATTCAATTATGAATTTAAAAATTCAAAAAAACAAATAAAATTTGTCTCTCTGCCGAAAATAAAAAAAATTGAAAATAAAGTATCATTTATTAATTTTAAGATCGACCAACAAGAAAACTAGTAAAATCATGAAAACAACAATTCTAAAGAATGCTTCTATCTATATTAATGGAAACACTCAAGTAGGGTCACTTATAATTAAACATGGAAAAATTTCCAAAATCTTATTAGATAATAAGTCCTCAAATGAGGAATATAGAAGCAGATCTAAAAGAAATCATATAGAAATTGATTGTCACGGTAGACTAGTTATACCAGGATTAATTGATATTCATTCTCACTTAAGAGATATGGGACAAAGCGAAAAAGAAACATTTTTAACGGGAACAAAAGCTGCAGCGTATAGTGGTATAACAACAGTATTTACAATGCCTAACACAATCCCTCCTGCTAATAACTTAAACCAAATTAAATTGTGGCTTAAAAAGGCAAAATCTAATAGTTATATTGATGTAGGATTAATTGCAGGTTTTCCCGATAATTTTGATGATTTTAAAATTAAAAAAATGATCAAAAAGAGCATTATAGGATTTAAAATATATCCTCATAAACCCCTAAATCGAATTGACTGGACTAATAAAGAAATTATAAATCAACTTTTTGACGTATCATCAAAATATAATATTCCTATTTTTATTCATCCTGAATGGCCTTTAACCGAAGACGAAAAGAAGTATCTCCAGAATGAAATTAATTCTAAAAAAGTAAATCTCTTAGAACTATATGATAAAGTTAAATCCGGTGATAAAGAACTGAGATATGTTAAATTCATCATTGGTAATTATATTGAATACGTTAAAGAAAATCATCGAGAATCTCAACGATATCCAATTATTCATTTTTGTCATATTAGCACCAAGAAAAGTTATGAATATATACGTACTATTCAATTAACAGATAAAAGTTTCAAAATAAGCATGGAAATAACCCCGCATCACTTATTATTATCTAATAACATTAAATTAGAAAACCCAAATATTGGTAAGGTTGATCCTCCGCTACGAGATCAGGAAGATCAATCATTTTTATATAACCAATTTAAAAAAGGGGATCTCAATATAATTGCCTCGGATCATGCTCCACATACATTAAATGAGAAATCTACGGGATTTTTTGACGCCCCATCAGGTTTTCCTGAATTTGAAACATATTCCTTAATTTTACTTGATAAAGTTCTTAATAATGAGATAGAGCTAAAATATCTCGTTCAAACATGTTCTGAGAATCCTGCTCTTAACTTCCACCTAAAAGATAAAGGATTTATAAAAGAAGGTTACCAAGCAGATTTAATTATAATTGAAAAGGTTGACCCTTATAAGATTAATCCTGACAATTTTAAGTCTAAAGCAAAATTTAGCCCCTATAAAGATTTTTGGATAATCACAAGTCTTTGGAAGGTTTTTTTTAAA
The DNA here is from genome assembly GCA_011364975.1 of Promethearchaeota archaeon. Taxonomy (GTDB): domain Archaea; phylum Asgardarchaeota; class Lokiarchaeia; order Sigyniarchaeales; family SOKP01; genus SOKP01. Next base: position 38,757 of record RDOE01000005.1, on the reverse strand, counting down.
GGAATGGAAGTAAACAAGGAAAAAATTACCCCTAAAGGTAAAATTATTAAGATAGAGTTTTAATAGACTTAAGACCATATTATGATATATAAATAACTGCTTCTCAAGTTATATAAAATGTCAAATTTAGAACCATTTAGTTTAGAAGATGGCACCTTATTAATAAAATTGGCAAGAGAAAATATTGAATATTTTCTTAAGCATAATAGAAAGATAGCCGTTGCAGATGCAATTAAGAAAAAATTTTCAGATAAATATGGTGCTTTCGTTACTTTAAATATATATAATATGAGTGGTAACCCATTAAGAGGTTGTATAGGTTATATTGAACCGACTTATCCATTGTATGATGTTGTTCATAGAGTATCAATAAGCTCTGCAATCGAGGATCCCAGATTTCCATCAGTTACTCTCCAAGAAATGGATAACATTGTCATTGAATTATCAATTCTAACACCACCAGAATTAATTAAAATAGACTCTCCAGACGATTATATTAACCATATTGTAATCGGAAGAGATGGATTGATTGCTGAAAAAGGTTGGAGAAGGGGATTACTTCTTCCTCAAGTACCAGTTGATCATGGTCGAAACTGGGATGTGGATACATTTTTAAGCCATACATGTATGAAAGCAGGTCTTCATGCTGATGCTTGGAAGGATGTAACTACAAAAATCTACGCTTTTAAAGCTATCTTATTTGAGGAAAAAGAACCAAGAGGGGAAGTAGTTCGTAAATATATTACTCCACAATAGATTTAAAACATACAAATTGAATCAGATTTTTAATAATGAGTGATAAAATTCTTACAATAGACCTATCATCCACTTTTATTAAAGTGGCATTGTTATCGGCTGAATTGGAAATCGAGCGTGTTGTAAATCAGTCCATTGATATTCTAGAGGAAGGCATAGATGGTTTTGCGAAAATTTTCGATATGAACCAGTTGTGGAATAAAATTTGTTTAGCTATAAAACAAATAATTCTTCAATCTGGAGACCAGAATCTAAATATCATAGGAATTTCTACCTGTGCACAAAGAATTGCCTCTGTTTTTATAGATAATAGGGGGAAAGAAATATATGGAGGCCCAAATATTGATATACGAGGAATTGATTCTGCTTATATAATAGAAGATGAATTTACAGAAAAAGAGCTATTTAATATCACGGGACACACTCCTTCTTTATTATTTACATTAGCAAGGATATTATGGTTTAGGGAAGAAGCAGAAGAGAAGTTTGAAAAAATTAAAAAGATATTAATGCTTGATGATTGGTTGGTTTATCGTCTTTCTGGAGAATTAGTTTCTGATCCTTCTTCAGCAGCTGAATCACAGTTATTAGATATTAAAAAAAGAAGGTGGAGTAATGAAATAATAGAATCTTTTAATTTAGATCCTAATTTTTTTCCCGATATTGTCGAATCTGGAACCGTCATCGGTCAGTTAAAATTAGACCTTATAAAAAAGTTCAATATTAATCAGGATAGAATTCCTGTAATAAAGACGGGAGGTGACACACAAGCTTCTCTCTTAGGAATGGGAGCAATTAAAGAAGGTGATATTGGGATAAGTTTAGGAACAACAGCACCCCTCCAACTTGTTATTAAAAAACCCCTTTTTGATCCAGAATGTAATTATTGGGCTTCTTGTCATTCTATAAAGGGAAAATGGTTAATTGAAGCTCATGCTGGTAATACCGGTGCATCATATAATTGGTTTAAGGATACATTCATTAATCATCCTACTACAAATAAGGATACTCTTATCGATCAATACTTAAGAGAGACATTGCCTGGAGCTTGTTCTACATTTGCATATCTTGGACCTGAAAAAATGAATATCAAGAATCAAACTTCAATTAAAAGAGGAGTTTTTGTATTCCCCCCTCCTCAGTTAATCTCTAATGAATTACCTAAAATTAATAGTTTTGCGAGAAGTGTTATTGAAAATATAACTTTTGGTATTTATGAAAACTTCATTGCACTAAATAAATTTACTGATTTAAAGCCCAGATTGTTCTGTGGTGGTGGTATGGCTAAATCTTTAGAGTTTCGCAAAATTTTAGCCAATGTATTAGACAGTGTGGTTTTAACCCCAGCTATTAAAGAATCATCCTTTATCGGAACAGCTATGAACACATTAAAAGGTTTGGGATTATATCCCGATTATAAATCAATAATAAATGATCTGTTTAACTATGAACATATTGATAAAGAAGATCAGTTTGTAGAATCATATAAAATCATTTATAACGAATGGAAAAACATTAAGAATAAAATTGATGATCTTTAATGATAAAATTTTCTCCATTATCTAATGGGTGTAGAAAAGAATTAATTATTTAAGGGAACACTAAATTATAATTTTAAGGTGAAAAAATGTGTCCGACTTTATTAACATTGAATCATGTTTGAAAGAAATTGAAAATCGATATCTTTCTACCGAGAAGGTAAGGAAAAAGTTAGCAGATTATGATGATACCATACAACTACGCTTTTTAGACAGCGGAAGGCTTGTTTTGTTTTTGATCAATAAAGATCAGGCTATTGAGATTAGAGATCGAAGCGGTGATGATAATGCTCCGGTTAAAATTGAATTTACATCAGAACAGGTTATGCTCGATCTTTTTAATAAGGAATTAAGCGCGATTAAAGCATATTCGGCAGGAAAAATAAAGATTCAAGAAGGTTCTATCAGAAAATTGATGAAACTAAAATCCCTTATGTTTTAACTCAAATTAATTATTTTTTTATTGCTTTTTACTTTTTAAATCTTAAAAAAAATTGAATGAAAAATTATTAATCTATTAATCTAAATAGGGTTCAAATAAAATGAAAGCATTAATAACAGCTAGCATCTCAGATCAGGTATTAAATGAACTTAAAAAGAAAATGGAAATTACCTACGAGAGTTGGAGAGATACGGGAATTATATATTTTGATCTTAAAGAATTGTTACAAAAATTAGAAGGATATGATATATTTATCACCGCAGCTGATGATTTAAAAAAGGCTGAAATTTTTGAACAGACAAATCTAAAACTAATAGTCTCATGTAGAGGCGATCCTTTCAACATAAATATTGAAGCAGCAAATAAAAAGAAAATCCCAATAATATATACTCCCTTAAGAAATGTTGAAGCCGTTGCAGAATTTACAATTGGTTTAATGCTTTCTTTAGCAAGACACCTGACTCATATAGATAAAGTTCTTCATTCCAACGAGTTTGAAGTTCTAGATTTTGAAGACTGGATTAATTACTTTAATAAATTTATAGGTATTGAATTATTTGAAAAAACGATTGGTATTCTGGGTTTTGGGCAGATCGGTAAACGCGTTGCTGAACGATTGAAAAGTTTTGGTGTAAATATTATCGTATATGATCCCTTTGTTCCAAAGGATATTATTGAAGATTTTGGCACAAAGGTTGACTTAGATAATTTAATGAAAAATTCAGACTTTATTACGATTCATGCTGCAGCGACAGATGATAATGATAATTTAATTAATGAAGAGCGTATATCCATGATGAAGAAATCGGCATACATCATCAACACAGCTAAGGGGAGTATAATTGACTATGATGCACTATATAATGCCCTAGCAGATAAATCAATTGCTGGAGCTGCTTTGGATGTCTTTCCCATTGAGCCAATTGATGAAGACAATGAATTTTTAAAACTAGATAATGTTATAGTGACTCCGCATTTTGGAGGAAATACTCAAGAAGTAATAAAGAGACAATCAAACTTACTTCTACAGGATATAAATCTCTGGCTCAATAATGAGAAACCGAATCATATTCTAAATCCAGAAATTTATGGTAAAAAGAATAGTGATTTGGATTCAAACATTAAAGAAATAGAACACCTCAAAAAAGAGATAGTTGAATTATGTAAAAAATTATTACAAGAGGGCCATGTTATTGGTTCTGCAGGGAATGTTAGCGCAAGATTAAAAAAGAACGGAGCAGATATCGTTTTAATAACACCAAGTAATGTAAGATATGATGAAATGGTGCCTAATGATATTTTGCTAATTAATCTCAAGGGTGAAGTAATTGAAGGAGAAAGAAATCCTTCAGTAGAAAAGCAACTTCATTTAGGTATTTATAAACAACGAGACGATGTGAATGCTATCATACATGCTCATGGAATCTATTCTACCATATTAAGTACCTTAAATCTTTCTTTACCTCCTGTAATTGAGGAACTTGTTCCATATTTGGGAGGTGAGATTCTTTGTGCTGAATATGGTGAGGCGGGTACAGAAGAGTTAGCTAAATCTGTATTGAAAAGTCTTGAGGATAAAAATGCTATAATTTTGGCCAATCATGGAAATTTATGTTGTGGTAGTCATCTTGATGGAGCTTATACAGTATTACAATACTTAGAACGAGGTTCTAAGATTTACTACCTGGCAAGATTAATCAAGGAACCCAATCTTTTACCAGAGGATACTATTGACTTCGAGAAGGAAATTTTTGAAGTATTTAAGGAGTCCAAAAAAATCTAACCTATTATGCGGTTAGTTACTTTTTTACATTTTTATAAAATGGATATCAAGTTTATAAACTGTTAAATCATAAAATAACATATACCAATTGAAAAACCATTAATTTTTTTAAGATATAAGAGCTTTTCTCGTTCCAAAAAACAAATCTTTAAGAATATATTTTCAAATACAATCAATAAATAAATTACTCACCATTATTGATATCAAATTAATGAGGAGATTAGTACGAGTAACTTCAATGGTGTTATTGTTCCATCTGTGACTTTTTTCGATAAGGATTTTTCCATAAGTTTAGAAGTTCATAGATTATTAGTGAGACACCTCCTTATCAATGGAGCAGATTCTATCTACTTATTTGGACCTAATGGAGAAGGCGCTTATTTTATTGATAAAGTAACTGAAAAAGTAAAGCTAATAAGTTTATGTTCTGAGATTAGTGATAAAAAAGCTCCTTTATTGGTAGGTGTTTATGGATATACGCTTGATGATGTCATTGAACAAGTAGGCATTTTGGGAAAAAAATTTAATGACATAAGTTTAGTAATAATGCCTCCTCATCAAGTAAAAATTGATAATGTATATTCATATTTTGAAAATATTCTTACTACGGTAAATGTAGGGAATAATTTTTTCATTCATAATGATCCCAAAAAGTTCAGTAATAATGAAATAAATCCTCAGATTGTAAATAAATTAACTCAATTTGATAATTTTATAGGCCTCATCGATTCTTTTGATAATATAAATCATTGGAAATCGTATTTAAATCTTATAAGTGATAATTTTTCATTTTCCTGTGGAAGTGAGGAAAATTTACAGAAATTTTTCCAGATAGTTCCAACAGAATCAAGGAAATTTGTTAGTATTACACCTTGTTTAAGTAATATAGTAAATCTCTGTTCTAAATTATATCTTTGTGCAACCGAAGAAAAAGTGCTTGAGATACATCAACTTCAAGAGCAAATTAACGATATAAGAAATAAGATATATGACTTTAAATCAGAAATTGGCAAAGAAGAACGAGGATTAAAGTATGCTTTCTACTCGATTTATAGAAATAACTTTCCTAAAATTATAGAAAATTATTATGGTTTTATACCTAAAATAAATCAAATTTTCGAGACTATTACTAAAAATCGAATAGAAGCGACTATTAATTATATGATTAACCAAAAGCAATTATATCTATTATACTTTTTAGGAAAAACTGAAATATATCAGTTGGACGAAATCATAAATGCATTTTCGAAAATCGATATTCTCTTAGATCAAGGAAAAATAAAAAAAGTAATAGGCCTTTTAAATGCTACTAAAAATACAATTTATAGAGTAAATTTTGAAAAGAGTGAATTATTATTTCGATTTCATACTACTGAATCTCTCGAAAATGGAGAAATTATAAAAGAAAAACTCTTATATCCTTTAATTGATAATACATTAGACCCTAAATCTCCAGAAACTAGAGAAAAAGTAAAAGAAATTATTTATAATAGAAAAGGATGTTATATTTTTAATAAAGAGAATCCCCCGATAATACCTGTTGGAAATTTGATATATTTTGATGAGAGTAAAGAAATCATACCCTATATCTTTAGTGTAAACGAATTCATTCCAGGAATCTCCTTATTAGATTTATACAATCAATATAATAATGAAAGCTTTAACTTTTCAAAATCTAAATTTGTGAACTTATTTTTTGATATTGGAGAACTTTTAGGAAAATTACATCAAATTTCATTTGATTCCTTTGACGAGCAGATTCATAATCTAGGAAAAAAATCAAAAACAAGTTGGAATGAGCTTTTTAATTCAAAATTAAACTTAGAACTTTCAAAGTTAAAGAAATTTACTAATAATACAGCAGAGAAAGTTGATCATTATTTCAAAGAGAATAATTCGTTAATTGAAGAAGAAAGTGAACCAGTATTAATCCATAATGATTACCAATGGTCCAATTTAATTGTTGAAGATTCTAGTAATGAAATTAAGTTAAAAGGAGTTATAGATTTCGATAATTGGGGTATTGGTGTGAGAGCCCAAGATTTTGTTAGGATACAAATGGAAATTCTTAATAAAATTAATATTAATGATGTAAATACTAAATTTTACGAGGGTTATCGTAAATATTTCTCGATTAAAAATGATTTTTTAAAAAAAATTGAAATTTATTCCCTTTTTAAGATTATTCAAAATCTTAACATGAACCTTCAGTTTGACCCTAAATTTCGAGATAATTTTCAAATAGATCAAGAAGAATTATATAAATATGGTTATTTTAAACAAATTGAAGAAATTTTGAATCCTAGTTAATTTAAGCATTAATAATTTACAATCCTTGCTCATATAACACGCATACCATAAGAGTGAAATTCCAAGGAGCATCATTAGCTTTATATATTAGTGATTTTACTTCTTCTGAAGATTCTATCCCAGAGTAATCTTTAAAAATTCTCCAAGCAAGTCTTCCAATCATATTCTCATTTTCCTGTATCTCTTGAAAATTTTCTTTAATACCCCCCCAGAATATATTTTTATTATCTAGGATAAATTTCAAATCAGGAAGCTCGAGTAAGCCCTCTAATACAAGGTTTTCTGATACATTTGAAAATTGTGCACTAAAATCTTTAGAAACCAGTTCAGGTGTGCCTAAAGCACGATCATATAAAAAAACTATCCCTATAGCTTTCATTTCTTTAAAGTATGTTTATTTTTTTATATTCATTATTTCAAAATATAAATTAGTTTTTAGGATTATATATTATAAAGTATAAGTGCATTTTGAGGTTGATAGTGTGAGATAATCTCTTACCAGAATGCATCCTGAAATTTTTTAATAGTTTCTTCAAGACTACTTTGTATTTCTTTTTCAAAATTTAAAAATCGGCTAGTATCATTATCCCAAACTTTCATTATATCTTCAGAATATAGCTCAAAAAATTTTTTTGCTATTAATTGTAATTCTTCTAAAACTTTCTTCTCTTTAATTTTTTTTGACGAGACTGCAATAAAGATTATACTATTCCTTTTTAGAATAGAAAAACGCTTATTCTGTAACTCAAAACTCGAAAGCCCATCTTTAATTAGTTCTTCAACAAAAGAATTTATCGCTGCCATTAAACCACCAAATAATTGGTCATCCATATTCTCATTGAATTCTCTATGATAAAGTACAATCCCTGATTCAGTCAAAATCCATATATCTTGGAGAATTTTAATAACAAAACACCATAACGATCAAATATATTTATTAAAAAAAAGAAGATAAAAAATATTTATTTACTTTTTCTTTTTAGTATAAAAATCCTCATGCTGTGCTTTTAGGTCTAATATACCCAAAATAAGCCCCTAACATTCCTAATATCCCAAAGATCCAGGCCAAAAAATAAAATACTGAAAATCCGGGACCGCCTAATAGTATTAAAAGCCTATCAACAAAAAAGTTTAAAGGAATCAAAATAAAAGCTATGCTCATTAATGCAAGTGAGAGGAAAGCATTTTTAAACGTTTCATTTTCAGTAGACTTATATGCCTGAAACGCTCGAACAAAAAATGGGATATATATCGCTGCCATGAAGACAAAAATAAATAAGAATGCAAATACATCTAATAAGGTATTTCCCCGTTGATATATTAGGATAGTATACATTAATATGAAGATGGTATAAACGAAAATGATAATTCTAAGAAGTTTATTATAGCCCTTCTCAAATACGTTTACTTTTAGGATATACGAAAAAAATATCGCTAATGCTAGAAAGACAAAGCTTATTCTAAAATCTGTGATTCGAAATAAAATCCAAGACTCTAGCGTTTGAGGATCCGGAAGCGTATTGTTATAAATATATTCAATACCAGAATATAACACTAAAACTTTTGAAAGCCATGAAAAAAGTATTGCGAGGGTGTAATTTAAGAATATAAAGAAGAGAGTTAAGGTCAATCGGTGTTTTTTTTGCGTATATTTTAGATACACTAAAGTTAATAATATTACAGCAATAATTATTATGAAAGATTCAAAAACCATTCCTATAAACTGTAATTCAGTCATATTAGAGTGATAATATTACTTTTATTTATATTTTAAGATTCTATAAAATTCCAACCTTATAGAACATATAATTGACAGAATTATTTTAAAATCTAAGTTTAATTAGAAAATGTAACATGACTTCAAATAATGAAAAATCATTCTTATTACAAAGAATTTTACAAAAAGCATTACAGATTACAGAGTGGTTTAAGGATCAAAATTTCAAATCATATCTAAAACAAGATAAATCACCGGTAACCTTAGCAGATTATGCATCTCAAATTTATATAATTTCAAAATTAAGGAAATATTTTCCGGATGATTCTATTATAGCAGAGGAAAAATATATCGATACATTTGATCCCGATGCAGAGAAATTAATCAAAAAATGTTTTAAATCTCTTAATATTGACCTTAATTTGGATTTTAAAGATATTATAAATTATAGTGGGGTAGTATCAGACTACCAATGGACAATCGATCCGATTGATGGAACACTCGGATATCAACAGGGATTATCTTATGCTATTGGAATCGGTTATATGAAAAGTTCTGATTTGTTATTTTCTGCTATTGGGGTCCCTCATTATAATGAACTAGGAAATGCTTTTTTTATTGCAGAAAAAGGACGCGGGGCTAAAATTTCCTATGGTGATAAACGATTTAATTCAATAAGTGTAAGTAAGAAGGATAATCTTCAACAAGCACGTATTTGTATCTCGTTACATTACAATAAACCATGGGTTTTTGATTTTGTTAAAGAAGCAGGCATAACTAATTCACTTCAAATCGATAGTATGTTAAAATTTTGTATGATTGCAGATGGAAGTGCGGATCTCTATATTAAACCAATGAATATGCATAACTCATTTTCATGGGATTATTTACCGGGGACTTTATTAGTTAAAGAAGCAGGGGGAAAAGTGACTGACTTTAATACAAAAGATGTAGAATTTGTTAATGAAAGATGTGTCATAACCAGTCCTGGAATCATCTCTAGTAATGGATTGCTTCACAATAATGCATTGAATCTATTAAAACAAATAAAAATCTCATGAAAATTGAAGGATCTGTAATTGCTTTTTATTCTTTTGTTTTTCGATATTTGATAATTTAATTCCTATTAATCTAACTTTTTTGGGGTATTTTGAAAATTCGTTATATAAACTCAAAATGATAGTCATTACTTTTTCTTTATCTTGAAATGGATAATTTAATGATTTAGACCTTGTAAAGGTCAAAAATCCTTCAAATCGTATTTTTAAAGTTATAGTTCTATAGTAAATATTATGTTTCTCTACATAAGTATGAATTCTACTGTTAATCTCTTCAAATTTAGATAATATAAGGTTGAAATCACCTGTATCTTCATAAAAGGTCCTTTCTTTGCTAATTGATTTTCTTTCTTCCTGAAATTCCTTCACTTCTCGATTATCAAGGCCATTGGCAATTTCCCAAACCCATTTACCATATTTTCCAAATTTTTCAATCATAATATGTAACGGAGTTTTAATGATATCCCCAATAATATAAAATCCCAACTTATTGTAATATTTCTTGGTTTTTTTTCCAATCCCTGGTATTCGAGTTATATCCATATTGTATAAGAAACTATGAATCTCATCTGGCTTAATAACTGTGATTCCATTAGGTTTATTTTGATCGGATGCAATTTTTGCAATGGATTTTGTTGGAGCACACCCAATAGACAGAGTGATTCCGACCTTCTGGTATATTTCTTTCTGGATTTCTAGAGCTAAAGCTGTTGCCTCTTCATAATTATTACATATACCTGTAACATCGATATATGCCTCATCAATACTTACTTGTTGAAAACTAGGAGAATACGAGTGAAGGATGGTCATAACTTTTATAGATGCTTCACTATATTTAGACGAACTCGGACGTAAATAGATTCCGTGAGGACACAACTGATACGCCTTAGAAATTGGTAATGCAGAATGTAACCCGAATTTGCGTGCTTCATAAGAACAAGTTGCCACAACTCCACGACCTTTACCCCCCTTTGGGTCTGCTCCAATAATGACAGGTTTTCCTTTATATTCTGGATTGTCCCTAATCTCAACTGCTGCAAAAAAGCAATCTAAATCGCAATGAAAAATGAAGCGGCTCATATTCTTCCATTTTATGTAAAATTATCCATATTCGTATCAAGATAAATCTTAAACAATTTAATAAATTTAGACTACATTGAATTTTTAATTTTAAAATTAATTATTTATTAAATTTTTAATTTTATTCTTTATGTCTCAAGAAAAAATAGATGAATTAAGGAGAATAGTTGTTGATGCTGCGAAATCCATTTTCGAGAAAGGATTAGTAGAAAATAATGAAGGAAATGTAAGTTTACGAGTAGGAAAAAAAGAAGAATACCTTATAACTCCCACTGGAAATCAGTATGATCTTTTAACAAAAGAGCAAATCACACATATGGCATTTGATGGAACACCATTAAGCTCAGGTAAACTCCCCTCTACTGAAGTTAGGTTGCATGTTGCAATATTTAAAACCCGTCCTAAAGTCCAATGTGTCATTCATACTCACTCCACATTTGCTACAATGTTATCAGTTGTTAGGAAAAGTATCCCTATAATAATGGAAGAACAAGTAATTTATTTAGGGGGATCAATTGATATTTCAGAATATGGAGAAGCGCATACGGAGGACATGGGAGAAGTAGCAATTAAGGCATTAGGAAATAAGAATGGGGCATTATTAGCAAATCATGGAGTTATCGTTTGTGGGAAATCAGCACTTAACGCAATAAAAAATGCGGAGTTTGTTGAAAAATTAGCAAAAATTTATTGGGGCTCCTTATTAATAGGCAAACCCTATAATTTAGAGGCGGAAAATTTGGAGAAATTCTATAACATGTTCAAACAATTATTCGCAAATTGTCCTAAAGGTATGCTAAAGTAACGACAAGAGAGGGTTGATCTTAGAATTAATATTTAGTAATGATTTAGACAAGACTATTGAGTATATTAATAAAATACCCTAGCTTCAAATTCCTATCATAACTATTCTTATTTATAATGTTTATTATAAAAGGTATCAAATTATGATATAATGAAAATTATATCATTGCAAATTACAGACGATTTATTGGATCGATTTGAAAAAGTAAGGATTGAAAGTGGATTCGCATCGAAAAGTGAAGCATTAAGGGACTCGATCATAAAATTTATTGAAAACTATGAAAAGTTTGATAACATCGAAGGATATAGAATAATGACTATAAATCTCGTGTATCCATTTAAAGAACCTATAATTAATGAAATATCTGAAATTAATCATAAGTTCCATTCTATTATTAAGGCTATAACTGATTGGAGAATTGCAGAAAAAAAGATTGAAATCATTTTAGCAGTAGGAGAGTTTAAGGTAATTAACGATTTATATCAATCAATTGTAAGAATAAAGGATGTAGCCTGTTCAGTTCATGAGGTTATTCTTGATTAATTATACATTCATTAAATTAATCAAACTTAAGTGAAAAATCTACATATTCGAAAGGTTTTTGCGTGATAATACTCGTGCTTATAACATCTGGTTCATATGGTAAATAACTAACAATATTGTCTAAGGTAATATTTCCTGAAACTTCGATTAATACTTTACTACGTAAATCCTTTTGTTTCAATATATCTATCGCTTCCTTGACCAATTCAGGACTCATATTATCTAACATAATAATATCTGCTCCATTTTCTGCAGCAATTACCACATCATTAATGTTCTCTACCTCTACTTCAATTTTCTTGGTAAAACTAGTATATTTTCTCGTTTCCGTGATTAATGATGCAAGATCTCCTTTATAAAACCGTAAATGCGTATCCTTAAGTAAAACCATATCATCTAGACTAAAACGGTGAGTATCTCCCTTTCCTAATTCTACAGCCTTTTTTGCAAAAATTCGAAGTCCAGGAAGCGTCTTTCTCGTACAGGCAATTTTTATTGGTTTTCCAGACTCTCTTATTATATCCCCAAACTTGCGGGTTGAAGTTGTAATCGCACTCATATGAGTCATGAGATTTAAGGCCAATCTTTCCCCTAAAAGAATAGCTCTAGTGCTTCCTCTTAATTCTGCTAAAACTTCACCATTAAAAACTTGATTTCCATCACTTTTTTTCAAATTAACTTGAACTTTTAATATATCAAATAGTATTTGCATCTCTTCAAGACCAGAAACATACCCATTACTTTTTGCATAAATCTTTGCGGAAGTTTGAGACTTAAAAGGAATAGATTTTGAACTTACATCAATAAAATTATTATCTTCAACTAGGAACTTCCGTAATTTATCCTCAATTAATATTCGGTTATAACTCATAATAAAATTTGAAATATAGGAGAATTATTATTGATTAACAATTTTTTAAAAATATGCCAGAAATTAAAAACGTATTCATTAAAAATGGTGAATTAATTCTCGAAGCAGAAATTTACATTTCACATTCTGATGACCACAACGGCGCGATTTTAATTACACATCCTCATCCGAGTTATGGAGGAAATATGCATAATAATGTGGTATCTGCAGTATTTAACACCTTCATAACGAATGGTATATCAAGTTTACGTTTTAATTTCAGAGGAGTTGGGTTGTCTAATGGTTCACATTCAGATGGAACCGGTGAATTAAGTGATGTAAACGCGTGCATTGATTATCTCATATCGATTTATAATTATCAAAAAATTTTTATCTGTGGTTATTCTTATGGGGCTGCGATAGGGTGTTCAGCAGTTAATTATTCTGAAAAAATCATAGGATATTGTGCTATTTCTTTTCCATGGGATTTTATGGGTTCAAAATTTAAAAAGCTTTCGCAAACTGATAAACCAAAGCTGTTTATTCAAGGAGATAATGATACTATCGCATTATATACTAATTTTAATGAACATTATCAATACTATTTAACCCCCAAAACAAAAAAAATAATTGAGGGGGCTGATCATTTTTATTGGGGTTTTGAGCATTTAGTTGCAAAAGAAGTGTATGATTTTTTTATAGCTACTTTCCATTAATCAATTTATCTTTAAAAGCACCTTCCCAAACTGGCTTCCTTCTTTTAAATATTTTTCCGCCTCTCTCACCTCATTTAAAGGGAATACTTTATCAATTATCGGTTTGAGTTTTTTTTGAAATATTAAGGTCATTACTTCCCTAAATTCTCTTTGATTGCTCATGGTAGAACCTACTACTTTTAATTGCTTCCAGAAAATTTGGCGGATATCAATTTCACTTATTGCTCCTGTAGTCGCGCCTGGGCTAACTAAGCATCCTCCTGGTCGCAGTAATCTTAAACTATTCTGAAAGGTATCCCTACCCACACTATCAAGTACTACATCTACCCCCTTCTTTTTAGTTATCTCTGAATAAATAGTTTTGCCAAAATCACGATTCTCTTTATAATTTATAACATAATCTGCTCCTAACTCTTCAGCCTTCTTCTTTTTATTTGAATCACTTGTAGTTGTAATTACTTTCGCTCCTAAGTATTTAGCAATTTGAATTGCAGCTGTAGAAACACCTCCTCCCGCGCCGTGTATTAAGACAAAATCCTCTCGTTTTAAATTAGCTTGAGTTGTCAAAGCCCTCCAGGCGGTTAGAAATGTTAAAGGAGCTGCAGCAGCGAGTTCAAATGAAAAATCTTTTGGAATGAGTAGTGCATTTTCTTCAGGAACCTTAAAAAATTCACAAAAAGTCCCCCATTGATTTTCTCCCATTATTGAGAAATTTTTACAAAAGTTTTGCTTTCCTGAAAGACAAAAATAGCATTTACCACAACTTAATCCAGGATTAATCGTAACTCGATCTCCAACACTGACAGTTGTAACAGCGGAACCTATTTCTTTAATAACTCCACTCCCATCACTTCCTAAAATATGAGGCATTTCAAGGCTTAAGCCCGGCCAACCCTTAATTATAAAAATATCAATGTGATTTAATGCACTAAATTCCGTCTTAATTAATACTTCATTTGGTTTGATTTGCGGAGCATCAAGTTCTCCAATTTTTAATTGCTCTAAATCTCCATGCGATTTAATAAAGGCAGCTTTCATATATTTTGAAGTAACAAAAGAATAATTAAACTTTTCATTTCTAAGTTATAAACAAAAAATGAATCTAAGTTTATTTAGAAAATATTTAAACAGAAATTTCTTTAAAGCCTTAGTTTAGCTTAAATCGAAGATAATTTTTCTAAATCTTGTGAAGAATTATCAACTGCCCAATCTAGAAGTTGATCATAATATTTTTCGATATCGTCCGATTCCGGTGGTTTGGATAAAACCGCTAAAATGAATTGAGTTTTTCCATCAGGCATAAGGATATTACGGCATACTATAAAATCTTTAAGATACTTTATTTTTAAACTCGATAAAACAGATAAATTCATTTCTTCAGAAGCTTTATACGCAGCGTCACTCAACAACGAACCCATAGCTGCTATAACTCTCTCATCTACTTTTTCTGACTTTTGAGATGCTAATACAAGTCCTGTTGAAGTTGCAAAAAGAGATGCTCTGAAATTCCCATTATCATTTAATTCCTTTAGAATCATTTCAAGTCTGCTTACCATTTCCAATATCCACCCGTTTAAAGATAGTTACAAGAAGAATAAAACTTCTTGCTAAATATAATTGTGTATAAATAATATGAACGATATAATATTTATTTTTAACTTACTTGTTTTTTAAGTTTATTATAAAAGTTGATAAAATATTGTTTTCATCAATAGAAAGTGTAATTACACTCGGTCGAGCGAGTGGTTTTTCAAACCCTTTTTTAGCTGGAGGCGCAATGGGTTTTGTTGGGCTTCCCGGATTTATTAATAACGTATTAAATCTTGTACCCTCGATTAATGCTTGTCTTGTATGTCCAAAAATCAAGATGTGTAAGTTATTTTGTTTATAAAAAACCTCCAAATTTTCAGGTTTCTTATGTATTACTCCTAGATTGTAATCCCCAGCGGGAATTTTCAAAAACTCTTTCAATTCCATAATTTGATCCAAATCCCCTTTAACACATCTAATAGGAGCAATTGATTTTAATAATTTTAAGAATTCGGGTTCGATAATATTACCCGCATGAATGATTTCATCCACGTCTTTAAAAGCGCTAGAAATTTGACTCAAAATAAACCTTTGATACGTTATACTATCCTCTGAAGTTATTAATGTATCAGAGAGAATACCGAATTTCACCATTCGTATCAATACTCATTAAATGATTATTACCCCAACTAAAAAGATTATAAAGCCAAAAAGGAAATCATACATGATCCTCACGAACTTCTCCAATGTTTCCTCCCCAATATTCTCATCATTCTTGAAATATAATTTAAATTCTTTGAATCCGGAGGTAATACTCTCCTTAATTCTTGAGAACTGCCATACCAATAATATAACGCTTATGACTAATAATGGAATATACACTGTGAGAGTCATCAAGATAAAATCATTTGCTTTTAAGTAATTCCAAATAGCATGAGCAGAAATTATATTATTAAAACCGTGAGCAAAAATGACTGGGAAAATCCAATGCTTTTTCAAGACTATCATGGAAAGGACTATGCCTACTAAGAAGGTCTGAATAAACCATATAAAAGGATACAATGCAGGAAACCCAGTCGTAGTTCGCGTAAAAATATATCTATAATGTCCAAGGCCAAAAAAGAATGAGGAGATGATAACAGCAGACATCTTGTTCATATAATCGCTACCTCTATTAGTTAAAAATCCTCTCGTTAGCGCTTCTTCATATACCGCGACAAAAACTTGAACAATTATCACTGAAATTAGAAATATAAAATAATCTTCTAAGAGATAGGAATTTAAAGAAAATTCTGCACTTGGATCTAATGCAATTGCGGAATAACTTATCATATCGGGTAAAAAAAGATATGTAAAAAAGTCTAATGGAATAAAAATTAAAAATAAAATTAGAATTCCATATAGAAATTGATATTTAACATTTTTTTTCGAAATTCGAAAAAGATTTATAAAGTTTTGAGCAGGAACTATATCCTCATTGAGAATAACTTTTCGTTTCTGAGATTCCATAATAAAGTTGGATAGATATAAAAAGATAATTATTGCAATAATGGCACTTACTGCCCGTACAATATAATATACCGGTTCAAAAAGTACCGAACTTGGTTCTATAAGAACGGGGACCAAGTAAACTGGGATTAACATAAAAATAAATAAGCCTAAAAAGATAATTAAGACTTCGAACAAAAAATATACCCTTTCTTTAAAAAGAGTTTTAAGAGGTGATTTTTTTTTCCCCATTATCTACCACTACTTTTGATTAAAAAATAATTATTATGAAATTATTTTAAATTTTTTGTTTTAATTTGCTCAGAAATAAATTCTTGATAAATTCGAAAATATTTTATTAACTTAAACGTATTTAAATGCACCAAACTCTGAATTAATTACGAGTTCGTTTTTATTCTCCTCATTAGCTTTCTCACAATGTCCGATTATTTTTGATTCCACATTAAATTTGCGTGAAATATTCATAATCTCTCCAGCAATAGCCTCATCGCAATATAGTTCCATTCTATGCCCCATATTAAACACTTGAAACATTTCTTTCCATTGAGTTTCAGAAGAATTTTGAATAATCTCGAATATTTTAGGCAACTTAAACAAATTATTTTTTATATATCTAATTCCTCTTCCATAATTAAGGATTTTAGTTTGACCCCCTCCAGTATTATGTATAACTCCATGGATTTCTTTTCGATACTTCTTGAATACCTCGATTAAAATAGGAGTATAAGTTCTGGTTGGAGATAACAAGGCTTTCCCCACGGTTAAATTATAATCCTTTATTTTTTCTGTAAGGGTGTGCCTTCCAAAAAAAACTATGTTAGGATCAAGATCTTGATTGTAACATTCAGGATATTTAGTATAATATTCATGCGATAATACTCCGTGTCTTGCAAGAGTTAAACCATTACTTCCTATTCCGCTATTAAATCTATCTTCATAAATTGCTTCACCAGAGCTTGCAAATCCTACAATTACATCATTAGGTTTAATATTGCTAGCATCAATAACGTCTTCCTTTTTCATTGTAGTAAAAACAGAGGCATCTATTAATAATGATTTTACGATATCTCCTACATCAGCAGTTTCTCCTCCGCATAATATCAATTTTAAACCCAAACCGGTTAAAAATCTACTATATGACGAATATTCATTTATAATTGTGCTAATAATATCTCCCGATATAAAATGACTGTTTCTACCAACATTATTGGATAAAAAGTAATCTCCAACTGCACCAACACACACAACGTCATCTATATTCATTACAATAGCATCTTGAACAATATCCCTAAAGACAGATAAATCATCTGTTTCTTTATAATACATATAAGCTAAGGATGACTTTGTTCCCGCCCCATCCGAATGAAAAATTGAACAGTAATTCTTCCTTCCAATCACATCTGGAACAATTTTGCAGAAAGCCCCTGGGAATAAACCTTTGTCAATTTGATTGATTGCTTTATGCACATCCTCTTTCTTGGAAGAAACTCCTAACCTTGAATACAGGTTCTTATTATCTTCTGACATTATGATAAATTATGTTTTTGTTTTAAATTTTTAACAAGGGATTCCACTTGTTCAATAGCTTTTCCAATATAATTATAAGGATTCAAGATTGTATCCAATTCTTCAGATGAAAATTTTTTATTGATAATCTCTAACTCCAACAATATCTCTTTAATATAACGATTTTCCTTTTTAGCCTTGATTGCTGCTGTTCGTAATATTTCATGCCCCTCTTGCCGTCCTATACCTTTCTTGACTAAATCAACCATAATTCTTTCTGCTAAAATCGCTCCCTTGGTTAAATTTAGATTCTTTTCTATTTGTTCTTCATCAAATTCAAGATTTTTAACTATATTTTTCATCTGTGAAATAATATAATCCAATAATATGAAATTCTCGGAAAAAATGAATCTCTCATTAGCGGAGTTAGTTAAATCTCGTTCATCTTCTAAAATAATATTATCTAATGCAGTGATTATATGAGACTTTAATAATCGAGCCAAACTGCAAATTCTTTCTGATTTGTGAGGGTTACGCTTATGTGGCATTGTTGAACTACCAACCTGAGTTTTTTTAAAGGGTTCAAACATCTCTGCAATTTCATTTCTTTGCAAAATTCGGAATTCTTTTGCAATTTTTGCAATAGATTGCGCAATTAATGCAGTAAGGAAAAGAACTTCAGCATGACGGTCCCGTTGAATTATTTGATTAGCAATTAAAACGGGATTGAGTTCAAGAGCTTTCATTACCAATTTCTGTAATTCAATTCCCTTTTCTCCAAAACTAGCCATTGTGCCAACAGCCCCAGACATTTTACCATACGAAATTCTTTCCAAAACTTCATCAATTCGGTCTATATGACGATCTATTTCATAGCTCCATACACCAAATCTCATTCCATATGTAGTAGGTAAAGCATGTTGACCATGAGTTCTTCCTATACACACTAAATTTTTTTTTTCTTCCATAACTCTAATCAATTCACTTAATAGCTCAATCAAAGATTTTCTAATAATAAGTAATGCTTCTTTTAGTTGTAATGCTGAAGCTGTATCTTCAATATCATAACTAGTAGCCCCTAAATGAACATATTTGCCAGCATCCCCTTCACATTGTTCACTTAAGGCCTTTACCATTGCCATTAAATCATGGTGTATCTCATTATCGATTTGGTTAACTCTTTCCAATTTAACATAATTTAAATTTGCCTTTTTCTTAATTTCCTTAGCACTGTCTTTAGGAATACTTTCTAATTTTGCATGTGCTAGAGCTAATTCAGCCTCAACCCTCAACCAATACTCCAATTTTTTTTCTTGAGTAAACAAATCAGCTATTGGAGTTCGATATCTATTTTCAATTGGACTTATAAATTTATGAGTCATTTTATTTAATGTGACTTTATTTAAACTCCTTAATTGAATAAAATGTATCTTCCAATTTTATTATTTCCAAGAATATCAAAAAAAGAGTAAAACATGATTTCCCTTATAAATTAATTAAAACCTCTGTATAATTTAGTAAATTAATTCACTGAGTTAAAATAAAAATTTATTACATCTCTTAGTATTGTGATACCCAATATCCAGAAATTTTACTTCTTTCGGTGCTATCATTGCGGGGAGTGGTATTATTCAAATAAAATTATAAAAACTAAAAGGTGCTGGAAATGCGCGAAATCCTTTCAGTTTAAAAACTCTACAAAATTTTCACAACAATGCAGCCTTCATGAAGCGATTAAAATTATCAAAAAGCTAAAAGAAAAATCAGAGAATCTCTCATTAAATAAATTTCTCAATCTAGAAAAAAATATTTATGTAAATTTTAAACTAAGAAAATAAAACATTTTAACTTAAAACTTTAACCTTTAAAGTATTTGCAACTTTTCTATAGTCATTAGAAGTAATAATACGAAGCATTTATCGATGGAACTTTCAGATGACTTAAAAATATTTGATAACAGTCTAGTAAAACAACTTGATAATATCGCTCAAAACCAAATTCAATATTGGGATGTCCGAGATAGTAAAAATATTGTAACTACTGTTGATTTTACTGACCAAAAAAGAAAAGAAGTATCCTACTATGAAGTAAACGACTGTGGGATTCGAACCTTTATTAATGGAGGCTGGGGATTTTGTGTGTTAAAGGATTTAAACAAGAAAGAAATTTTAAACTCATTTTCAAAGTCAATAAAACTAGCTAAACTCTCAGAATCTTTATTAAATTTTAAGTTTACAATAAACCAACTAAATCCACAAGAAATTAATTATCAGAATTTTGGAAAAATTCCCTTAGAGGATGTTAATATTGAAGATAAAATCAATTTAGTTAAAAACCATGAAAAAATTGCCGCAAATTTCGCAAATGAAATCACTAACACTCACACTATTTATACAGATAATATTGCAAATTCAGTATTAATAAATTCCTTTGGAAGTAGGATTATTCAAAAGCTTTCCTTTTTACGCTTATTTAGCATGGTTTATTCCAAAAAGAAAGGAATTATCCAAAGATCAATTAACTCTGTCGGTGGAATCGGTGGATTTGAAGTATTAACTACTGAAAATGCAAATGAAATTAGTAAAAAAACTGCTACCGAAGCGATTGAACTGTTGACAGCAAAATCTCCAAAAGGGGGGAAATTCACCATTATAGCTGATCCAAAGCTCACAGGGACACTAATACATGAGGCTTTTGGACATGCATGTGAAGCGGATACAGTTCTTAATAAAGAAAGCATTTTAGAGGGGAAAATTGATGAGAAAGTGGCAGTTGATGAGGTAACGATTATAGATAACCCAACATTAGGACAAGGTAAAAAATTTAATCTACCATATGAATTGTATGGGTGCTATAATGTTGATGATGAGGGAATTGAATCACAATCTACCACCGTTATTGAAAATGGAATACTTAAAAACTATTTACATAATATTGAAACCGCCTCGCGTATGAATGTAGCTCCAAACGGTCATGGAAGAGCTTCATCTAGTTCTTCTAAGCCTTTAGTACGCATGGGTTTTATTTATTTAGAACCAAAAGATTGGAAAGTTGATGAGCTAATAGAGGACACTAAACATGCGATCTTGTGCGAAGACTTTTTATACGGATACACCAATCCTACTACGGGTAATTTCCAATTTAAGTGTAAGTTTTCTTATGAAATCGAAAACGGTGAAAAAAAACAACTAATGAGAGATGTTGCCCTTTCGGGAATCATATTAGAAGTTTTAAACAAAATATCTGGTATAAGTGATAAATCTAGTTTTAATTATTCGGACGGAATTTGCGGAAAATCTGGTCAAAGTGTTAGGGTATGTGATGGGGGGCCTTACATTAGAATAAATGATATTACCGTCGGAGGTCTAAATTAAATGGATGAAAATTATGATATTTTTGCTCTTGCTAATAAAGGAATTAATCTAGCACAAAAAAATATAAGAGATTTAAAATGTGCAGAGATTTTTGTTGGGTTAAACGAATACTTAAACATCGAAGTCGAACAAAACGCTATTAAGCATAATGAGGTGGGAAATGAAGGTGGTATATCAATTCGAGTTTATAATCATCACGGCTCTTTAGGTTTTGCGTTTACAAATATATTCAACGCTACATCGATCGAAAAAATAGTGAAAACCGCGTCTAAAATGATGAAAGCAGGCAGCATCGATCCAGACTTTATAGATCTACCCGCAAAGTCTTCAAGATACCCCCCTGTAAAAGGAATTTATGATAAGGATATTGAGAATTTAAAAATAGAAGATTCAATTATATATTTAAATGATTTAATTGATGAATGTTCTAAAGAACAGTCTGCTATCTCTCAATCGGCTAGTTTCACCTCCAATAATACGAAAACCTTTATCCTTAATTCAAATGGAATTGAAATTTTTAGTAAAGAAACTCATTTTTCCATCTTTTCAGAAATCACCCTTAAAGATGATAAAACAGGTGAAATTTCAAATGGGTTTGATTATCAGATAAAACGGAAAATTAATGAAATAGATGCAAGATTTATCGTTAATAACGCACTTGAAAATGCAAGGAATAATTTAAATAGGATAAAAATTAAATCGAAGAACCTAGCTTTAATTCTTTCTCCTCGAGCATCAATAGATTTAATACTAAGACCTATAGCCGCGGCAATTAATGCAGAAACATACCAATACAAACGAAGCTTTTTAATCGACACAATAGGCCAAAAAATTGGATCAGACTTTTTAAATATCGAAGATAACGCTCTAATCGACGGTGCTGTAGGTTCTTCTAGCCATGATGAAGAGGGGGTACCCTGTAAAAATAAGAAAATCTTTGATAAGGGCGTATTTTTAGACACGGGATTATTACACAACAGTTATACCGCAGGGAAGGAAGGAATAGAAAGTACTGGGAATGCTACGAGAAAATCCTATAGTTCCTTACCATCTATTGGAATAACTAATTTTATTTTAAAATCAGGAACAATATCCAAGGATGAACTCATTCATAGCATCAAAGATGGAATCTTTATGCATCATACAGCAGATTCTCCAAATATATCAACAGGAGACTTTTCAGGATTAATTACTCAAGGTAATATCATAATAAATGGAGAAATTGGTAGTCCTTTAAATGAAACGATGTTTGGTTTAAATCTATTAGATATGTTCCACAAAATAAGTGCAGTTTCTAAAGAATACCATGTATATGGAGCTTATTATGCCCCCTACGTCAAAATTGATGATGTTAAAATAATAGGAAGTGCGAATTAGATCGTTACATTTAACCTCAAATATAAACTAGTAAAAAATTTACCAGGAAAGTCATCATTAATCTCCCACAATTCCGCTATTATTGTTTGATTATCCCCAGGTTCGGTAAATGACACATCAAACCGATTAGAAACCCAACTGCTATATCTATGTATAGTTAAGGTTGATGTATTTAATATAGAACGCGCATATAAACGATTTGAAGGAAGAGTTATCACAGTGTCGTTACTTATCAAAAGCTCAATTCGAAATGAAAACTCTCTGTTAAAATAATTATTTACCGTAAGAAAAAATGAAATATTATTACCAAGCTCAACACTAGTGGGATAATTACCAGCTTCTTTTTCAGAATTTAAAATCCCAAAGCTAACATCACCCGGTTCCGGGTTTAATATCGAATAGAGAAGAAAACCTGATATAATAATAATTCCAATTAACAATAACAGTGTTACTAATTTATCAAAATATTTGTTATCTTTTTCTAACTCAGTTGATTTGGTGGCTTTTTCTTTATAACTCATTATCTTTAAACCAGGCAATGGTTTTTATTAACGCTTCTTTTAAAGTTGTAGTTGGTTGCCAATGCAACAACTTTTTTGCTTTTGTTAAATCAGCACATCTTCTCACAGGATCATCAATCGGTAAAGGTTTAAATGTAATTTTAGAATCTGAATGGGTTAATTCTTTAATCATGTTTGCTAATTCTAATATTGTGAATTCCTTATCATTTCCTAAATTAATTACTTCTCCAAGGGCTTCTTCTTTATATACCATCTTTAAAATTCCTTCAATTTCATCTGTAACATAGATGAAGGATCTTGTTTGAGTACCATCCCCAAATACAGTGATATCTTGATTGCTTAAGGCTTGTTTGATAAAGTTTGGAACTACTCGACCAAATTCAGAACCAGACCTAATTCTTGGTCCTGACGTATTGAATATTCTAACAATTTTTGTTTTTATTTTATGCTGTAATTCATAGGCTTTAACAAAAGCTTCTCCAGCACGTTTTGACTCGTCATAGCAACTCCTAGGACCCACAGGGTTAACATGCCCAAAGTAGTCCTCTGATGTTGGCACTGCATCACCTGGAGGATTTCCATATACTTCTGAAGTGCTTGTATAGAAGAATAAAGCATTATGAGCCTTAGCAATTCCTAAAGCATTCATTGTTCCAAGGGTATTACTCTTTAAAATCGGGATCGGGTACTTTTTAAACTCAAATGGAGATGCTCTACTTGCCATATGCATCACAATATCAATCTTTTTTATTTCTCCCACACATATGCCTTTGGGATGGTGCGTGAACCCAAAGTATATTGGTTCTGAGATATCATGATTAATAAAACGAAAATTATCTTCTTTCATTAGGTGAGCAATATTATCGAACCGTCCTGATGTTAAATTATCTAAACATATACAGTATGCTCCTTGTTTTATTAATACATCACAAACCCAAGATCCTAGAAATCCCGCACCTCCGGTAACTAAAATGATCTTATCGTTAAACGTAATATTTTCTTGAGCTAATCGTTTTAAAATATCATTAATATCATCATTTATATCATAAAACAAACAAATTCACCAAAATTAAAATCTTAAATATTCTATTTTGATTTTAAAAGATTTAATCTCTTTAAGATTTTTGTATAAAATAAAAATAATTAGTGATAATTTAGCAATTGAAATTGAATAAGATATATATTTACGTTCTATTACATTGTGCGCTGACCGCAATATTGGCAAAATTTCAGTTCTAGTGGATATAGTTTGCCACAATTAGGGCATTTTTTTAAGGAATTAGTAAGTATTTCTCTACCGAGGGTTTCAAATACTTTCTCCACATTCTTGCCCGTTTTTGCAGAAGTTCCAATAATTTTACCCGAAAAATTATATTTCTCAAAAATCTTTTGAGCGTCCTCTTTAGTCACTTCTCTTTGATCTTCTAAATCAGTTTTTGCCTCAATAAGTAATTTTGTTTTTGGACTATTTGGCACAGAAGATATTACTTTCATCCAATCATGTAAATCTTTTAAGGATTCACGGTTCGTTATGTCATAAAGAACCAAAGCTCCTGAGGCTCCTGAAACATAAGAAGGTAGTAGTAACCTAAACTTCTTTTCTCCTGCAAAATCCCATATATTCAGTAAAATTTCATTATCATCTACAACAACCTTTTTGGTTTCGAAATCTACCCCTATAGTGGATAATGTTGAGATATCAAATTTTCCAGTTGCATATCTCCTTATTAAAGATGTTTTACCCGCATTTTTGCATCCCGCTACGATTATCTTGAATTTTATTATAATAAATCCACCAGTCTCTTATTTTTAAGTTTGAAAAAACACATTTAATTATATTAAATAATAAATTTCTACAAATAAAATATTTTTTAAGAATTTAATTGTTTCTACTCTTTATTTTTGGAATTAAGTATCACTTTTATACTTATATCTACTAATTCTATAGATTTCTTGGGCTATTTTTTTTCCAATGTTTTCAATTTTAAGAAGATCTCCAATATCTGCGTTAAATATTGATTGAAGAGAAGTTAAATCTCTCAATAAATTCTTTGCACGTAACGCATTTATTCCTGGTATACCTGCAACAATATATTCTAATAAGCGCGAAGTTTCAAGAGGTTTTTTCTCAAATCGTAACTTTGGGTCACCTTTATTTTCAGATTGTTCTTTCTTCGCCAATTGATATAAAAATATTGCAGTTTCATATGGATCAACTGTCTTGTACACTAGGATCCCAAGATTTAAAATAATTGACGTAATAGCACCATAAACTGCATTCTCTGAAATTGGGGTATTTAATAAGGGATTACCTTCTAACACTAATATCGGTCGCTCGAAGTTATTCCTCAACTCGAATAACTCATTAAAAAGTCTCCCATCTTTAATGGAATTATTAAAATCGTCAGAAGACTTTCTCTCAACTCCCACACGCTCAGAAATAATATAATCCGCTACAGGTAACTGCTCTAACTTTAAATTAACTCCAATCAAGGATAAATTTCTAACCACAGGTGAAACTGTTTCTCGAGTATCACATATAATAGAAAAATGATTAGCATCTTCCATTTTGGGAATATCAGATGAGGTTTCTGGATTTTGGTTAGATGGCGCTGTATTTTCTTTTTTAGGCTTTTCAATAAAATTAAGAAGATTGGATTGACCTGCCTTTGCAGGTAATTCATTCTCTTTCATCTTTCTTAAACTCTCTTTCATTGTTCGTTCTTTTGACTTTTCTGCCCAATAATATCCCTCATCTCGAGTACCTTCTGCCATTAGAATAAAAACTTTTCCTTCCTTCTTTCTGCCGGTTCTACCTCGACGTTGAATAGACCGAATGGCACTTGGAACAACATCATAAAATACAACCAAGTCACATTCAGCAATGTCTAATCCTTCCTCTCCTACGCTGGTGGCAATAAGAGTGTTATATATTCCTTCTTTAAACTCTTGTATAATTTGCAATTGTTCCTTTTGAGTTAACCCTTTGTCGGATGATTTTGTTTGTTGCCCTACAAATTTATGAACCCGGATATTCTCTTTTCCTTCCAAGAAGGAAACAATATTGTTAACAGAATCCCGAAAATGACAAAACACTAAAATCCTTGATTGCTCATTTTCGTTCAGTTGGGTAATTAATAAATCCTGTAATTTTTCAAGTTTCGGATGAACAATATTTTGAGATATCACGGATTCAGATAATTTAATAATGTGTTTAATATCCGGATCATTAAATAATTCCAATAACGATTTATTAGCAGTATTTCGTTTAATTTTATCTTTATTTTTTTCTACATAATCATGAAATGCACTCACTCCTTGTGTTTCAATCAATTCATCCATATGGGATAATCTGATGGCATTAGCAGTAGATTTTTTTGCCGCAAATAATTGATATTTTTCGTTGTCATCTCTGGTACTCCGTAATCGACTATTAATTATCGAGTCAACTTTAAGGAGGTCTTTCCGCACTACTTTTGTAAGGTCTGAAGAAGCTAATAAATCCACCTCCTTTAAAAATTTATAATTCGTTCTTAATTTCTCTACTATGATGTTTTTAATTTCTAAAAATTGAGAAGGAAGCTTTACTTTGATCCATTCATTATCAACTTTCTGAATGTATGGTTTAACATCAGAATCTTTCTCTGTTCTTATCTCGATATGTTTGATATACAAATTAGTTTTAATCTCATTTATTTTTCCTTCTGTAGAACCCGGACTAGCGGTTAAACCTAATATTTGCGAATTTCTTGCGCTCTCCATATACTTCTTTGCTATAAAACAATACGCATAATCACCGACTGCTCGATGACATTCGTCAAAAATTATGAGAGATACATCCTTTAAAGAACATACATTTGAGATGATATCATTTTGAAGTACTTGGGGGGTCATAAAAGCAACCTGTAAATCCTCCCAGAGCTCTCTCCTTTTCTCAGGAGCCGTAGTTCCAGTAATCGCTTTTAAACTTTCAGGGGGGATTACAGTAAGGTCCAAAAAAGAAGAATAATGCTGATTTACTAACGGTTTGGTCGGAGCTAAAAGAATTATTTTTGAATTTGGAAATTCAGATAATCTCTGAACCGCCAACATGAGTCCAACTATCGTTTTTCCTAATCCCGTGGGTATAATTACCATGCAATTAGTGTTTAAACAGTTAATAAAGATGTTTTCCTGATATTCGCGTCTTAAAACAGTATTTTCCTTAATTAAGGGATGCGAGATAAAGGACTCATTTGATACTACAGAAATCACCAAGCTCAATTATTCCAAATTACTTTATACGAAAAAATAATCACTTATTTAATAAAAATTAAGAGTCTATCGAATCTCTTAAATTATCTTAATAACTTTTTAATAAATTAACGTTCAATTGCTTAAAACTCCGTATTCTCGCTTATTAAATAAATACTAGATAATAAACAGCGAACTCTTCTGAATTTTACAATTTCTCTCACCTAATCTTTATAATTATGTAAACTTCAAAAATAATAAAAAAAATAAATAAGCAAACATATTATTAATAGATATTAATATAATGCGCGAGTGGTTTAGTCGTATAACGACATAGTTTATGAATTAACAACGAATTACGTTAAACGCTCACACCGTGTAAGTCATTACGATAGTTTCGTAACGATCTCGACGGTCGGGGGTTCAAATATCATAAAATATCTAAATGATAGAACACTTCCCCCCTTGCGCACTATATTGACTCCGTTCACATTTCAACCGTCGTAAGTTCTTATTAAAACCAAAAAAGTTTTATGTTATTTTATATTTTATCCCATAATTACTCATTTTATGGTTTAGACCATGTCCTCCTTTTTAGAATCGCGTGAATTAAGAAAAAAATATAATGAAGTTAGGAAATATGTCAAAGTAGGACCCATTTTTCTAACCAGGTATGAAAAAGCTAGAATTACCGGTGCAAGAGC
Source organism: Promethearchaeota archaeon (assembly GCA_011364975.1). Lineage (GTDB taxonomy): Archaea > Asgardarchaeota > Lokiarchaeia > Sigyniarchaeales > SOKP01 > SOKP01. The sequence goes on along the minus strand of RDOE01000005.1, from coordinate 10,405 downwards.
GTTACAAATTTCTTACGGTGCACCTATACTCGTAGAAAAACCTAAGGGGATGATAGATCCCATAAAAATTGCTCTTGCAGAACTTAAAACAGGAATTCTGCCTCTTACGATTAGAAGAGAATACCCCTCAGGGGAATACCAGGATATCCCCATAAGTAAATTAATTTTAAAAAAGGATTAATTTTTACCTTATTTTTTAGATTACTGTACCCTATATTTTCCACGTTCTGTTAGTAAGTATACGATTTCTCCTGCTACATTCTCAGTTTGTATATAACCTTTACTTATCAACCCATTTAAAAGCTTCTCTAATTCTGCTTTCTTTAAAGGAGGAATCCCTAACGGAACTCTGCTTTGATTAGCTACAATAGCAATTCTTGTTAAAAATAAGCGTTTACCCATAAAAGACTCTAAGATCGTAATCTCATCATTAGAAAGCCGTTCGAATTGATCATGCTCAATAAATTGCTCTTTAAGTGTTTGGGCTAAATCTAGGGTCTCTTGACTTACTTTTTGCTTTTTAACCTCAACATGTTTCAACTCCACTAAATCTTTAGCTACGGGAGCCTTTTTTCTCTCAGTCGCCTCTTTCAAATACTCATGCATTTTTACCCTCTGATCGATATTCTTAGAAGGGCCCTCGTTCTCTTTATCATTTTCTTTATCATTTTCCATAATAATACCATAAGGAATTTAATTATAAAAACTTATATTTAGATAATGAAAAAAGTATTCCAACTAAAAAACGGAGAAAAGATTATCCTTAGACATGTATCTGAAGCTGATATTGAAGGCATTTGGCACAATTTCAACGAAGTTGTCGAAGAAGGTATCTATTTACCGGTGTTCTTCCCCGTTCGGTCTGAATATGAAAAGCAATCATGGTATAACCATTTATTACAAGAAAAAGAACTATGCGTTGTAGCCGTGCTTCCTGAATTTAAAAGTCCTCTCAATATTATTGGCCAATGTGAAGTCTCAAACTTAGAATGGGACGCAGCTAACCACGTTGGACGCTTAGGAATAATAATACAACAAAAATACCGAGATTTGGGAATAGGACTTCATTTAATCGACTTAGCGATACGGGAATCTAAAAAGTTAAATGACAAGGAAAAAATCATTTTAAGTTGTTTCTCCAATAATACCCGAGCTCTTTCTCTCTATAAAAAAGTAGGATTTAAAACGGTTGGAATTAGAAAAAACCAATTCTTTATGGATGCCAATTATTATGACGAAGTACTCATGGAACTGTGGATTGATGATTACATTCATCAACATCCTGATTCGAATCCCAAATAATAATCAATTTAACACTTTTACTAATAAGAAAAAAAATTTTTAAATTAATACCAAAAGGTTTGGTCTTCTACTTACCAGTATCGGTTGAATCTTGTTCTCTACTCTCTTGAATGGATTTCTTTTTCGTATGTGATTTATAATACTTATAACCAAAATAGGCACCCAATGTACTTAAAAAGACAATAAGAGATATCACTAACATCAGATTTATTGGAGAAAATCCTGCTGAGGGAAGGATATAATCCACTAACAAATTTATAAATGGATATTCCGTATTACCTGTACTCACTACTACTAAGTTGAGGTCTGGAATGACATAAATATGTTGTTGATTTGAACCTCGAGCTGCATATCCATTTGCTAAATTATATGTCCACCATTGATAACCATAGCCCGATCCATGACCTTGCTCGAATTCAAACGATACAACTGCAGTTCTCGATTCAACAACCCAATTTGAAGGAATAAGCTGAGTTCCATTCCAATATCCGTTTTTAAGGTACAAATAACCAAATTTCGCCATATCTCTGGGGGTAATAAATAACTGTGTACCCCCAATAGGAATCCCTTGAGCATCATTATTCCATATATAATTGGTAATGTTGAGCGGATTGAAGATTTTCTCTATCGCATAAGCACGAGTTCCATACGGGGTCACTTCATTAAGAATGACGGATAACAAATGAGAACACCCCGTATTATAATTCCATACGGTTCCCGGTTGAAATTCCATAGGACGATCCAATACATATTGAGCCCAGTTTGAACTGACTTCCATCTGATAAAAATTGGGGTTATCATTCCATTCCAATCCAGAAGTCATGGTGAGTAAATGTCTAATTGTCATCGCTTCCTTTCGAGCATCCAAATTATTAATTGTTCTATTCGGAAAATAATCCAGAACATAATCATCTACGCCACCGATATAACCCTCCTCTATTGCAATCCCTATTAGTGCTGACGTAAATACCTTTGTACAAGAAAATATATGGTGCCTGATATTCTCATTATAACCGATGGAAGGATACCATTCATACACAAGATAACCATTCCGGACAATAAGTATCGAATCAATATAATTCCTTAAATTCTGATTCTCTATATAGTCCTCCATTTCATTTAACTTTTGGGACGATACTCCCTGCTCCTCTGGTACAGAACTCCTCCACCCAGAAATAGGCCAATAATTTGGATTCGAAGTTCTGACTCCTATATTATCTTCAATTCGACTAGCTTCTGAATATTCAAAAAAAATTGAACCCGCAAACCATACCGACCAACAGGAAGACCCCAAAATTAAAAATAGCCCGATAATTTGTATCCATTGCCTTTTCATGACTCTTCAACTAAATAACTAAAATTGTTGTATCAAAATTAATCTATTCTAAATCAAAACTAAACCATATTTAATTTATATTCTATAGTATACTAAAAATTAAAGTAGTCCATTTTTTAAATTCAACCTTCGACCTTCAATCAATCTAAAAGCTTATACAAACTTAACCATTAATTTAAGGAAAACGAGTTTTTTTGAGATAAAGCGCTCTACTCTCCAAATTTAAGGGATTTTCATTAAGAAAAATAAAATTTAGGCTTTTTAAATGCTGAATATCCTCCAGTTTAAAGCACTCTATCTGGTTTTTCTCCAAAAATAAGATAATCAAACTCCCTAAATTATGCACCCCCTCGATTCTCTTCACCTGGTTCCGATCTAAGAATAATTCCTGTAAATGGAGTTGATGCTCCAAACCGCTTATCTTTTGTATCCTGTTCTCTGAAATTTCTAACTTTTTAAGATTTTCCAAATTATCTAAGTTCTCTATTCTTTCAATTTTGTTATTCGACAATGTTAATACTTTTAGGTCTAATAGGTTGTCTATCTAACCCCGTAATACTGGAAATATTATTGAATGAAAGATTCAAGTTCTTAAGATTGACTAATGAATTCAAACCGCTAATCTCGGTGATATGGTTATGACTCAAGTTTAAAAATTCTAATCCCACTAACTCATCTAAATTTTTTATCTCCGAAATACGATTCCGATCCAAGGAAAGTTTCTCTAAATTTTTAAGATTAATAGGGATTATCTCCTCAATTTTGTTGGAGGCCAAATTTAACTCTCTTAAATTTCCCAAATACTCGTAGTGTTCTAAAGACTCAGTCAAATTCTCCGATAAAATAAGTGATCTTAACTCCTTTAAATGATCAAGGCCTTTTACCCTCTCAATTCTATTTCTATTTAAATTTAAGTGTACTAAATGTTGCAGTTTATCAAGGCCTTTAATCTGAGAAATCTCCATAAGGCCCGCTCCCTCACATCGTAATTGAACTATCACCCCCCCCATCATCGTTACATTATACTGGCATACCTTCTCATAATATTCTGCCAATGTTAAATTGATAATAATATCAATTACCTCATTAGATACTGGTACACTTAAACTCGAAGATAAGGAGTCCATTCCCGACATCTCCTTTGAAAAATCCACCTTTTTATCCTTAGAAACTAATTTTACTAACTTCTTTAAGTAATCCCGTAAAATCCTCCGTGCCTTCTTTGTGTTAATCGAGTTTAATAGCTCGATCGCAAACACTTTTGGCTCAATCTCCTTCTGCTCAAATAATACAAACTGCAGCAAAGCCAGTAATTTTTTATCCGTGCTATATCTATCGCTTAAACAAGCCCCCGCAATTCTTTGTATCCCTACATCCTCATCAGTAAGAAATAACTGTTCATAAAAACCAAAATCCTTCCCATTATCTAATGTAATGTAAGCATCTAACGCCTCTCTCCGCTTTTTTACGTCCTCTGAACCTGAAATCCACTCCCTTAATATCACTCGCGCTTCCTTTTTGCCAATCTGATCTATATTCGCCGTAATAAATTCCGGATCTAGCACCTTTTCTACCCTACTATCTTAAAACTCTGAAAATTTCTCATTAACTCTGATTAATTATTTGAATCATAATTTAAAAAATCTCTACTAATTGCTAATCGAAAGAGTCAGATTTTGAATAAGCTTAGAAGACTCATAAATCTCTTACATTAATTTCAGAGAAGTAAAAATATGAATAAAAAATTTTTTATTTAATTACTCGCTTATCTTATTTAACAAAACTACCTAAAAATGTGAAAAAGATAACACTTTTAATAATTAGCGGAATATACGCTATAGTAATAGGAATCGGGATTATAGGACTATGGACAATGTTGTATCTAACAAAACAAATACCAGAAATAAAAACCGAACCCATCGCAATTGCATTCCATATAACCGCTGAAATTTTAATGGGAACCCTCTCTCTACTATGCGGAATCTTCCTTCTAACTGGGCTCCCTTGGGCACCTCATTTCTTTATTCTCGCAATGGGACTAATAATCTATGCAGTAATCAATTCTGCAGGTTATTACGCACAAAAAAACCAATGGCCCTTCGTGATTATGTTCGGAATCATCCTTGTTGCGTCAACTTGCCTTGTAATACTCAATATAATATTCAATATTACCTCCTAATAGCCCTCCTCTTTTCCAAACTACTCAATAAATACCTTTATGTTTACTTTTTTTATAGTATTTTAACACATTTCGCTTTCAGAATTACTTATCCCTATGGATACTTTTCGATTAAACTAAAATTACACCAAAATAACCTTTAAATATGACCCATCAAAAAAATCACACCCAGTACACCCCATCCATTATACCATTACCCGTAAAACTTACTCCAGAAACAGGTCAATTTGCCTTTAATCACGAAACCATAATCGAATGCGACCCAGAACTTAAAAAAATCGGTGAATTTCTACAAAACTTCCTATATCCCGCAACTACATTTGAGTTTAACGTCAAAATCATCCCTCCGAATCATTTTAACACTAATTCTATAGTCCTAAAACTTGACAACGGGCTGAGCCATCTTGGCTTAGAAGGATACTCTATTAAAATCACACGAGAAAATGTGATCATCTCTGCTCTCACTTCTATTGGCATCTTTTATGGCATCCAAAGCCTGCGTCAACTCCTCCCCCCTGAAATTGACCATTCTAATGAAGTTAAAAATGTTAACTGGGGCGTGTCATGCGTTCAAATTGAAGATTATCCCCGATTTCCATGGCGCGGATTTATGCTTGACGATGCACGACATTTCTTAGGAAAGGAAATAGTTCTTAAAATACTTGACCTCCTTGCACTCCTTAAAATGAATGTCTTTCATTGGCACCTCACCGATGACCAAGGGTGGAGGATTGAGATTAAAAAATATCCAAAACTCACCGAAATTGGCTCTAAACGGACTTCCTCTCAAATCGGGGGCTTTATCAGTAAAAATCAAGATGGAATTCCCCATCAAGGATATTACACCCAAGATGATATAAAAGAAATTGTCACTTATGCTGCTAACAGAGGTATTAACATAATTCCGGAAATAGAAATGCCCGGACATTGCATAGCCGCTTTATCCGCATACCCTGAAATGAGCTGCTCCGGTGGACCCTTTGATGTCTCGTCAATTGTAGGTATCCATAAAGACGTGTTTTGTGTTGGAAAAGAGCATGTTTTTACCTTCCTACAAAATATTTTAAAAGAAATCATGACATTGTTCCCTTCAGAAATTATTCACATAGGTGGAGATGAAGTTCCAAAAACACGGTGGAAACAGTGCCCCGACTGCCAAGCTCGAATAAAAATGGAAGGATTTGAGGATGAAAAGGACCTACAATATTACTTTACAAATCGAATAGTAACATTTTTGGCGCTTCATGGGAAAAGGACTATGGGATGGAATCAAATTCTTAATGATACCCTTCCCATTGATGTAATTAGTCAATATTGGATGTTTGACAAAAAAAAAGTCATTAACCATCTCAAACGCGGCCGAAAGATAGTCATGTCCAAATATGGACGAGTATATTTAGATTATGGCTATGCCTTTACTCCATTAAAGAAAACCTATGCATATGATCCAATCCCTAAAAAATTAGCACCCCAATTTCATCAAAACGTATTAGGAATAGAAGCCCCTCTCTGGACAGAATGGGTCCGAAATGCTCACAACCTGTATTGGCAAATATTTCCCCGGCTATTTGCCGTTGCTGAAACGGGATGGACCCAAAAAATCTTGAAAAGTTACACCTCATTTACAAGTAGACTTCATACGCTCTCAAAACGATTAGATTGTTTGGGGATCAATTATGCAAGGGAAAAGGAAACTAACCCAACCTTTCTCAAACGATTATTTGGAATCTTCACTATACTAGTAGAACCAAAAAGACCAACACGAAACGCTTCTATAGAATCATAAATTTGCACTGCTCTGTAATATTTAGAAATCTTAACCTGACATAATTCCTAGAAGACTTATCAAAACCATAATAAACGGTATTATTGCCATGACAAGAATTACTATCCTTACTCTCCTCCCAAACTGTATCCTCTTAAACTTTTTCAACTCTTTCGCCTTCTTACGCGAAATCCACATCCCATACGCCATTTCATTATCAAGAAAGTACATAATAAAAGAAATAAATCCCAAGAAAAAATACATTGTCAGCAATGGAATAAACATCATAATTATTAATAAATCCTGAGATAAGTTCAAAATTAACACGAAAAACAAGGCTATCAAAATCATTACCACGATACTATAATATAAACTCTTTTTTGCCTCCTCCTTGGTAATCGGAACTTTACCCGTTGAACGAACCATAACTCATTACCTTCTAATCTCCACGAGATATACTTTTAATGTTAATTAAAGTAAGTTTCTTTTTATATCTGTTCCTCCTTTTACTCCTAACATCCACATCGATCACTATCCCCAATATCACTCACTTCTGTAATCTCCTCCCATCACGCTATTTCACAGCTTTTTTCACAATATTCCCTTTTCAAACAAATAAAATAAAAGTAAAAAAAAATTAAAAAACCTAATTCAGGTTAATTACAATATTATTTCTTGTTTAGAAAATATTAATTTCTATAGATTTAACTAGTAACAACTTTTTGCGAAGGAAGAAATTTATCAATTTACAGAGCTAAAGATCAATGGATAATTCTAATTTTGAAGTTAAGCAACTTGTCGTTATTGGAGCAGGCACCATGGGAAGTGGTATTGCCCAAGCTGCTTTATTGGCAGACTACGATACAATTTTAGTTGATCTTAACAAAGAAATCGTTGATCGGGGAGCTAGTAAAATTGAAGAAGGCGTTACTAAACTTGAAAGTAAAGGGAAGTTAGGTGATAAAACCAGTGTGGCAAAAATAATGAAACGACTAACAACAGCTACAGACTTAATAAAAGCTGTAAAAGACGCCGATTTCATAATTGAGGCTGTTTCTGAAGATTTGGAAATTAAACAAGGAGTATTTAACAAACTAGGTAAGTATGCCCCCGAACACGCCATATTGGCATCAAACACCTCAACTCTGCTTATATCCAAAATTTGCGAATCCACAAATAAACCCGAACGCGTTATCGGTATGCACTTTTTTGTTCCTCCAATCTTTACGGGTTGTGTCGAACTAATGAGAGGCAAGAATACTTCCGATAAAGCGATGGAAATTGGATTTAAAATAGCCAAAAGCCTCCCTTGTTTTAATGCTAAAAGATTTCCCGTTCGTATTGAAAAGGAAACCCCAGGATTTATTGCCAATAGATTACTCATTCCCCCACTTGTTTACACCAATTGGATCATTGATAAAGCACATGAAAAGGGCGTCCCATTTGAAGAAATTGACGCCGATGCTGGGGCAAGAACTCTGATGCCAATGGGACCATGCGAGCTAGCTGATTATCTGGGACTTGATGTTATGTATAAAAGTATGAAAATATTTGAACAAATACTCTCTCCAGACATCACTCCCGGAAAAGTTCTTACAACTCTCGTTGCGCAAGGAAAATTCGGTAAAAAGTCCGGCACAGGATTATATGATTGGACTTCCGGAAAACCTGAAATTAATTTAACTAAAAAAGCTGGTTTATTAAATCACGAAATCATTCTGGCAATTCAGTTAAATGAGGGTTGCAAACTCTTAGAAGAAGGAGTCGTTACTGGGTATAAAATTATCGACGATGTAATGTTAACTGGCCCCGGAATGCCCGGTCCGTTTAGTGCAGGCAAGCATAAGTATGAACAATGGTCTAACATGCTGGAAGAGCTCGCAACAAAAATAAATAAGCCTTATCTTAAACCCTGTGAGTTAATGAAGTCTGGTGCCTTTATTAAAAAGCGAAAATAGTGATGATTATAAAAGATAATTTCAATTGAGTAACTTTAAATTTCGCATTTTCTGTAAAATAGGTTTATATATTCTATTTAACTAATATCTCTTGAAATGTCATTCATATTCTAAGAAGAATATTATATGAAATCCAAATCTAAAATAAGTATAATAGTATTGTGTACATTAGTATTCGCTTTGTCCTTTTCTTCTTCTTATGTTATTATTCCTCGCTCCAGAATACAATATAGTAATCCTCCAGTGAACAATTTATTAAAAATGGATTGTACCATTAATCATTTACGAATTTCAGAAGCCTCTAATGTAATTACCATTGATAATAATTGGACTGCTGCTATAGCCCTAGGAATTTGTACGGGTAATGGTACATATACTGATCCATACATTATTAAAAATGTAACAATTTCTAACTTTTACGGGACAGCTATTAGTATAACAAATTCGAATGAACACTTTAGAATAGAAAATTGTACTATTTGTAACTCTACGGGACCACTAGCTTATGCAATTACCCTAAAGAACACTCAGAATGGTATCATTACTAATAATAGTCTTTTTAATATTCAAAACGGAATATATTTATTTAATAGTCATAACGCAACTATTTATTCCAATATTATCAATGGTACTGGAATTCACTTAGATGAAAGTAATTACATTAATATTTCAGATAATTTAATAGTAAGAAATGGGATAAGCATGATAACCTGTGAATACAACTCCTTATCTAGAAACTCATTAAGCGGGGATGGCTTATATATAGATGCTGCTCTTTTTAATGGAAATTGGACAAGATATTTACACAATATCGCGCACCATGACATCGATTCCACTAATTTAGTCAATGATAAACCCCTCTATTATTACAATAATAAAGTTAATCTCAATTATGATGACTTCTTAAATGCAGGACAAGTCTTTCTCGCTAATTGCAACGATTCTATAATTTCCAATTTAAGCATTTCCCACACTTCAAAAGCAATATCCTTATACCTATGTAATGATATCATCTTGACAAACAGCACTGTGAGTTATAATACTGATGGAATTTATTTAAAAAAAAGTGATAATAACCTTATCTCTGAAAATACTCTTATTCAGAATTCCTATTTTAATATCCACTTAGATTCTAGTAAAAATAACCAAATTAAACAAAATACCGCAGTTGGCCTAAGTACATTCGGAGGTAGTACAGGATCAATCTATCTCTCCAGCAGTCAAAGTAATGTGATTAATGAAAACAGCCTAACTAACTATACTCTTGGAATTGAATTAAAATATAGCTCCAAAAACACTATCTCGGCAAATAAGCTTACAAAATGCCATAATGGTATCCAGTTATTCCAAAGCTATTATAATACCATCTCAAAAAATACGCTGGATAAAAGTTATAATGGAATTCTATTGTTATACGACGCCTCTAATAATGTCATTTCAGACAATAAAATAATTAACTATGACCATCGTGGAATTTATCTCTCTTATGGAAGTGATTATAACTCTGTGACTGGAAATACTATAACAGGAAATGGAGCCTGCATAGTAGAATTTAATTGTAAAGGGAATTCATTCTGGGCTAATGGTGGGTGCATTTATGGCTATCCCGCTGACTTAATAATTACCCTCTCAATCCTTATCGGTCCAATAATACTCGCTGCCGTCCTTTATCGAATCATCAGAAAAAAACACCAATCTAGAAGCTCTCTCTCTAAATCTTCATCTACAACCGAAACAAAATAACAAATTTCAAATAATAAGTATAGCCCCCTCACTGCCAATTTTCTGAAAATTTTAGGTCTATTTTTATAACATAGGCCATTTTCCTTGCCAGGGAGAAATTTCCTCGAACGCTTTTGAAATCT
>RDOE01000056.1 GCA_011364975.1 Promethearchaeota archaeon | reverse complement strand
GGACTTTACTAGGATTTGGCATATTTGGGAATTTATTTTGGATAAATCCTAACAGGATAAGAACAGAATAAGGATAAGAATGGTGCGCCGCCCGGGAATCGAACCCGGGTCGCCAAGTTGGCAACCTGGCATACTGACCAATTTACTTCCGTGAATTTTTTTCACAGATTCTATACTAGCAGCGCCTATTTTAGGATCAAATTATTTGAATTATAGTTAAAGGTTAAAAGATAAAAAAAGATTAAAATTTATTGGTTTGAAAAAAATATCTGAATAATGATTTGAATTATGATCGTATATTAAAAATTAGGAATAGAATATAAACTACTTAAGAGTACTTAAAAGATATTGCTTGAATTTATGATTCAGTTAATTTTGATAGAGATTGGGTTAATTGATTTTTCTGAATGAACTTTTCTAACTCTTCAAGTGATGTTGATAATCCTTGTCTTACACCTACTTCCATCGCTTCGAATGATGACATTGCTGTTGCGAGTTTTGCCATCTTATCTATTGTATAATTCTTTAATTTTGAAATAAGCATTCCGCATAGAAAAGCATCTCCTGCCCCTGTTGTATCCTTAACATCCACTTTATAAATTCCACTTCTAATAATTACCTTACCATCAGTTAATAGTGAACCATTTGCACCATCAGTAATAGAAACAAGTTTGGGTCCCATTTCTAAAAGCTTTTTTGCACAATAATATTTTTCACTCTCATGAGTAAACTCCATTGCTTCTTCAGTATTCATGGAAACTGCATCTGATTTTGAAATTAGAGTTTTAGCCCATTGAGGATTGTTTTTAATGATTGACATGCTTGGAGCAGCAAATACCAATGCGTTATTTTCCTTAGTTAACGTAATAGCCTTATCAATAGATTTGCATCCGCTTTCAGAAGTTAACGATGTCCAAGCAAACGCTTTAATCCCTTTGAAGGTTTCTCCTCTGACATCCTCAGGTTTAAGTAGGTTATTTGCTCCTTTATATGCTAATATGCTTCTATCTTTACCCCATTCTGTTTTCAATATGAGAGAAAACGCAGTACAATCTTCATGAGTTTGTTTAACATAGGATAAATCAACACCTCGTTTCTTTAAGTCCTCAAGACAAATTTGAGCAGAAAAGTCAAGGCCAACAACGCCTATATAGGCTGTCTTTAATCCTAACATAGCACAGTCTGCAGCAATGTTAGCTCCAGAACCTCCTGGAAAGAATTTTAGAGCCTCTACATTTAATTTACGGCTATATTCAATTGCAGTATACTTCTTTACTATTTCTTTGTCGAATAATTCAAAACGGAGGATATCTTTAACCTGGATAGTACAATCTAGAGTATTACTTCCAATTGTTATAACTTCTGGATTCACAATTAGCACTTAACATTATTTGAAATTCTTATGAATAAGTTAAAAATGGAGTTTAAGCTTATATAATTTACCTAAGGGCGATAAAAAGAGGCATAAAAAGTAAAATTTAATCCTTCGATTTCAGTTTATTCAATTCTTCCTCTAATTCTTTTACCTTAGAATCTGGTTCCACTGAAGGTAGTGCTCCACCCATCTCTACTTGAATTTCTGCGTCAATTTCACCAAGAACCTCTTTCACTTGGTCGTCAGTAACAGCTGTATCAAGGGTCATATCATTAATGCCATCTGTAGTGATTTCAGCGGTAACATCAAATTCCTCCATATCGATTCCAATATTATCCATTAATTCTGTTAATTGTGGAATAGACAATTGGTTTTTTAACATAGTTAAACTAGATGCAATCCCCTTCATAATATCCGCAACATCTTTTACAGCATTTGCTTGTTCTAATTTGAAGACCATACCTTCAAGATTTGTTCTGAAGTGATCTATAGCTCTTGCTTGTTTCTTTACTTGGAGATAGTTACGAACATGAAATGCAGATCCTTCCATATCCCCCGTCTTACGCAGGTTTACCGCTTTATCTCGTGCAAGTTTTGCGGTCATCTCCATCTTTTTTGTTTGGCGCATTAATCGTTTATTAAAAACTTTTAGTTTAACTGTCGCGGAACGCATAGAATCCGGCTTTTTACCACCAGAGAGCCATTTACTAATGTCTTTAAGAAAACCCATCTTAATTCATCTTAATTTAGTTATTTATTATATATAAATAAATTCAGATTATATAATTTTTTGTTGTAGACCAGTATTTAGTCTCCAAAAAGAAAGAGAAAATTTGATATATCTAAATAGATTAATAATTAAAACAAATATCGAACTAGGTTATCTATAAATATTAATAATTTTTTAAGATAAATAATTAGATCAAAAAGGTATTTACCATTGAGTAGTTTCGATAGTAATCTTTATCAATATGCAGTAAAAGAAGCACAAGCGGCTGTAAATGCAGATGAACAAGGAAATTATAGACAAGCGATTAATAAGTATCAGAGAGCGGCGGATATACTCCTTCAATTTATGAAGTACAATAAAAATCCCCAAATGAGAATACTCTGTCAAGAAAAAGTTGAGACATTTTTAGAAAGAGTTAAAGTATTGAAAGCGCATCTAGGGGGTCCAAAAGCAAGAGCAAAAAAATCAACCCCAAGTAGTAGTACTCCATCAGACGGAGAGCCAAAAGAGCAATCGGGATTGGTTTCAGCAGAAGAACAAGAGTTAATTGACTCAATTGAGGGTACTATTTTGGCTGAATCTCCTGATGTTAAATGGGCGGATATTGCAGGTTTAGAAGATTGTAAGCAAGCGTTAAGGGAAGCAATAGTTTTACCAATGATTAAACCACAGCTATTTACAGGAGCTCGTAAACCATGGTCTGGAATTTTATTATTCGGTCCACCTGGATGCGGCAAAACATTATTAGCAAAAGCAGCTGCTACTGAATGTCAAGCAACTTTTTTTAGTGTCTCTTCTGCTGATTTATTAAGTAAGTGGCTAGGAGAGAGCGAAAAATTGATTAGCTCATTATTTAAGGTAGCTAGAATTAAAGCACCTAGTCTAATTTTCATGGATGAGATAGATTCCTTAACTACAACTAGAGGAAGTGGACATGAAGGAGGTGGGGAGAGGAGAGTTAAAACACAACTCCTTCAAGAAATTCAAGGTGTAAAATCTACACATGATAAACCTATGTTAGTTTTAGGTGCAACTAATCGTCCTTGGGATATTGATACTGCAATGCTTAGTCGATTTGAGAAGAAAGTATATGTTCCTTTACCTGATATGCCAGCACGTGCTGGAATTTTTAAAATTCACACTGAAGGTATCAATTCCTCGTTAACTGAAGAAGATTTTATTGAATTAGCCGTTCGCTCTGAAGGTTATTCAGGAAGGGATATTTCAAATGTATGTCGTGAAGTTATTATGATCCCAATTAGAGAACTAGATATGGGAGGTTTGTTAGAACATTCCGATCAAGAGGTTGTAGTAAGGGATATCACACTAAAAGATTTCATGAAAACTATTAAAAAAATAAAACCTATGACGACTGGAAAAGAATTAGATCGATACGGCGATTGGGCACAAGAATTCGGAGAATTTTAATTTAAAAGTGTAGGAAAAAAATGGAAAGACAAAGAGAAAGACCAAAAGAAGAATTAAAAGAAAGAGAAAAAGAGTCTGAAAAAGAATTAGAAGAATTAAGAAAAGAATTAGTTCGGTTAAAAGAGTTAAAGCATCAGAAAGCGTTAGAAAAACAAAAGGAAATTCAAATTGAAGAATCTGAATCAGTTGAAGATTTATTACCCAGTGAAGAGATCGAATCTCGATTGGATAAAATTGAGGATTTTTTGACTTCTAAATTTGGAAAAATAGATGAAAAAACTTATCAACAAAATGCTTTACAGATTGAAAAAGAACTTCAAGCTATAGAGTTAGAGATTATAGGAGAAAAGTCAGCAGTTGCTAAAGAGGTCACAACTTATGATTTATTAGTAAATGATCATCCATGGTTAGAAGAAACTAGATATGTTTTCATGTATTCAATGCCCAACAAAAAGACAGATTTAAAGGATTATGAATCTTGGAAACAAGAATGGTCCAAGGTACTTTTTGATTATGCTCGATATGCATTATTACATATACTTTACTTAAGAAAGCTTGAATCTGAAAAACCTTTTTCAAAGTTTGAAGACAGGAATACTGCATTAAAAGAAATTGCTGAAGGCTTAGTAGATAAACAACAAGCAGAATGGTTGACAAAAAGTAAAGAAAAATTACGCGTATATTGGAAGAGTCTTGATAATTGGGCAGAAGAAATTTTTGAATGGGCTATGGAAATCTCTCCGTTAGAACCTATCTTAATATTTGAAATTAGAGATTCAAATAAGGCATTTAGTACTTTACCCAATGACGATATTATTAAGATATTCAAGATTTTAGAAAAAGATAAGAAGGGTAAGATTATAAAATTAGAAAATGGAGAATTATCTTTTAAACTTAAAGTTGAATAAGGTGTCTATATAGACGGAAAATACCATTGTTTCCCTTTCAATAAGGATTCTCTAAATTTAGCAATACCACTTTCTTCTAAAGAGGTTAATGTTTGTAGAGCTCTATCTTGTGACCAATTCAAAGCTATACATACATCTTCTAATGAAATAAATCCTTTTTCTTTAGCGACTCCTATGACTTTAACTTGATCAGTAGTATATTCGATTGGAAAAAATCTAATCATGAAAGTACCAGATTCTAATTCTTGTACATCATCAATTACATGATTTCTATTTAAAGTTTTTAAAGCTTTAATTAAATCCTTTATTTCAATCCGACCTTTTAAAATTCCCGTGTTTATTATTTCAAAAACTTCTGAAAGCGGGAGTAAACCAGCTCCAATTTCCTCTTTTTGCATTAAGATTCTTTGGTAAGCAAGCATACCCAATTTTTCATGGTCGATTTTTGAAGATCTTTTTAAAACATCATTCTCGGTTATTTGCTCAGTTATTATTTTAGAGGGTGGTATATTATATTTTTTCTGTAGTTCTTTTATCTCATCTTTTAATTCGGGAGTTAATGCTAATATTACTCCATGTTTTCGTGCTAAATCCTGTAATTTTTCTTTTGTAAAATTTTCCGTTGCTGCTTTTGCTTGAATATCTTTGAGTTTTAACTCTGCTGCTTTCTTTTTCATCGCTTCTCGTAAATCAATTTCATCTTCTATTTTTCGGATACCCATTTTTGGATGCCACTATTTTTTAATACCTTATTTGATTAATAATAATAAAACTTCTTATTTCTTTTTATTTTATTTGATAATGAGAGATTTGGTTGAATTTAGATTAGTCAATGAATTTGAAATAAAAATTATAGAGTCCTCTCTTTCAATATTAAATCCTAAATTACATGATTTTATAACTCAAAAATCTAAAAACCTTTATATCTCAGCAAATAAATCATATCCACCAGAAGTATATCTATCGATCTTTTTAGTTTCTGATGATTTAAATCTTGTATTAAAGCAATTTAGTCACTTGGATGATCTAGCAGCGGTAGGATTATTTTTAGGATTTATAAAGAAAAGTCAATTCTATTTAAGCCTTGAAGGAGCAGATTTTTTTATGCAGAATAATTTAATACCAAATAATAGATTGTTAGTTGCTAATGAAAATGCAGAAAAAGCCATACTTTATGGAAATAATATTCTCAAAGAAATGGTTTTGAAGTATCCAAAGAGTATTCAAAAAGATAATATTTTAATTGCTGTTAATGAACTAAATGAATTATTGGCGATAATTATCACAAAAATCGATCTGGATCAAATTCCAAATCTTGAACCTAAGGATCTCATTGCTCAAAATTTAGTCGATAAAGGCAAATATCTCAGAGAAAAACAATAAATAAAGAAGATTAGTATAGCATTTTAATCTTACACATAAAGAAGCCTATGGTATCGTGGATATGAGGATATAAACGCTGAGCATTTATCAAGTCCTTTCTGAGGGCAATTCCATCAAAATTAGTAAGACCACTGATTCCCATAACATATGGCATTTTTATAATGGAAAAATTGGGGTGATTTTGTAATGTGGAATGTATTACTAATTCATTTTCTTCAGGCGCAATTGAACATGTACTATAGAGCAATTCACCTCCAGGTTCTAATGTTTCTAGTCCAGCAATTAGTAATCTTTTTTGAATTTTTGCCATCTTTTTTATATCGCTTATTTCTTTACTTTTTTTCCTTGAAGAATCCTCTCTTATTAAACCTTCTCCTGTGCATGGTGCGTCTAATAAAATCTTCTGGGCTCTAATTTTCAAGTTTTTAAGATTTTTCGAGTCATAATTTAATATCATAGAATTAAGAATACCCATTCTATTTATATTGACTCTTAGTGCGGGAATTCTATTTTTATTTCTATCAATTAGAATGAGGGTTCCTTTATTCTGCATTAACTGAGCTAGTTGGGTTGCTTTACTTCCTGGGGCGGCACACATATCAATAACCAGATCTTTGAACTGAGGATTAAGCATAATAGCGGGCAACATTGAAGCTAGATTTTGAATATAATAATAACCTTGTAAATATTCATGTTGAGAACCTAAATTATAAGGCTCTTTTAAAATTTTAAACCCATATGGAATATTTGCTATAGGCTCACAAACAAAACCTTTTTTGTTAAAACGATTCAAAAATTTTTGAATTGATATTTTAAGAGTATTAACTCGAATAGTTGGCGTTAAAGGTTTTTCATTTGCTCTTAAAAGATTTATTGTACCTTCTAATCCTAAAAATCGAATATATCTCTCAACCATATAGGGTAAATATCCAAATTCTTTCGCAAGCTTTTCTATGGTTGATTCAGGATCAGAAATAAAAACTCATCTCATAATTCTTAGTTAATACTTATTAAAAAGTAATAGATTATATTTCTTATTAGAATTTCAAGTGTATAAAATATGATTGAAGCTGAAATAAAAGTAAAAATTGATGATCCCGAAGGGATAAGAAAAAAGATCATTAATTTCAAGGGCGATTATATATTATCTCTTAAACATGCAGATACTTATTTTAATATGCCAATTGGACTTAGAGATTTTCAAGAAACTGATGAAGCGTTAAGAATTCGAAATTCCACCGAATTTGATAAGAATAAAAAGAGTAATCATATAAAAGTTCAAAGTTATCTCACTTATAAAGATAAAAAGTTAGATAATATCACAAAAACACGAGAGGAAATTGAGATCAAAATTGATGATGAATTAAAAATAAAAAATTTGCTTTTAAAATTAGGATTTCAAGAGATATTAACAGTAATTAAGGAAAGAGAATTATATGAAATTGAGTTTAGGAATGAAAGAATAGATGTGCTAATTGATTATTTACCTATATTAGATTCTTATTTCTTGGAAACCGAAATACTATGTAATAACATTGATAAAATTGATGAAGTAAGGGAGCTAATCTTTGACTTTCTAAAAGATTTAGGAATTGATAGAAATCAGTCAATTCGAAAATCATATCTGGAATTGATTCTTGAAAAAAGTAGGTAATTTTCATTTTTGTACACTTAAATGAGTTTTAATGTGGCTTATCTTAATTAATATTAATGATAATTGATTCCTTTAAAGGAGAAAATTCTAAAGAGTTGGATTTAATTATCGAGCTTATTATCCAATGATTTTGAGGCCTCAATTTTTATCTGTTCCATTTCTATTTTTAGATCTTCATACAAGGATAAAAATTCTGATGGTACACTAATTGGTACCTTCTGAATTTCTGTTTTTATAAAGTTATAGTCCTTCTCAACGGGAAAAATCATCTTGAATTTATCATCTAACTCTAAAGGAACTTTTTTTAATTCTCCTGATAAAAACAATATTTGTTTTTTACTGGTAATCATTTTATACGGAAAGTTTGAGAAATATTTCTCTATCAAATCATAGGAATCTTCATATTTTTCTTTCTCTGTGCAAAAATCCTTCAATTCCTTATTATATTTTACTTGAAAGTCTTTTGCAAACCCGGTAATGCATTCCGCTAATAATTTAGAGGATTTAGAGGATACTAACGCAACTGAGATTAAATCTGATTCATGTAGTGTAAATATACCTTCTTCTAATTTTATATCTAAAACCCCTCCCATGTTTATCACTTCTTTACTCATATGTTGGACAGCATTTAAAAATCCCGTAAATACAGATTCATTTATAGTTATATGAGACCAATCATGATTAAATAAAGCATTACCTTTTCGATCCCTTACTGTGATCCTATATATCGTAAATGGTAAGATATATAAGAGTTTAGGCTCTTTTATTATCGCAATAGAAACAACTAGATTTCCTAAACCAGTAGTTGCATAAGCAAGTAGAATAAAAATTGGATTCCAATAATAAAGGAGGTATATAATGAGAGTTATTGGTCCATTTATTACAGTACCCATAAAAAAGATAAAGGATTCTTTTTTGATCAAGAATGGAGCATTCAACCAAGTTTTTAACCCCCAATAAATAGAAGCAGTACCCACAAAAAAAATAAAAAATGATCCGAATAGTTCATAAAGTCCAATCCAATTAACATTTAAATATCCACCCTCAAATTCAAATCCAACAGCATTTGGTTCAAAAGCGAGATAACTGTATAAAATTCCTAACCCAACTGCTATAAATAAATAAAGAGAATAGGATGTTTCCTTAATTGTATAATTAATCCCTATCGCAAAGAAAACTGCGCTAGGAAATAGCATAATGCCACATATTCGAGAGAGAATTGTACTTAGAAAAAGGTTTGCTAACAAATCTAGGGTGAAAAGCATACCCATAAAAAATAGAGCTACCCTAATAAAAGATAACGACTTTATATTCTTGGTTCTTGGCGTAAATTTCATGAGTAATGTAGCTGTAAAAATCATTGCACTTGTAAAAATTTCAACAATTATTTCAGGTGTCCAATTTAACTCCATTTTTTAAAATTACTCCCTTATAGAATTTACATTTTGTATAGAGATTTTGTAAGATTTTCTAAAATATTCTTAATAATTTCTTTTTTATTTTGAATTACGGAAACTTCACTTGAATCATTTTTAAATTGAATTAAATTATAAATTATTAAATTATTTATTCTCAAATTAACAAGTTCTTTTTTTTCATCTACAATTTTGAAAATTTCAGAGTTTTTGATTGATTTTTTGTCTAGTAATAAGGCAATAATTTTTCGATTTATATTATCTTTTAGTAAGAAACTCATTATTCCTATTTCATTGTTCAATTCAATAGGTAAGAAAATGGTGTATCGATCGACTTTTATCCTCTTAATGTAGCCAAATTTAAGTAACAATTCTAAATGCCATATTAATTGACCTGAACTTTCTGTATCGCTTTCTGTTTTACGAGCCAAATTCTTTCTTATATCTGAAAAATGAACCCCGCCATATTTTACAATGAATTCATAGACTTTTTTCCTTTTATAATTTAGGAGTACATTCTCCCGAGTGAATTTTGAGCCCTCAACTAAAATTTTTTTGTTAATTAGAAATTGAATAATCGAGAATAACCCATTTCGAGATATTTTAAACTCTTTTTTTACTTTATTGTAAAGCGTTTCCAAGGTTAGTGCTTGATTTTTAGATGTGATGTCTTCTGCGATTTCTAATACTTTACGAACATTGGGATCGGTTATTCTTATAGATGGGATTATTATTTCAGTTTTCATATTAGTAAATTTCAATTTATATTTGATATTTTGAAAAAACTATAAAAAACCTATAAAGGACTATGGATGTTTTTAAAATTCCCTTTTAATCAGATTTCGAATTTTTTTTTTATTTTAATTGGTTACGATTTATATAAAAAATCTGAGCAAATATAAAATTAATGCAATCTAATCTCTTTTTTTATTTAGGGTTTAAGAAAGTATTAATTATGCGAAAAAGAGTATATTTTGAGAGATGGATGCTCAATAGTATGGATTTGGATATATTAATAATTAAAAAAATTAGCTTTCTAATAACTTTTCGAGGCTTTTAATTTTATTATCAATTCTTTTTTTACAAATTGAACTATTATAATTCTCATATATTAATGTAACAGATTGTTTTTGAATCTTATTAACATTTTTTGAAATTTCTTGAACAAAAGCTAAAAAATCATAATAATTGATATTTTTTTCTATTTGAGCATCCATCTCTTTTATTTACCTCTTTTTTTCTTTATAATGATTATTTCTAAATAATATTTAACTAATCAATATTAAAAATATATAGGAGTCCAGTCGTTATTGTCAACTTTTAAATAGGATAATATTTAAAAAAAGAGAAAGGGAAAGTGAATAATTTAATATAATTCATTTCTTCAAATCATTAAATTTTCCATCTATAATCTGAGCAATATATCTTCGTCCCTTTATAATCCACATTATCTTATGTCCTTCTCGAGCTTTTTTACCCCATTCTGATTTTTTATTACGGTTTTGTTCTATAAACCTATATCCAAAGTAATCAATGTATTTTACGCCACTTGAAAATTTTTTTATTTCATATTCAATTTCATCAAGTTCAACCTTTTTTTTACCTTCAAATAAAGCATTGAAAACTTTCATACCTTTATCCTTTAAATCTTCCATATGATATCACAAATTAATGAATTTCTCAATTATTCAATATATCTTAATACCTTTAAAGAATTTAGGTAAAATAAAATTAAAAAAAAGAAAAATTAAATTTTATAAATTTCTCATTCTTGGGTCTAGAGCGTCTCTTAAACCATCTCCTAGTAACATAAAACCAAGTACCGTAAATAAAATCATAATTCCTGGCCAAAATGCTGCCCAAGGTGCATTTACTAGTTGTCCTCTACCAATATCAATGTCTCTTCCCCATTCAATGAGTTCAACATCACTATATCCTAAAAATGCTAATCCTGCTAAAGCTAAAATAATTCCTCCAATATTAAATGTAAATGAAATAATTATCGGTTGAATACAATTAGGTAATATATGTTTAAACATGATTCTCCAATTTCCAGCTCCTGCTACTTTAGCAGCTTCAACGTATGGTAAAGTGCGTGATTGTAAAACAGAGCCTCGTATAAGTCGAGAATAGAATGGGATACCAATTATACCATAGGCAAGCATAATATATTCCATCCTAGGCGACCAAATAGCAATAAAGACCATAGCGAGTATTAATCCGGGGAATGCTAAAAAAATGTCAACTAGTCTCATAATAACAGCATCAATCCAACCTCCGTAATAAGCAGCAACTACTCCTATAATAACTCCACATACCACACTAAAAGTTATTGAGGGAAGGGCAATTGTTAAGGAGGAACGTGCGCCAAAAATTATCCTTGATAAAATATCTCTCCCAAACTCAGTTTGTCCTAAGGGATAATCTTCTGAAGGAGGAAACCATGAATTCCCCGGTAATCCATTGGCCTCTTCGAACGAATAAGGCGCTAACCATTCTGGAAATACTGCCATAGTAATAATCGCAAAAATTATACCAATACCAATTAAAGTTAAAACAGATTTAAGCCGTCTAATGAATCTTCTTTTGCTAATATTTTTTTCAAATTCTATTTCCCGGAGAGTCAAATCCTCCAATCTATATCCTGGAATTAATAAGAATTTTAAATTTGTAGCAATAAATTTTAACATCTTTAGGATTAGATTTTTATCTGATTCAAAAGGTTTTTCTTTAGAAATAATTTTAGTTTTGGTCATTTGAGCCATAAAATCACTCCGAAACTATTTAAACTGGAAAATAAAACTTCTCTTTTTTATATCAGTATTACTTGTCAATTTATAACGTTTTTGCCAAAATTAGTAATACAAACGAGTTGTATTTTAATCCTATTTAATTACAAACTAAATTATTAAAATTGACATCTGTTGTTGCTAATTAGGCTTATTATAAAACGGTTGAAAATGCGAAAATTTAGTATAGTGAATTTTTATGAAAGAAGAGCTTGGATATTGCGGATATAATTGTCATTTATGTGCCGCTCGTTCTGAAGATCCCGAAATTAGAAAAAAAATGGTAGAAGGATGGAAAAAGATCTTTGGGAACCATAGATATAATGTAGATAATGTTAAATGTGTAGGTTGTATAAATAAGGGAAAGCATGCAGATGGAAATTGTAAAGTACGTCCATGTGCACTAGAAAAAGGTGTAGAAAATTGTGCCCTATGTACACTATTTCCGTGTGATAAAGTTAGGAATTTAATTACGAGTAAAAGGGAAATGATGCTTTCATTATTTCCAATAACCTCATCTATAAGTGAAGAAGAGTATCAATTATGCATGAAACAATTTGATAGTCTCCCAAATCTTTTTAAAATATTAATTAATGAGGGAAAATTACCCTTATGGTTAAAAGAATCCGTTAGATGTAATGATTAATATCTGATTACGGAAATTTATTTGCTTAAATTTTGAATCGGTCTGAATTTGAGATAGAATTCGGAATATTTTTGAAAGGATTCTTGCGTAAGTCGACTAGTTCAATATTTTTCAATTGAATTATTTTTTCTGGAACAAAAGTAATTTTATTCTCCTTTAAATTCAATTCTTTTAAATGTTGCAATTTAATGAAGCAGTCTGGTATTTCTTTTACTTTTTGTTTTGTTAAGGTTAGTTCTTTTAAATATTTCAGCTCACATATTTGTTTTGGAATAATTCCTATTTGTAAATTCTTATTTGAATAATAGAGACCAATTATATTACCATTATCATTCAAACTATAGCATACTGAAAAAAAGTGTTCTATATTAGGTGTTTCATTAATTTTATTACATTTACGTCCTGAAAGTATTTCCATTAATACTAAAATATATGCTTCAGAAGTGATAACTCCCTCATCAATATATTTTTGAATATTTCTTTCTTGATTTGCATAATTAATGACCCAGTTTGGTATAAATTCCAAATCATTATTAACCATAACCAATGAGTCTAAAGATTCTAAAATAGGACATTTTTGAGGCCCTTTTTTAAGGTTACAATGTGATATTCTTAAAGTATTCAGTTTGGTTAAATTGCAAATTGAATCTGGTATTTCATCTAATTCATTTAAATCTAAATCCGTTATATACTTATTCTGACTCGTTCTAACTCTGGATAATCCTTTATACCCTAGTTGAGTATTTTCTTTAATCAATTCTTGAATTTCTAATTCTGTTGGATGAAATTTTTTTGAAAACTCACTCAACTCATCTCTAAATTTCAAGTAATCTAAATAATCAACATCTAATATAAATTTAGAGTCAAGAGGAGTGAGATTATAGTGAATTGATATTTTATTGAGAATTTTATCTCGTAATATATCACTATTAAGAGTTTTACACTTATCCAATTGATTTAACATATTTTTAAAAAAAAAAATAGAACTCTCACTCTCGATTGCCCATAATAGGGGGGAGATATCATAATCAGAGAACTTTTCTGTTAATATTATAGCTGAAGCATATCTAATTCTTTCTGATTCATCAGAAATTAAGCTAATTTCTAATATTTTAAATATTTCTTCTCTCTCAACAGAGAAATTGCCAAGAGACATAATTACGTTATGTCTCAAATCTTCGTTATCACTTTTAGTTAGTATGGATTCATATAGTTTTAATGCATCTTTAATGGATATTTTATTATTAGCAATATCTTGTTGAATCTTATCCGGGTTTAAATATTCCTTCATATTATTTCATACTTTCTTTAACAACTTCATGATGACATATGTTTAATGAGATACTAGGAGGAGCAATTAATTCTACGTTATCCAAAACTTCAACATAAGAAGATAAAATAACCAAATTTTCATTATTCCCTTTCAAAATTGCATCCCTTTTAATATTACAATTGTCAGATACAATTGCTGTTTCGATACTTACTTGTTTAGAAACATAAGTTTCATTATAGATTAAGCAATTTTTAAGAACCGAACCACTATCGATAAATACATTATCTCCAATAACAACATTAGGTCCAATTTTACAATTTTCTCGAATTACAGCATTCGATCCAATAACACATGGCGAATAAATAATGGTAGTTGGATGAATATCTGCTGAATCATCTACCAAATTTTTAATTTGACCTTTTAAATTTCTTATTAAATCTTTCATTAATAGAATATTTCCCGTTAATAATTCGTATGGTTTCCCTATATCACTCCAAATCCCCTTAATCGGATAGTGATACAACTTGCTCTTTTCTGCTAATTTGGGAAATACTTCTCTTTCAATTGAAACCTTTTTATTAGGTTCAATATAAGAAAATATCTCAGGTTCAAGAATATACACACCTGCATTAATAGGCATAGGAACAATCTTACCGTTAGGGGGGTAATATTCATCTTTTTCAAGAAATTTAAGCAGTTGATTCGTATCTTTATCAACAATTAAAACACCATAAGGGGAGGGATCATCGACTATTTTACTTGCGATTGTCCCTAAACACTGGTTTTTATTATGTTGTTTTAACATTTCTCCGAAGTTAAAATTTAAAATAACATCTCCGTTCAACATAAAAAAATTATCATCTTTTAGAAATTCTTCTGCTAATTTGATTGCACCTGCTGTTCCCCTTGGATATTTCTCTTGGGTGTATTTAATATTTACTCCTAGTTTTTCTCCATTCTTAAAATAACGTTCTATAATATCGGACATCACACTTACAGCTAATACAACTTCTTTTACTCCAGCTTCTTTCAATAGCAAAATTTGGCGTTCAATGACTGGTTTATTAACGATCGGTATCAAAGTTTTTGGAATTGTACATGTAAGTGGTCTGAGTCTTGTTCCCCAACCTCCAGAGAGAATGATTCCTTTTGTCAAGATTTATTCACTACTTAAATGCTAGATTATTAGTTATATAAATTATTTTCAATAAATTTAGAGTATAATTAAAATTTATTTCATTTTCACTCGATAATCTCCATAGAATCCTTTCTATCCATTAAAAATCTTATAGTTGAAAAATCAGGATTAAAAAAGAGATATTTAATCGATATAATTTTTTGGCTTTATCTAAATTGAATATGTCATAGTAATGGAAAAAAAAGAAAAAAAATGAATATTGTTATAAACCTTTTTTAAAAAGAGGATCTGCTTCTTGTAATGTTCTCCTTTCAACTTTACCAAGGATACTTTTAGGAATTTCGTCGATAAATTCTATGAGTGCTGGGCATTTCCATTTAGTCATATTCTCTTCTGCCCATGTAATTAATTCTTTCTCTGTTATTTTACCAACATATTCTGGCTTTAAAGCTACCCATGCTTTGGTAATTTCTCCTAGTTTTCCAGAAGGATCAGGAAGTCCTGCTACAGCCGCTTCGGATACGGCTTCATTCTTCATTAACATTTCCTCCACTTCTTTTGGAAATACTGAATGACCTGCAACTTTAATTAATTGCTTTTTTCGGTCTCTAAGAGCAACAGTTCCATCATCATTCATAAAACCAATATCTCCTGTTCTTAGCCAAAGTCTTCCATCCCATTTTTGGATTGTTTCCTTGGTTTCTTCAGGGCGATTTAAATATTCTTTCATAACCTGTGGACCGCAAACGCACAATTCTCCTGTATTCTCTTCTCCATATTTAGAACCGGGTAAGCCATCAGCTATAGGCCCTTTCTCTAAATTAGAAGCTTCTGCATCAAAAATACCCCAATCTGTTCCTGGGAGAGGCATTCCGATAGTCCCCATAGGACTTTCGCCAAATAAATTACCGGCACTTACAACCGGACTAGCTTCAGAAAGACCGTATCCCTCCACTATTCTACCTCCTGTATTCTTTTCAAATGCATCTCTTACCGGGGCATGTAACGGTCCTGCACCAGAGACATTCAATCGTAATTTACCCATTATGTTAGGAAATTTATGTAGCTCAGGGAAATCTGCAATACGTTTGAATAAAATCTCTGCTCCTGCATAAGCGAGACCTTTTGGTGCGTCTATATTATCAATTTCTTTTAGAAATTCTTCGGTTGGTGGAGGTCTTGGAAATAACATCATCCAACCACCTACTCCAATTGCAACGTTCATAATTGCTGTTAAGCCAAATGAATGAAATAGAGGTAACGCCCCCACATCACCTAATCCAGGTTGTTCACCACCAAATATTTCAACAATTTGTCTTACATTGGAAACTAAATTGAAATGAGTTATTACAGTCGCTTTGGGAACACCAGTCGTACCGCCCGTCATGAGATATGTAGCGGGATGAGAAGTTGGATCGAAATTTACCTTAGGAAGGTTAGGTTGGGTTTCTAATAAATCTAAAAATTTGTAAGAGGGTTCAAAATCCACTTTTCCTTTGGGAATTTTGCCAATTAATTTTCCAAGAACTTTTTTAATTGGAGAAAGTCCCGAGGCTAGATCTATTATACTGGTATAAATTACGAATTCAACCCTTGTTTTTTCGATTATTGGCTTAATTAGTTCTTCGTAAAGTGCATCTAGAGTAATTATAACTTTCACATTGGTTATTTCAATCTGGTGAAGTACTTCTAAAGGTTTAAACGTAGGATTAATCCCAGTTGCAATAACACCTAATTTAGCACATGCATAAAATGAAATTACATATTGAAAACAATTGGGTAAAAATAGTCCCACCACATCACCAGTTTTTAATCCTAAATTATGAAGTGCTGTGGCAAAAGAATCTATTGCTTGCCCTGCTTCTTCATATGTCATCCACGTCTCTATAAAGTACATAATATTATCATTAGGATATTTCTTTCTTTGCGTTTCAAAAAATTCTCCTAAAGATATTCTCTCAAAATTAACATTGAATGGAACACCTTGTGGCCACCATTTATGGAACCATGCTTTTTGTTCATTTACTTGCCAATCTGCCATTATATACACCAATTAATTTAATTGTTAATATTTTTGTTTAAATTTGTTTTGTAAATAATAACTTTAATGGAAATGACTTTATAAATTTTATATTAATAAAACTGAAATTGATTCAAGGAAATCATTTAAATCTCAACCCCATTTTAATAATAACGTATGAGTTTGCTCAAGCTATATTATTTGAAGACATCGGTAACTTTCTGAGAATAATAGAACTTACCCGGTTCGATCCCCTTCGTTTCAGCAATTCTATATGCAAATAATTGAATTATCACAATTTCCATGATAGGTGCTAAGTATGCATCAGTAATTTCATGTTTATATAAAATAATTTTTGGATTTTGATGGACGTCTTTTAATTTTTCATCAAGCTTTTGATTGGTTATATGTAATATTTTTCCGAATTTCCATTCGTTTACAATACCGAGTAAAAATTTATATGTAAATTCTAAATTTTTATTATCAGAAGTTATAATTATTAATTTAGTTTTATTATTTAGAATTTCTATACCTCCATGTCTAAAGAAAGTTAAGGAATTAGCTTCTGAATAAGTCTTAGCCACTTCTTTGAAATTTAAAGCTGCTTGATGTACTGTGGTCATTGATGTACCATCTGATAAAATTTCAACGAAATCGACATCAATACCAAAGGATAAAACACACTCATTCCAAATTTTATCAATGTTTTCCTTAAAGTTCAAGAGATTAGACATTTTCTCAATTAAATTGTAAACTTTATTGATTTCTTCTTCTAAGTTAAAAAAATCACAAATAATAGATTTTGCCATTACATAGAGAATTAAAAGAGTGCACACATAACTTTTAGAAGTGACAGAAACTTCTTTGTCAAAATTCATAAAAATTTGTAATTCTGTTCGATATGATAAATAGCTATCCGGATTATTAGTTATGCCAATGGTCAAAGGCTTATCCTCCATATCATTTAATTTTCGGACAAGTTCTCTTATTTCACCTGATTCCCCCGATTGTGAGATAATTACAATTCCAGTATCCTTGAAGCAATCTTGTTTTACTTCAGGAAATGTATTAAGTAGAAATTCTCCAGCTTCACGTATTTCTATAGCTATCCCATATGGATTTAGAATATAATAAGGTAAATATGAACTTATGTAACTAGATCCCATCCCTGTAAAGATTAATTTAGTAATTCCTCCCTTTTTAATAAAATCCCGAATAATTAGGAATTGGGGTTTTCCTTCATTTAATATATAATTAAAGGTATCTTTAAGCGCTTTAGGTTGAGAGATTATTTCATTTAAGAAGTCATTATTCATAGATAATAATAACAAAAAATATAAGATAAAATTAATTTAAAACATTTAATACTGTTTAATAAATTTAGTGAGATTCTTTGCCTTGTATACATGGAATAGATGAAATTAATTGTCCAATTTGTAGAATATCTAACGTTTCGGTTCCTAAAAACTCAATTTCAAAGATTGAGAAAACTGAAGCAAAATTTTTAATAAAATCTCCTTTCTTGGATAATTATTCTTCTAATCAAGAAGTTTATGAAAAAGAATTTAATAATAGATCTAATCCTTTGCAACCAAATTTAATAAATCCTCTCCCTAGACCTAGTATAATAAATCAGATACCTCCTTTTGAAAACAAAAGTTTATTAGAGCAATTGAATAAGCAGGATTTGGAAAAAATAGATGTTCATGGAACAATAAAGAAAATTCCAATGAAAAAAGGAGAATTGGAATTTAAATAAGAGTTTTAAATCTCTAATATGGTTCACAAAATTCATAATCGAATTTTTAATTAATAATTTTAAAATTCTAATTCATTCAATAGGAAAAATATATATCTTAAGGTGTATTGTCTTTGAAATTTTTTTTGAGATACCTTCCAGTTTCAGATTACATTTCCTAATGTAATGTGGTTTCCTCAACCCTATTCTTGTGCTCATAAAGTAAGGATATTTTAAAATAACCCTAATTAAATTCAGAGCATCCTCTCAGACATAAAAATATTACACTTATGGAATTTTTTACGAAGAAAAAAGTGAAATAATGGAAATGCTATAACTAATTTTATGTTTTAAAGTACGAAACAAATTTAAAGAATGAATAAATAAAAGGGATAATAAGAATTAATTAGAATGGTTTTTTTTATTTTAGTTAATTAAAAATCTTAAAAATTATATTTAACCTCTGTAATTTAGTTCATCATATTTGAAAATTATATCATTAGAAGCGTGCAAATTTATGGAAATAGATGATAATTTAAAAGAAAACACCTCAGTAGCTTACATATCTATGGAAATTGGACTTGAAAGCAATATTCCAACATACAGTGGTGGTTTAGGAGTACTTTCCGGGGACACTGTGAGATCTGCTGCAGACTTAGAAATTCCTATGGTTGCAGTATGCTTATGTTATAGTTCAGGATATTTTTATCAATTCTATAATGAATTTGGAGAACAACGTGAAAAGGAAATTTCATGGAATTTTTATTATGAATTTGAGAAAGTGGAACGACCAATTACTGTCAAAGTTGAGAATAAAGACGTAAAAGTATCCGCATGGTTATATAAAATTGTTGGTCAATCAGGTCATATACTACCTGTTTATCTATTAACAACTGATGTTGAGGGAAATGAAGAATGGATGAAAAAAATGACAGGATCTCTATATGATTCAACTTCTCGTTGGAATCGTATAGTTCAAGAGATTATATTAGGAATAGGGGGGGTAAAGTTACTTAATTCTTTAGGATATAACAATATTAAAACATATCACTTAAATGAAGGTCATGGTTCTTTCGCTACAGTACAACTCTATGAAATGATGAATGGAGATTTGGAAAAAGTTCGACAGCATGTGGTTTTTACCACACACACTCCGGTACCTGCGGGTCATGATCGATTCTCTCAAGATTTGGTCAATAAAGTATTTGAGAATAGACTACCTAAAGATATAAGAAAAATAGGAGATGATAAAGGCGAGCTTAACATGACTTATTTGGGAATGGGGCTTTCGCGATACAGAAATGCAGTAGCTAAAAAGCATGGTGAAATTACCAAGAAAATGTTCCCACAATATGAAATCGATTATATTACTAACGGGATTCATCTACCGTTTTGGATATCAAAACCACTACGTAAATTATTCACAAAAAAGTGGCCAAATTGGAGAGCAAATCCCTCAGTTCTCGCTAATGCGATTGAGTTAGATGATTTAGATCTGTTTGATGCTCATATTGAAAACAAATTTAATTTAATTAGCTATCAGAAAGGCCACAGCTGGAATTTACTTGATGAAGAATTAATAACGGTTGGATTCGCTAGAAGATTTGCCACTTATAAAAGAGGAGTATTAATCTTTCATGATATGGAGAGATTAGGAAAAATCTGTAAGGACAAGATTCAATTTATATTTGCGGGTAAAGCACACCCCAAAGATCAGATGGGAAAAGATTATATAAAAAAAATCTATGAATCTGGTGAATATCTTCAACAAAATTTTGGTGTAAAAGTAGTAATGATGGAAAATTATAATATGGATCTAGCTCACATGCTAGTTTCCGGATGTGATATTTGGCTTAATACTCCTGAAAGATATCGTGAAGCAAGCGGTACAAGCGGTATGAAGGCAGCATTAAATGGTGTTCTAAACTTAAGTATACAAGATGGTTGGTGGTTAGAAGGGTATCGTATGAATCCTATGGCAGGTTGGGCAATAGGCCCTAATGATTCTGATCCTAAAGATCCAAGAGTTTCAAATGATGAAAAGATTGATGCAGATGCTATTTATAACATTTTAGAAAATCAGGTTATTCCCACATACTTAAATCATGACGAATGGTTATTTAAATGTAAAAATGCTATTTCTCTTGCTGCATTTTTTAATACTCATAGAATGATAGAAGAATATTCACGTAAAGCTTATTGCTTAAAAAGACAAAAGCCTTGGAAATTTGATCCTTAAAATATTAAACATCTTTATTAACTTCTCAATATTACGTAGGATAATTTAGTT